>JBKPBH010000024.1:0-8929 GCA_046726795.1 Acidobacteriota bacterium
TAACGCTTGACGTCGCGCCGGTCGGGCGACAGGTTCAGGACCGGATAGCCGACGAGCTGACCGGGTCCGTGATACGTGACCCTCCCTCCCCGGTCCGTCTCCCGAACCTCGATCCCGAGGTCCCGGCATCTCTCCGGAGTGAACAGGATGTCCGACCGGACGGCGTTGCGTCCCAACGTAAAGACCGGCTCGTGCTCCAGGAGAAAGAGTGCCTCCGCCTCACCGGCCGCAACGCGTCGTGCCGCCTCGTTCTGAAGCGCCAGAGCCTCGTCGTACCCGATCCGACCCAGCCAACGAACGCTGGCCGCTCGGCGCGCCGCGATGGCCTGCATGAGGTTCAGTCTACAGTCCTTGCGGAAATCGCCTCTAAGTTCCCGCGCGCGAAAGACCAGCGCCCGCCAGGATCGCCAGAGGGGACATCAGGGGCAACATGTAACGCATCGGAATTGCTTCGACCGAGACGGCGGCAAAGGAGGCATCGACGACAAGGATCGTGAAGAGAATGACTCGCAGGGACTTCCGGCGTCGGACGCCGGCCATTGCGAGCAGGAACAGTGGCGCGAGAAGCAGGGCGTTGGCGGCGCTTCGAAGCGGGGTCTGCTGCTGCAACCATGCGAGCGGCATCTTCACCAGGACCTTCACTGCCGAGTAGGCGGGATGTGCCTCGAGATGCTGGATTGCGCGCCTGTCGAGGAAGGCGTTGAGAGAGGGATCCGATCGCCGGAGGTTCGAGTCGAACAATCCGAGCCCGGCAGCTTGCAACTGCGTGTTTATGAATGCGATCGCCGGCTCGTCCTGGTCGCGGAAATACTGGCCGCCCGCAAGCAGGACATTGAACGCATGCACGCCTCGGAAGTAGTTGTAGCCGAAGCCCGTCGCGACGCCATCGTAGCCTTGCCGGTGGTTGCGCAGGACCCAGAGACCGATCGGAACACAAAAGGCTGCGAGCAGCAGCGAGAGGGAGATGAGCTTTTTCGCCCGGTCGATCGACAGCGAGGCGATGGCCGTCGAGAACGGAAGGAGAATGACCTGGTACGTGGGGTGCGTGAGAGCCATGCTGGCGCCGATGAGCCCGGCCAGAATCACCCATCGAAGGCCTCGGCCGGCGTCCGCGAGCACGAGCAGAGCGGCGGGAACGAGCGCGAGGAGCAGGTTTTCCGGGACCGTGACCTTTGTCTCCCACACCGCGAAGGGCCATAGGGCGACGATCCACCCCGCGAACAGAGCTCCGCGACTCGCCACGCCCCACGCCGAGGCTGCGCGGATCGTGAGCAGGACGGAGCATCCCCCCAGAAGACCCTGCAGTAGCTGCACCCAGATGTAGCAATGCATCGCGTCCAGCGGCGCGCAGAGGGCCAGAAGGGCGACATATCCCGGTGGCCGGTGGAGAGCGGGAGGTCCGGAGGGGCCCAGACGGTAGCCGGCGCCAGTCCAGACCGCAGACGCGATCTCCCGATAACTATCGAAGTAGTACTGGGTTCCGACGGTGCTTCGCTCCGCGAAAAACCTCGGGAAGAGGAAGAAACAGAAAAGCCACCTCGCGAGCACCGCGACGACGACGGGGCGGCCGGCCGCGCGAGAATTCCACCGGTGTCCTCGAGAGGTCGTTCCGCCTGCGCGTTGTCCTGGCGTGGGGCGCCCTTGGCAAGCCACATCGCACCCGGTACTGCATAGAGAAGCAGGACCGGGTCCCAGTACGGAATGCGGTAGCGCCAGACCACGATGAGCGCGACGTGAGCGGCCATCGTCACCGCGAGGAAGACGAGCGAAAAGCACCGGACACCCGGGCGCGGACCCGTTACGAGACCCACCGCTGCAAGCAGCGTGAGAACGGTATAGAAGGCACCGACGCTCCAGACCACCCAGGTCGGCCAGAAGAGCGGGTTCGGATAGGAGCGCAGCCAGTCCCACGTTTTACGTAAGAGAACCTTCGCCCATCCAGTGGGATCGCCGCGGCGCTCCTCGAACGTCTTGCGGACGAAGTATCGGGACTTGGCCGAGGGGGAGAGCGGCGCGGCCGCTTCGATCGCTCGGGTCTGACGGTCGAGATCCGCGAACGCCTCAGCGCTCCAGATCTTGTACTCTTCCAGGGATTTCAACTGGTAGAACCGAACCATCCAATTCGAGTTTCCCTGATAGAAGGCGCTGCCTCCGGCGTCGTTGACCGGAACGAGCTCGCGATAAATGACAGCGTTTCGCAGCGTCCACGGAGCGAGCGCGCCGACGAAGCCGAGAAGGGCCGAGGCGGCCAGATGTCCCCGGGCTCGCAGCGGATAGCGCCGGTCGGCGAGCTGTGCGGCAAGGAGGGGGGTAAGCGCGAGCGCGGAAGGCCGGGTCAGGGCCGCGAGGGCCAGGGCCGCGCCGCCCAGCAGCGCGAGGTTGGAGGAGGGACGGTCGGCGGAAGCGAGCAGGAGCCAGCCCGCGGATAGCAGGAGAACGAGAAAAAGGGGCTCGCTCTGGATGTCGGTCGAGAGGAACACGAAACCAGGATGGATGGCGGCGACGACTCCCGTCGCCAGGGCCACTCCCCGGCGTCGGAAGATCCAAGCCGAGAGGCCGGCGAGGAGGACCGCCGCCAGCGCTCCGAGCGCGGCATTGGCGATCTTGGCCAGCGCGATCCGGTCGGGATGGCCGAGCGTGGCGGCGACCAGAAAGACGGGATAGCCGGGCGCTCGGAAGTAGAAGGGCTCCGTCGCCAGGGGATAACGGCCGGTCCGAACGAGCTCTTTCGCCGCGAAGAGGTAGGCCCGCGCGTCGCCGAAGCGGAGTGTCTCGAACCCCACGGTGGCAATCGCCGCCAGGCGCACGGTGAAGGCAAGCAGGACTATGGCGAGGCAGGCCCGCCGGCCGAGTCTTGGTGCCGGCGACGGAGGTGTCAGGTCTCCTGACACCTCTACCCCAGATCGAATTCTCCCTTTTCCAGGGTCTTCTTCACGACGGCCATGAACTTGTCGGCGTCGGCGCCGTCGATCAGGCGGTGGTCGAAGGAGAGCGCGAGGTAGCCGACAGTTCGGATGCCGAGCGCGTCGCTGCCCTTCTCGTCCGTGACGACGACCGGGCGTTTCTCGATCGTCCCAACTCCGAGGATCGCAACCTGGGGCTGCGGGATGATGGGCGTCCCGAAGAGGGAGCCGAAGACACCCGGATTCGTCACCGTGAATGTCCCGCCCTGGATCTCCTCCGGCTTCAGACGCTTCGTGCGCGCCCGCTCGGCCAGGTCCTGCGACGCGCGCGAGAGGCCGAGGATCGATTTCTCGTCGGCGTTCTTGATCACCGGCACGATCAGACCCCAGTCGAGCGCCACCGCCATGCCCAGATGGACGTCCTTGTGGTACACGATGTTCTCGCCGTCGATCGAAGCGTTGACCTGCGGGAACTCCTTCAAAGCCTGCACGCAGGCCCGGAAGATGAAGGGGAGATACGTCAGCTTGACGCCGTTTTTCTGGAGAAACGAATCCTTGTGCTGCTCGCGCATCCGGGCGAGCGCCGTGTAGTCCACCTGGAAGACCGTCGTGACGTGGGCCGACGTGCGCTTGGACAGCGTCATGTTCTCGGCCGTGATGCGGCGGATCTTGGTCATCGCCACGACTTCGTCGCGGTCCGTGATGGAGATGGCCGGACGCGGCGGCGGCGCCGGAGCCGCGGCTGGCTCGGCGCGGCCGGCCTCGAGGGATTCCGCCGTGGCGGCGCCGCTGCGCGGCGGCGCGGAGGCGACCTTGCGGTTCTCGATATAGGACAGGATGTCGTTCTTCGTCACCCGGTTGTGGATTCCCGTCCCCTCCAATCGTGTGATGTCCACCGAGTTCTCGGAGGCGATCTTCCGGACGAGCGGCGAGGAGCGCCTGCGGATCCTTTCCTCGATCGACTCGACGCGAGCACCCTCCTTCGCCGAGGCTTCGGCGGGCAGGCCTTCTTGCTCGGCGGCCGGCGCGGCGGCGGGGGCGGGCGAGGGCGGTGGCGCAGGCGCCGGCTTTGGCTCGGGCGGTTTGGCCTCCGCCGGTTTTTCGGCTGCGGGAGGAGCCGGCGGCGGAGGCTCGGCTTTTAGAGGAACGGGGGCGGCCGGTGCCGCGGCCGGTTTCGGTGCGGGCGCGGGCGCGGCCTGCGCCTGTGGGGGGGGCGCGGCGGCGGACTCGTCCGCCGTAGCCTTGGCGGAGGCGGAGGGCTGTTCGCCGGCCTCACCGATCCGGGCCACCACTGTGTTGATGGCTACTGTCTGTCCTTCCTGCACCTTGATCTCCAGGAGGGTCCCGGCGGCGGGAGACGGGATCTCGGCATCCACCTTGTCGGTCGAGATCTCGAAGATCGGCTCATCCCGCTTGACGGTGTCCCCGACCTTCTTCAACCATTTGGTGATGGTCCCCTCAGCAATGGACTCGCCCATCTGGGGCATGATGACGTCGGTGGCCATGCGCCTCCTCTCGGTTTTCGCCGTGTCATTCTGAGGCGCGAAAGCGCCGACGAATCTCGTCGTCGGCCCGCGGGCGCAGATCCTTCGCTTCGCTCAGGATGACAGAGAAGTGGATAGCACCGTCGTCATCGTGCGATGCCCACCCGCGCGGGTCAAGGCGGAGGGGAAGAAACTGCGCAAGCCTCAGACTCTGGCAAGCCTGGCCGCCTCTCTCGACCCCGCCCGCTTCCCTCGGGTCCACCGCTCCTACGTGATCAACCTGGATCGCCTCCAACGCGTCGAGCTCTATGCCAAGAACAGCCAGATCGCGATCCTGGCCGACGGCTCGCGCATCCCCGTCAGCCGCGAAGGCCACGCCCGACTCCGCGAGGTGTTGCAAGGCCCAACTCCCTCTTCCGGAGGGCGCGGGGAGGTGTAGGGGGTTTGTTACGCCTTCCACATTCGGAAATCGAGCGAGAAGGGCTCGGGCTTGCCGACGGTGATCCGTCGAAAATCCGCGTGCGCGGGATTCAAGAGGTAGTTTCTCTCCTTCGGCACGACGGCCGAGGGGACAGCCAGGATCGCCGCTTTCCCCTCCTCGACCCATCGGGCGCCCAGTTCCGCCAGCGCTTCCAGCGCCGGGTACTTACGCCAGCCGCGGGGGAGACCCGCGGAGTCGAGCGACGAGACAGGGAGCGCGTCCGGCACGTCCGCCGGAATGGAGACCAGATCGGCCGGAGCCTGCCCGCCCGGAAGGTTGACGAAGTACTCGAGCACTGCCAGCGACAGCGTCGCCGAGGTGTAGACGACGGCGGTCCCACGGCGGTTCCAGCGTCCGCCGGCCAGGCGGGCCCCCTCTCCGTCGAATGCGGCGTTCTTTCTCCGGCACAGCCGCCAGACGCGCACCGATCACTCTCCTGAGCCGCGGGCTCGCCGAAAAGTTCTGCTGTCGCCCTGCAGCAGACGGGAGACACTTGCTTTCAGATTCGCAATATCGCTCGCTAGCTGTAGACGCCGTGGGAGATTCGGACGAGGACGTCTTCGACCTGGCGTGCACCGAGGTCGCTGTCTAAATGCCGAAGCGGCGACTCGTTGGCGAGCGCCGCGTTGGGCTCGTGAAGCCAGAGAGTCGCCTTCTCGCGGCTCCCGAGGACCTCTTCGGCGAGGGCCGCGACGCGGCCCAGGCGGAGCAGACGGTCGGACTCGTCGGCATGGAGCCGCCGTTCCTTCTTTCGCCGGGCCAGAGTCCGCAGCGGCAGCTCCAGGATCCGGACCAGGTCCTTCGCGCCGATGTGGTATGCGGCCGAGACGGCGTCGAGGGACGCGTAGGGAAGTCCGGCCCGGCGCCGTGCCTGCAGGTCTTCGAGCGTCGCCGCCTTCACGACCTTCTGTCCTCCGAGTGTTTCGACGATTCGCCTGGCGCTCCTCATCCGTCTGCCTCCAATATGGCATACATTGTAATGTCACTTGGCAGAGCCTGTCCACCTGCGCTATCGTTGCTCGAAACAGATGCCGGGCGTGACGAAGAGGGTGGCAGTCCACAAGTTCGGAGGGGCTTCGCTCGCCGATGCGAAGGCCATCCGCCGCGCGATCGGTCTGGCCCGGGAGGCTGCCGGGCCCGTGGCCGTCGTCGTCTCCGCTCTGGCGGGGGTGACAGACCTGCTCTCCGAATCCGCGGGCGCCGTCGAGGGAAAGCGGGGGAGAAGGATCGAAGACATCGCCTCCGAACTGTCGAAGCGGCATCGCCGCTGCGCGGTTGCCGCGGTCCCGCCCGGGTCCGCGCGCCAGGACCTCCTGGCTCGGATCGACCGATCTTTCGAGGAGCTCGCTCTTCTCTCCCGCGCGCCGGACTTCGTCCGAGACTTGAGCCCGTCCGCCCTGGACGCGCTGCTCGCGCGGGGGGAAGAGATCGCGGCCCGGGTCTTCGCGGCGGGTCTCGCGGCGGCCGGTCGCCCGGCGGTTTTTGTCAACCCGCTCGATTTCATCGCGACGGACGGGCGGTTCGGCGCCGCGTCTCCGCGCCTGGCGGAGACGGATCGCAGAGTCCGGAAGGTCCTCGGTCCGCTTCTGGCCAGGCGAATCGTCCCGGTCGTCCCCGGATTCGTGGGCGCCGGGCCCGATGGCCGCGTCGTCACGCTGGGACGCGGCGGCTCGGACTTGACGGCGACACTCCTCGCGCGCGCGCTCTCTGCACGGGCCGTCTTCCTCTGGAAAGACGTGCCGGGAATGCTCACCGCCGATCCTCGCGTCGTGCCCGACGCGCGGGTGATTCCGCAGCTGAACGTGCGCGAAGCGGCCGAGCTCGCCTACTACGGCGCCAAGGTCCTGCATCCGCGCGCGCTCATCCCCCTGTCACGTCGCGGCATCCCGGTTTTCGTGCGCCCGTTCGCCGAGCCCGGGCAACCCGGAACGGAAATCTCGCGGCGGAGAACGCTCGCGCGATACCCCGTCAAGGCGCTCTCCGCGATCCCGGGACAGGCGCTCCTGACCGTGACGGGCAACGGGATGCTCGGGGTCCCCGGCATCGCGGCGCGGACCTTCGAGGCACTGCACCGGGATCGCATCTCGGTCTCGTTGATCTCGCAGGCCTCCTCCGAGCACTCGATCTGCCTTTCCGTCCCGGAGGGCGAAGCCGCGCGGGCGCGGGACAGTCTCCTCGAGGCGTTCTCCGAGGAGATCGCGCGGCGGGAGATCGACGGGGTCGAGCTCGCGTCCGGTCTCTCGACCATCTCGGTCGTGGGGCTCGGCATGGCGGGCACCCCCGGAATCGCGGCGCGCGTCTTCTCGGCGCTCGCGCGCGGCGGGATCAACGTCGTTGCCATTGCGCAGGGCTCCTCGGAGCTGAACATCTCCTTCGTCGTGTCGCAGGCTCAGGCTCCGGAGGCGCAGCGCCGGGTCCACGATGCCTTTCAGCTCTCCAAGATCGGTGGCGGCGCGGCCGAGGAGCGCCGGCCGGCCGACGTCGTCCTCCTCGGGTTCGGACAGGTCGGCCGCACGCTCGCCGGCCTGGTCCGCTCCTCCCGCGGCGGAAAGCTGCGTCTGTGCGCCGTGATCGACCGAGGCGGATTCGTCTTCCGCCCCGAAGGACTCTCCGCCCGCGACCTGGCGGAGCTTGCCGCCGCGAAGAAGCGCGGGCGCTCGGTGTCCCGGACTCGCCGCGGCCGCGTGGCCGCGCCTCTCGCGGCGATCCCGTCGCTGGCCGAGCATGCGCTGTCCCGGCCGATCCTCGTGGATGTGACGGCCGAGGAGACCGCGCCTCTTCTCCAGAAGGCGGCGGAGTCGGGCTTCGACCTCGTGCTCGCCAACAAGCGCCCGCTCTCAGGGCCGCGGGAGGAGGCGGAACGGCTCCGGCGCGCGGTCCGCGACGGCGCCCGGCGCCTTCGTTTCGAGGCGACGGTTGGAGCCGGGCTTCCGATCCTCGACACGCACCGCAAGCTCGTCGAATCGGGAGACCGGGTCGTGAAGATCGAAGGCTGCCTGTCCGGGACGCTCGGATTCCTGCTGTCGGAGATCGAGCGCGGAGCGGGATTCTCCGCCAGCCTGCGCCGCGCCATGGCCAGCGGCTACACGGAGCCGGACCCGCGCGACGATCTCTCGGGCGCCGACGTCGGAAGGAAGGCCCTGATCCTTGGCCGGCTGCTCGGTTTTCCGGGTGGGCCGGGCGACGTCCGCGTCGAGTCGCTCGTGCCCGCGCGCTTTCGAAGGCTGCCGCTCCGGCAATTCCTCGAACGGCTTCCGGCGCTCGACCCGGAGTGGGAGGAACGCGCCCGGCGCTCGAAGTCGCGGGGACAAACTCTGCGCTACGTCGCCTCGGTGACGCCGCGCAGGATCCGCGTCGGCCTGGTCGAAGTCGCGCCGGGCACTCCCTTCTTCGGACTGAGGGGCACCGACAACCAGGTCGCCTTCACGACCGCGCGCTACCGGGTCAATCCTCTCGTCATCCAGGGGCCCGGGGCGGGCCTGTCGGTGACGGCGGGCGGCATCTTCAACGACATTGCGGAGCTCGCCTCCGCCCCCTCCGTGCGGGAGTCGACTGCACCTCGGGCCACCGCGTGACCACTCGCGCCTTCGCCCCCGGCACGGTCGCGAACCTGGGGCCGGGGCTGGACATCCTGGGTCTGGCGCTGAAGGGAGCGGGGGACACCGTCTTCGTCGAGCGCTCGGCGGGGCGCGACGTCACGATTCGCAGCTCCGGGCATCCGGACATCCCGAGCGAAACGATGCGCAATACGGCAGGCATCGCCGCGGTCAGGGTGCTCGAGCGCGCCGGGGCCGGCGGGACCGGTCTTGCGATCGACGTCTCGAAGGGGCTTCCGCTCTCGGCGGGGCAGGGAGGCAGCGCGGCGTCGGCGGCCGCGGCGGCCGTGGCGGTCAACGCTCTACTCGGGTCGCCCCTGGCGAAAGCGGACCTTCTCGACGCGTGTCTGGCGGCCGAGGAAACCGTGGCCGGCCGCCATGCCGACAACGTGGCCGCGGCGCTCTTCGGAGGAGTCGTGCTGGTGCGCGCCCTGGACCCGCCGGACGTCGTTGCCCTGCGTTATC
>JBKPBH010000025.1:0-39311 GCA_046726795.1 Acidobacteriota bacterium
GGCGGTGGGATTTGGGAGTCTGGTGAGGACCGACGGACACGCAACGGTGGAGTCAGGCGATGAGGGGAGTCCGTTGTTCACGTATGCCGCGCAGGCGGACAACAAGTCGGGGGACTTGATCCTGGTGGTCGGGGCACCGGACGTCGCCGCCCCGCCCGGCTTCAACCCACCCACCGCCACTCCGGCGCGAACCCCCACGCCAACGCCCACGCCCGGTTCCTCGACTCAGACGATCACGATCAACGTCAAGGCTTGGGACTTCAACCCCGGCGGACCGGTCTCGCCGGCGCTCGTTCTCAAGGTCGGGACGACCTACCGCCTCGTCTTCCACAACGTGGACACGCCGGGGACGACGAACCCCCTGCACGGCTTCTCGGGCATCTCGGATCTGGGTCTGCCCGGCAACGACGACATCGAGCTCGGCAAGCCCGATTTCGTCATTCCGTCTTTCACTCCACAGTCCTTCCAGCGCAACTCCTACCCCTTCACCTGCACGAACAACAACTGCGGCGGAGACCCGCAGCAGCACGCCGGAATGATCGGCCTCCTCATCATCGAGTAGGCAATTCCTCTCCCGCGCCCACTTCGATAGAATCACGCTGCTGTGGCCGAAGGGGAGCCGAAGAAGCCCGCGGAGCAGGGCGAGAAGACAGTCACGGAGGACGACCGCCGCGCGCGGGCCGCGGCCGCCAACCGCAAGCGCGCCCTGGAGGACTGGGAGGAGAAGAAGAAGCGTTGGCGGCAGATGGGCGTGCCCGCGCCGCTGCCGGCCAAGAAATGAATCCGGCACAGGTTCTGCTTGCACTCTCTCTCGGACTTCTCGTGAAGGGGGTGCCGGTGGCGCTCCAGATAGAAAGCTCCGCGTTCTCCGAGGGGGGACAGATCCCCCGCCAGTACACGTGCGACGGCAAGGACATCTCTCCGCCGCTGTCCTGGAGCGGCGTCCCGGAGGGAGCCAAGAGCCTGGCCCTGATCTGCGACGACCCGGACGCCTCGAAGACCTTCGCGCACTGGGTGATCTTCGACCTCCCGCCGCGGACGAGCGGGCTGCCCGAGGGGGTGCCGCCTCGCGAGAGCGTCTCGGGCGGAGGCGCGCAGGGCACCAACGATTTCCGGAAGGTCGGCTACGGGGGCCCTTGCCCTCCCAGCGGAACCCATCGCTACATGTTCAAGATCTACGCGCTCGACACGCAGCTCAAACTCGCGGCCGGCGCGACCAAAGCGGACGTGGAGCGCGCCATGAAGGGGCACGTCCTGGCCGAGGCAACCTTGATGGGCAAGTACTCCCGGGGCTGACGGGTACGTCCGACAGCTTCCTCAAGCTCCAGCGCGAAATCGTCGCCTGCCGCCGCTGCCCGCGGCTCGTCGCCTGGCGGGAGCTCTCGGCGAAGAATCCTCCCCGCAGGTTCCGCGGCGAGCGTTACTGGGCCAGGCCCCTTCCCGCTTTCGGCGACACCCGGGCGCGCATCCTGATCGTCGGCCTGGCGCCGGCGGCTCACGGCGGGAACCGCACCGGGAGGATCTTCACGGGCGACGAGTCGGGCAATTTTCTCTTCCGCGCAATGTACGAGGCGGGGCTCGCCAACCAGCCCGGATCGCACCGGAGAGGGGACGGGCTTCGGCTCTCGGGAGCCATCGTCTCGGCCGCGGTCCGGTGCGCTCCCCCGGGCAATCGGCCTCTTCCGGAAGAGCTGAATCACTGCCGCGAGTACCTCGAGCGGGAGCTCGCGTTGCTGCCCGGCAACGTGACGCTCGTCGCTCTGGGCGCGCTGGCCTTCGGCGCGTGCCTGAAGGCGCTCGCGGCCATGGGAGAGGCGATCCCGCGTCCGAGGCCGCATTTCGCTCACGGCGCGGAGTACCGGATCGGAGATCGGCTCTTGCTGGCGTCTTACCATCCGAGCCAGCAAAACACCTTCACGGGGAAGCTCACCGGGCCAATGCTCGCGAGCGTCCTGCGTCGCGCCGCCGCCGTCTGACCCGAGGTGCAACATCATTGGAGGAGGCGCTGGAAGCTCCTGGTGTCGCTGGAAGTCTCGAAGAGCAACTGTCCCGTGGCGACAGAGACCACCGAATAGCGCGGCGCGGGCCCGGGCGTCGTGTTCCAGGCATCGATCGCGAGGCCCAGACGCTGGCCGTCCTTCGAGAATCCCGACAGCGAGCAGATCACGTGCGCCAGCGCCTGGTCGCGCAGAGGGCGCCCGCCCGAGAGGAAGGCGACTTCGCGCGCCGGTTCGTCTTTCTCCAGCGAGGTCATGACCGGGACGAGCGCCGCCGGACCGACGACCTCGATCCAGGCGACGGATCTTCCGTCGGGGGAGACTCGAAGCGATCCGGGCACCGGCAGAAGCGGAATCGCGGCTCTACGCTCTTGGAGCTCGCGTGTGCCACCGACGATCGTCTCGACTTGGAGTTGCAAGGCGCCGAGCTTTCCGCCGATCCGGACGATGCGCTCCTTCGGCCCCAGGACGACACGTGCCTCCTGAGGGAAGGATGGGGAGCCGTTGCCCCGCATCGCGGCGACGACCGCCGCGCGCGCGGAGAGCCGGCGGCCGTCGGAGGTGAGAGGCAGCAGCGCCTGCAAGCGCAGGCCGGCCGAACGCAGGCGCTCAGAGAGGGCGCCGAGATCCTGGAGCTTCCCGAGCGCGAGGAGATAGCGGCCGAGCACGAGCGACGCGGCTCCGCTCTTCTCCGCCGCGAGGCACAGGACCGCCGGACTCTGGGCCGTCTCCGTCAGTTGGAGCCATGCCGTCGTCTCTTCGACGAGGGCCGGCAGCGCGGTCGAAAGCGCCGGGTAGCGTGCGCGCAGTTTTCCAGCCAGCGCACGCTCGCGAAGAGGAGAGCTGTCCCTGCCGGCGTCCCTGGCGAGCAGGTCCAGGGCTCGCTCGAAGGCCGCACCGCCGTAAAGCGCCCGCGTTCCGGAGGAGTCCGTCTTTTCGATGATCGAAATCTCAGGGGGGAATGGTCCCCCCATCGCGGCGGCGGCTTCTGCCGTCTCCCCCGCCAGGATCTCGGTTTCTGCGTCCGGCGTCTTCGCCTCGCGCAGGCGTCCCGCCGCGCGCTCGAGAAGCGCCGCCGCCAGCTTGCGATTCCCCTCGTTCTTCGCGAAGGCGCGGCCGACGGCGAGGAGCTCCTTCGTCGCGGACGCGTCCGGCGCAAAGACGATCGCGGTGCCGCGGGAAATCCATCCCTGCGGCAGGCCGGGGGCCCCGACCTTGACGAACTGCTCCCGGCTTTCGATGAGCGTGAGTCTCGTCCCCGGGACCAGCCGGGCGAGCACGCGCGCCGACGCAGAAGGCTTTTCGCGCAGCCGGGTCTCGAGAGGAGTCGTGAAGACGTCCGAGCCTTGCGTCTCCGGGCCAACCGCCGGGAGAGACGGCGGCGGAGCGGTCACGGCCGGAGTTCCCGCCCCGGCGAGGCCGGAGACCAACATCCAGGCGGCGAGCACCCGCGTCGCCAAGACCCACCGATTCGAGCCAGACATGGACTCCTCCTCGACGAATCCGTCTCAATTGGCCTTCGAGCCGTTGCGCCCGGCGCTGGCCGCCCGCGCCGGGCGAGGCGGGTCGGACTCAGCGACAGGCGGCTGGCCATTGACGACCCGCTTGAAGATCTCTCCGGTGAAAGCCTCGCCGCCGACCGAAGGAGTCAGGATGACCTGCACGCGGTCAGACAGTTTGTCGGCGAAACTCTTGGGAATGACCAGTGGGTGGGCCGAGACCAGTCTCGCCTCGCGCTCGAGCCCCTCGAACTGGGCCAGCGACGTAGCGCGGATGGCGTAAGCCTCGGCGTCCGCCATCGCCCTACGCCGCTCGGCCTCGGCCTGCGACTGGATGCGCAGGGCCTCGGCCTCCGCCTTCGCGCGCTCGACGCGGGTCTGACGCTCGGCTTCGGCCTCGAGCTGCCTCTGCTTGATCTGCTTTTCCTTCAGTGCCAGGACGTGCTTCATCGCGTCGGCCTCGGCTCGCGCGGCGATGACCCGCTGGGCGGCTGCGGCCTCCGCTTCCTGGACCTGCCTGGCCTTCTGGGCCTCGGCCGTCAGACGCGTCTCCTCGACCTCCTTGGCCTTGCGCCGCAAGGTCACCTCGAGGCGCTCGGTGGACTGGACCTCATTGACCATCGCCAGGCGTCCCTTCTCGAACTCGGGCGGAAGGAGGAGGTCGCCGATCAGGACTTCTTTCAGGATCACTCCGTTTCCGGCCAGGCGCGCGCGGGCCTCTGCGGCCGCAGCCAGCGCGAGCTCCTCGCGTTTCTCCGAGACGAGCCGTGTCACCTCGTAGCGGGGCGAGGCGGAGCGGAAAGCCGCGAAGAGCACCGGAGCGACGAGCTCGCGGGCGGGATCGGCGGGCAGCGCGGACCACTTCGACAGGAGCTTGCCGCCGTCGATCGCCCAACGGGCCTGGACCGCGACGCGCGCGATCACGCCCTCTTTCGTGGCGATCTGAAATTGACCGGCCTCCCCCGAGAGAAGCTGGTCTGACACGCGCACGGGGTGGATCTGGTAGATCGCGGGAGGCCGGAAATGCGTGCCAGGCGACAGCGTCGCGAGCGAGCCCGTGAATCGGTTCACGCAGACGCCGAGGAACCCCGGTTCGACGGTTCGGAAGCTGCGCTGCCCGGCGCGCCAGAGCAAGACCACTGCCGAGACAGCGAGGAGGACGAGGAGCGCCCGTCGAGCGGGCCGCCGCGGGATGTGGAAGTCCCCGTGGAAGAGCTTCTCGAGAATCCGACGCAGAGAGTCAGGCGGGTGCGGGCTGGGCTTCTCCTCGGGATCGGGCTCCAGAGTGTCCTGAGCGTTGGGGCTCTCCATTTGGGTCTCCTTGCCTCGTGTGCAAGGACACCCTCCAGGCGACGCGGTTCCTGTGAGTCCTTAGTCCGGAGTCCTTAGTCCTTGGTCAGGGCACGACCAAGGACCAAGCACAAAGGACTAGGGACCTCCTGGTTCCGTTATTTCTTGAACAGGCGGTCGAACGCGGCTCGAGCGTCCTCGGGGTTGTCGATCGCTCGAGTCCCGTCCAGGTCGAAGGACTTGACGGGCGCATAGAACCGGCACGCGTTGCGCGCGTTCTTGTCCGCGATGCGTACGGGGATCGGCTGAGTGCATTCGAAGCGTGCGGAGGTGTCGAAATTCGCGCATTGGCGGCAGGAATGAAGGTTGGCCCCGCACTTCTCGCAGGTCGAGTCGGTGCGGAGGTCTTCGAAGTCCCGGCGCTTGTTGCCGCAGGCGCGACAGGTGAAAACGACGGCCTTGTCCAGGTCCACTCCGCGTCCGCGCGGACCCTCGGGCCTGGGTGGACGCGGGCCCGAGGGGCGGCGGCCGGACTCTTCGCGGCCGGAGTCCATGTAGCCGCGATGACGATATTTGCGGTCGTCGCTCATGAAGAAGTTGAGAGTTGTGAGTTAAGAGTCAAGAGTACCCGAGAGGGACCATTCTACCGGGTTCCCAGGAGGAACGGGTAGGGGTTGATCGGGGTGCCGATCCACCAGCGCTTCTCCGGGCCGAGCTGGAAAATGGCGAAGTGCAGGTGCGGAGCCTCCGCGGAAGCGTCTCCGGTCGAGCCGACGTATCCCAGTCGGTCCCCCCGATGGACGAGCTGGCCTTCCTTGACGCCATCCGCGTACCGGTCGAGGTGCGCGTAGTAGTAGCAGGTGTTGCGCGCCCGGTCGAACTCGTAGACCGTCAAGCCCCCCTGCTTGCTCGTGAAGAGCTTCTCGATCGAGCCGTCCACGGCGGCGATCACGGGCGTGCCTCTCGGAGCCAGGATGTCGATCGCCTCATGGCGGTGTGATCCGCGCTTCTCCTCGAAGCTATCGCGCAGGTCGACCGCTTTCGCCCCTTCGACCGGCATCACGAGCGGCTCGCGTCCCAGGGCGAACCCCTCGAAGGGGGTCGCCGGCGGCGAGGGGAAAGGGGTTGGTTGCGGGAACGCGGGGAGCCGGGACGACGGCGCGGCCGCGGGAGAGGGGGACGGCGCGGGCCGCGGGCTCGCCCGGAGGGGCGCTGTCGCGAGATCGGCGGTCGTGCGGGCCAAAGGATGCCCGGGCGCAAGCCCGCCAGTCCTCCAGAAGAAGTAGTAGAGGGCCAGGGCTCCCGCGAGGAACCCGACGACGAAGACGACGATCAAGCGTGTCCGGATACTGCTACTCCTCGAGGCTCGCCGGCGTGCCGGGACCCACCATCCGGGACAGCTCGGCCACGTCCCAGTTCGTCAGGCGGATGCATCCATGGGACTGAGTCTTGCCGATCTGGGAGGGCTCCGGGGTTCCGTGAATGCCGTAGTGCTCCTTGGAGAGGTCGATCCAAGCCACCCCGACGGGGTTATTGGGTCCGGGTTGGATCGTCGTCTTCTGGTCGGAACCCTTCGCGTCCCAGAACAGGTCCGGATTGTAGTGAAAGGGAGGGTTCTTCGCGACACCGAGGATCTTCCATGTCCCGATCGGCAGCGGGTCGTGCTCGCTCCCGATCGTCGCCGGATAACGCGAGAGGATCCGGCCGCCGGCGTCGAGTACGACCACGGCCCGCCGCGATTTCGACACGACGATCGAAGCCGCTTTTTCCGGAGGCGCCACGAGCACGTTGGGCACGACGACGTCTTCGCCCGCGCGGTCGAAGGAAGCGCCCGGATTCAACTTCTGAAGCAGCGTCGGACTGGCGTGGTATCTCTCGGCGATGGCCTCGAGCGGCGAGGAATAGGAGAGGGCCGGCAGCTTCGCCTTTTCCATCATGTCTTGCGGAACGGGGGTGAAGGGGCCGGCAACGTCCTCCGGCGCGATCGCCGCGCGGACGAGGGCGGGGGCGGTGTCGCCGTTCAAGAGCCTCCACGTCTCCGCGTCGATGACCTCCCCGGCCGGAAGGCCGTGAGCCGCCCGGTAGTCCGCGATTGCTCCCTTCAGGTTCGCGCCGTACCGCCCGTCGATTTCTCCCGAGGAGAAATGCGCGCGCGCGAGCAGAATCTGGGCCCGCAAGACAGCCGAGGCGGAAGCGCCGGGCCCCACGGGCTCGGCGAGAGTCGCGTCGTTGACGACGGACGCGTCGATCGGCGTCTCGCGACGGACGTGGCGGGCCGCCCTTCGGCTCCTTGGAGCGGCTCGACCTTTCGCTGCGGCCGCGGCCGCGGCGTCTATCGTGAGAGCCGCCAGAAAAGCGCCGAGAAGAAGCACGGTCCGCAACAACACTGACCCCCTGCTGCAGCGGTGTTTCAAGAAGGATGCCGACCGACCGACAAGCGATTGGCGCTCATGAAGCCGTAAACCCAATGAACGGCGCTCTTGGGCTCTGGTCCAAAAATCTCTCGGCCACCATTCTCGAAGCGGACGCCGCGGCCGAAAGCTCCTAGCGCGATCCCGCTCCGGTGCCTGAGCCGGCCTCCGGCTCGGCGACGACGACCAGGCGATCCGGAGCCGCGCCGACGTAGTTGAAGGGATAACAGGTGATGAGCGTCAATCGCGGCTTCTCGGTCGGCTTCAGGACGCGGACGGCGTCGGGCTTGACGATCTCCCGGGAGACGACGCGGTAGGACACGATGCCCGAAGGCGTCTCGAGCTCGATCCGATGGCCCTCGCGGAGCCAGCCCAGGTGCCGGAAGTGCGAGTCCCGATGTCCGGTGATGACGCAATTCTTCCGGGAGGTGTCTTCGCCCGGCAGCTCGGTTCCCGGGACGTGGCCGGGGCCTTTCTCGAGTGTGGCCTGATCGGCTCCGCCGAAGACAACGTAGTCGATCTTCGCAGAGGGGATGCGCAGGCGCGCGATCGGCTGCCCCTGCGGATAGGGCGCCGCCTGAGCCTCGCCGGCCGAAGGCGTCGGGAGGGCCTCCGAGATGCCCGGGTTTTCCTTTGCCGCCGGCGTGGGGACATGAAGCGTCGGAACCGGAAGCGGGGAGCGCGATTCCTCCCAGGCCCGGCGGCCCTCTCTTTGCGCCTCGTAGCCCCGAAAGTAATGGAGACCCACGGCCGCGAGCAGAGTGATTCCCGCGAGCACGAGGAGGGTCGAGATCCAGCGTCGTCCTCTCATCGCACCCTTCCCAATCCGAAAAGCGTGCCGGAATAATCCCGCCGCCCCGGGTTAACATGAATGGGAATGGAAACGCCGGGCGTGCTGGAGAAGGCCCTGGAGCTCTGGCAGGCGGGGACCGACCGGCTTCTGGCCGGGGACCTGGACGAAGCCGTGATGCTCTTCACGCGGTCGCTCGAGCTTCGCCCGACAGCCGAGGCCTACACGTTCCGCGGCTGGGCCTACTCCTTCGCCGGGCGTCTGGACGAGGCGATCGAGGAGTGCCACAAGGCCATCGCGACCGATCCGACGTTCGGCAACCCGTACAACGACATCGGCTGCTACCTGATGGAGCAGGGAAAGCTGGACGAAGCCGTGTCGTGGTTCGAGCAGGCCAAGCGCGCCGCCCGTTACGAGCCCAAGCACTTCCCGTACTTGAACCTGGGCCGGCTGCACGCCGCGCGCGAGGAGTTCGCCGAAGCGATCCTGGAGTTCCAGGGAGCGCTCGCAGAGTCTCCCGACGACCCGGTCGCGCTGCGTTTTCTCGAGTCGCTCAGGTACAAGGTGAACTAGCCGTCAGCTGATAGCTGATAGCTGATAGCTACGCCAGGAATGCTTCTTGCCATCGGAACGTTTGTACGAAGTCGAAGCGCGTAAGGAGAGACACATGGATAGATTTGGGATGACACCATCTTCGGCCTTCCAGCCTGTCCCGTTGAGCGCCGAGCGCGCGACGGCGTTTCTCCGCTCGGTCTACGGCTGGATGTTCGTCGGGCTGGGGATCACGGCCGCCGTCGCCCTGGGCGTGGCCGGCTCTCCGGCTCTCGTGCAGGCCATCTTTTCGAATTCGATCGTATTCTTCGGCCTCGTCATCGGCGAGCTCGCCCTGGTCTTCATTCTCTCGGCACGAGTCCAGAAGCTCGCGCCGACGACGGCTTCCGCGCTCTTCATCGGATACTCCGCCTTGAACGGAGCGACCCTCTCCTTCGTCTTCCTGGCCTACGCGGGCGCTTCCATCGCCTCGACCTTCGTCATCGCCGCGGGCATGTTCGGGGCCCTGGCCCTCTATGGTTCGACGACAAAGAGGAGCCTCGCGGGGCTCGGCCACTTCGTCGGGATGGGTCTTCTCGGGCTCTTTCTCGCGATAATCGTCGGCTTCTTCTGGCACTCGAGCGGTCTGCAGTTCGTCATCTCCGTCGTCGGCGTCATTGTCTTCACGGGTCTGACGGCATTCGACGCCCAGAGGTTGAAGGCCATGGCGGCCGCGCTGCCGGAGGGGCAGACGGGCTCGTACGCCGTCGTCGGGGCCCTGTCCCTCTACCTCGACTTCATCAACCTCTTCCTTTTTCTGCTGCGCTTCTTGGGCGGCCGGCGCGACTGAACGTCGCTCCGCCTCCGCTCCCGCGGCGCGCGTCTCCTCCCTCGCTTCGCTCGGGAGACTTCACGCGCCGCGAACGGCGGTCGCAATGCCGCGGAAAATTAATTTTCGCTGCCCTCGTTCCCTTCCTTGGAGCGTGGACGTGGCCCGCGCTGTGCAAGCGCGGCGGCTGCGGCGCCCGTTATTCGGTGGAGCCGGTTCCCACCAAGGGGAGGCGGCCGACGGCGGAGTCCGCAGTGGAGCGGGGAACAGTCTCCTCCTCGGCGGGTTTTTCGGTCTCTCCGGGGTTGCGGAAGATGTTGGCTTCGACTCCGTACTGACGGGTGTAGAGGTCGGCGTAACGCCCGCCCCGCGCGAGCAGATCCTCGTGGCGGCCCCGTTCGATGATCCGCCCGTCTTCGAGGACGAGGATCGCATCGGCCTTGCGGACGGTCGAGAGGCGGTGGGCGATGACAAAAGTCGTCCGCCCCTTCATGAGCTCGGAGAGACCCTCCTGGATCGCGGCTTCGTTCTCGCTGTCGAGAGAAGACGTCGCTTCGTCCAGGATCAGGATGCGCGGGTCGGCCAGGATCGCCCGCGCGATGGCGACTCGCTGGCGCTCGCCGCCGGAGAGCTTGACGCCTCGCTCGCCGACGACCGTATCGTACTTTTCGGGGAGCTTCGCCACGAAGTCGTGGCAGCGAGAGATCCGCGCCGCGCGCAAAACCTCTTCGTCGGACGCTTCCGGCCGGGCGTAGGCGATGTTCTCGAAGACCGTCCCGTCGAAGAGGAAGTTGTCCTGCAGGACGACTCCCAACTGCGAGCGGTAGTCGGCCAAACGGACCTTCGAGAGATCCTGCCCATCCACCAGGATCGCTCCGGAGATCGGCCGGTAGAAGGCGGCGACGAGGCCGATCAGCGTGCTCTTGCCGGAGCCCGAAGGCCCGACGAGAGCGGTGGACGTGCCCGGCCGCGCGACGAAAGAGATCCCGTGGAGGACGGGGACGCCCTCCTTGTACTCGAACGTGACCTCCCGGAACTCGACTTCGCCGCGAATCGGCGGCAGGTCCGCGCGCCCCTGGTCTCCGGCGTCCTCGGCCAGTTCGTTGCGGATCTCGCGGATCCTCTCCAGGCCCGCGAAGGCCTCCGTGATCTGGCTGCCGATCGAGACGATCTGCACGACTGGCCCGACGAGCATCGCGAGAAGTGCGGTGAACTGAAAGAGCGCCCCCATGGTCATCTTCCCCGCGAGCACGTCGTTCGAGCCGACCCAGAGAATCGAGACCGAGATCGCGCCGAAGAGGATCGTCGAGAAGGCCGTGACGGCCGAGAAGCCGGTCATCGTCTTGGCCACGTTGCGGAAGAGCCGGTGCACGCCCTTGGAAAAGACCAGAGCCTCGCGCCGCTCGGCCCGATAGGCCTTGACCACGCGGATGCCGGAAAACGACTCGGTCAGCCGGCCCGAGACCTCCGCGTTGATCTTCGAGCGCTCCCGGAAGAGCGGCCGGAGTGTCTTGAAGGCGTAGAGGAGGATGAGGCCGAAGAGGGAGAGGATCGAGAGCGCGATCGCGGTCAGCTTCAGGTTGAGCGCGAGAAGGATCACCAGCGCGATCGCCGCCGTCAGGAGGCCCCCGAGGACTTCGACGAGGCCGGTCCCCACGAGGTTGCGGATCCCTTCGGCGTCGGTCATGACGCGTGACAGGAGGGATCCGACCTTGGTCTGGTCGAAGTAGGAGACCGAGAGTTTCCCGACGTGGCGCTGGACGGCCCGGCGCATCTCGGTGATCGAACGCTGGGCGGCCTTTCCCAGGATCTGCGAAAGCGAATAGGACGTGATCGCCTGCAGCACCGTCGCGCCGGCGGCGGCCGCGACGAGGGTGGGAAGCAGCTCCCGGCGGCCCTTGGCCAGGACTTCGTCGAGCAGGTACCGCGGCATGAAGGGGATCACGAAGCCCGCCATGCGATTGACGAAGAGGATCGCGAATCCCAGACCCAGCCGGCCCTTGCGGGCGGCCACGAGGTCTAGGGCGTCGCGCAGGATCGTCTGGATGGGAGGGGCCTTCTTTTTCTTCTGCTCCTCCCCCCGGCCGCGCCGCCCCCCGCCTCGAGACAGCCGGGAGGAGACGCCTCCGCCCAAGAGGCCGGGCCGCGCCATCCCTAGGCTCCTTCCTGAGAGGGTAGCAGGCTCCCGCGCAGTCCCCGTCGTTTCAAGCCCATGTGTCGGTCAAACAGGCATCCTACGCCCGGCATTTCTCGCAATTACGTGCCCGCGGGAGGGGAGGATTCCGCCGTATTGACAACTTTATCTTTCTAGATATATTATTTTTTCTATGCGGGCCGCCGTGGACTGTGTGGCGGACGGGACGCGCGCCCTGGAGCTGCTGCGTCCGCTTCGATTGGAGATCCTCAAGCTGGCGCGCGAGCCGGTGTCGGCGTCGGAATTAGGCGAGCGCCTGGCCCTGCCGCGGCAACGGGTCAACTACCACGTTCGCCAGCTCGCCAGGAGCGGCTTCCTGCGGCGTGCGGGACGCCGCAGGAAGCGCAACATGTTCGAACAGCGCTATGCCGCTTCGGCCCGGGGGATCCTTCTCTCCCAGGAGCTCCTGGGGGCCGTCGCGGCGGACTGGCGTGAAATTCCAGACGCCGCGAGCGCCGGCTACCTGCTTGCGCTCTCCGGCGAGATGCAGTCGGACGTGGCCCGCGCCTCGCGGGAGGCCGAGAAAGGGGCACGCAGGATCTCGACCCTTTCCTTCAAGTCCCAGTTCCGATTCGAGACCCCCGAGCAGCTCGACGCATTCTCTGGCGCCCTGCGCCGCGCCGTGACCGAGGTGATCGCCCGGCACACTTCGGCTTACCGCCGTCCCGACGGAACCGACGCGCCGGGAACCCCCTACCGGCTCGTCCTCGGGTCCTACCCCTACACCCCCGAAACGGGCGACTAGCAGGTTGCTGAAAAAGGGTGTGGGTGGCGAGCGCCGCGGGGTCGGATGCAAGGAGACGCGACGAAGGCGATGCCGGGGTGCATCGTGGAGGAGCGGCGACGCCGAAGACGGCCCCGCGCCGCCGCAACCGCTTGCGGTGGCTGGCCTTTTGCTCGCGGTGCCTTTGACGAGAAAAGTTTTCACTGTGAGTAGTCCTCCTTGCGTCGCGATTTGCAAAAGGCCAGCCACGACACCCGCATCCATTTTTCAGCAGCCTGCTAGGCTTTCGAGGCGATGAGGATGAGCCTCGGAGAGCCGAGGCGGAACGGCTCTCCCTCGAGCGAACCGAACCCCTGGATTCGTTCGAAGCCCGCGCACTCGAGCATCGAAGCAACCTCCCGGTAGGTGTAGATCCGGTGCCGGGCCAGCCGCGTCTCGGTCCGGCCACCGCGCGTGACCGTGTAGGTGTTCTCGGTCCAGCCTGTCTCGTGGTCGTAGCGGTTGACGGCGGAAAACCGGATGTCTCCAACCTCCATCTCGTGCTGCTCGCGAAACTGCGGCAGGAGGACCTCGGCGGCTTTCAACCCGTCCAGGGCGAATCGGGCGCCGGGCTCGAGCGACCCGAAGACCGCGCGTAGAAAATCCAGGTCTCCCGCGTCGCCCAGGAAACCGAAGCTCGAGCCGCCGCAGAAAGCGCCGTCGAACTCCGTGTCCCAGGGCAGGTCCCGCATGTCCGAGCGACGCCACTCTATGGAGAGTCCGGCCCTGCCGGCGCTCTCCCGCGCGGCCGCGAGAAAGTCCTCCGAGATGTCCACGCCCGTGACGCGGTAGCCGCGACGGGCGAGCTCGAGCGCCAGCCGTCCGTCCCCGCAGGGCACGTCGAGCAGCCTGGCGCCCGGGCGGACACCCAGGTTCTTCTCGAAGAAGTCCGCCTCGGCGCGCGTCGTTTCGGGCGGCATGACCGCCCGCCAGAAGTCCACGATGAGCCCCGTGAAGAAAGTCTCGAACCAGTGTTCGACTGTCGGCCGCGGGCGTTCGGTTCGCGAACGGCGGCCGAGAGTTTTCGAGACCGGGGCCGGGCTGCCACGGCGGGTCATACGTAGACGCGCACTGTAGCAAGCCAGGGGGGAGTCTGCGAGAACGATGTCTGAGCCGGCCAGGTCCGGGAGGCGTCGCCCCGGCGAGAGTTCTCGGTGGGAGTGTGCGGGCCGGGGCAGTCTCTCGCGGGACCGGCTTCAGCCGCGAGCGACGCCGTAGGGGTCGGAGAGAAGCTTCTCCATGATGCGCTCGGGTTTGGAGAGCTCGGTGAACCCGACCTTGCGGTACAGGCCATGGGCGTCGGCGGTCGCGAGCATCCAGCGGCGGATTCCCCGCAGATCCGGATGCGCCAGGACGATCTGCATGAACCACGTCGCGAGGCCTCGCCCGCGGTGGGATTCGATGACGAAGACGTCGGAGAGGTAGCCGAAGGTCGAAAGGTCCGAGATCACGCGCGCGAAACCGATCTGGCGCTCCCCATCGTAGAGCCCGAAGCAGAGGGAGTTCTCGATCGAGCGGTCTACGACCTGCCGGGGAATGCCTCTGGCCCAGTAGGAGGTCCGCAGGAACTCGTGGATCGCGGCGCGATCCAGTCTCGCCTTGTCGGTCGAGATCGTGAACTGGTCCCGCGTCCACTCCATCAGGGCCTCACCGCGCGCGGCGGATCTCCGGCGTCTCTACGATGCGGATGTAGCCCGTCACGCCCGCGATGAAGACCCGATGAGACCGTTTCATGGCGCATCGCCAACTCTAACGCGGGCCGCGGGTTATCCGCACGCATCTCCCCGGGCGGCGCAGGCCTTGCAAAGGTGCGGGAGCGTTTCTCGCATGGAAGCCCAGGTGGCAATTTCGTTGAAGCCCGCGCACCTGAAACGCTACAAGAACATCGTCTGGCTGCTCTTCAAGTACGGCCGCGGAGATCTCGCTTCCAGGGCGGCCCTCTACGAGGTGACCGAGGCAAAGCGGCTCTCGGTGGGAGAGAGCGCGCCCAAGGCCGAGGAGCTCGCCTGCGACCTCGAGCGGCTTGGGCCACGAGAAGAAAAGCATCGGCCGGAAGCCGACGGCTTGCCCCTTCGGATTGAATTGAGTACTCTCCCCGAAGTTGCGAAAGCCTTCGTCGGGTCATCGCGCCACCGTCTGTCTCTTCTCGTTTCACCCTCTGTTGCTGTCCGAGTTCGAGAGGCTCCTCGCGAGCGAGAACGAGACCAAGGTGCTCGAGCGGCGCGTCGAGCACAACCAGGTTCCCGAGGCGGCGCTCTCGGTGCCGCGCGCTTCCGTCTACGTCATCGAGGCCCACTCACACCGGCCGGTCACCGAGGCCTACGTGGCGGCGATCCTCGAAAGGATTCCCAAGGCGCGCGTCGTCGTGATCGCCGAGAAGCTCTCCGAACAGGCATCCTTCCCTCTCCTGCGCCAGGGGGTCAAGGGACTGCTCCGCTACTCCGAGGTGGCCGCGTACCTGGCGCGGACACTCAAGGAGGTCGCGGCGGGAGGATTCTGGGTGCCCCGGTCGTTGCTCTCCGCCTTCGTCGATACCACGCTGGAGGGCGTCCGGCGCCCGAGGCCCGCGCCGCCCGGCGTCCGCATGAGCCGCCGGGAGCAGGAGGTCATCGAGCTCCTGATGCAGAACCTTTCCAACAAGGAGATCGGGAGCCGTCTGCACATGTCCGAGCGCACCGCGAAGTTCCACGTCTCGAACCTGCTCGCCAAGTACGGCGTCCAGCGGCGCGCCGACCTGATCCTCCTATTTGTCCAGGCCGAGCGCGCCTCGTAACAGGTGGTCGCCTCCTCGGCGGCCGCGCTCCTGGATGCGATCGAGGCGGATGTGAGCGCGCATGCCGGCGGCACCGACCAGGCGGACGACATCACTCTTCTCGCCGTCCGCCGCTCGTTCCAGGCGTCGCCGTCTTGACGGGCGGTGTGTTTCGACCAGGCAAACGGGAGGTGACCATGGAAGATCCATCGCAAGGTCCGTCCGGTTCCGTCGTGTCGGTCTGGCGTTATCCGGTCAAGTCCATGATGGGAGAAGAGCTGAACGCCGCCGAAGTGACCGAACGCGGGCTCCTGGGAGATCGTGCGTATGCGCTCGTGGACAATTCCGACGGAAAGGCGGCGACCGCCAAGAATCCGCGAAAATGGCCTCGCCTGTTCGATTTTCGAGCCGCTTTCGTCGAGCCGCCGAGGGCGGCCTGGGAAGTGCCTGCCGTCCGGATTACTCTCCCCGACGGCACCACCGTCACCAGCGATCAGGAGAACCTCGACCGGATCCTCTCGGAGGCGCTCAACCGCGGCGTCACGCTCGCTCCAGCCCGGCGCGGTGAGGTCAATGCCGAAGAGTACTGGCCCGACATGGATGGCCTCGACCACCGGGACACGGTCACCGATTTCACCCTGCCCGAGGGGACGTTCTTCGACTGTGCCGTGGTCCATCTCTTGACCACCTCCTCGCTCGATCGCTTGCGCGAGCTGTACCCGCAGGGCCGTTTCGAGGTGCGGCGGTTTCGTCCGAACATCGTCGTGCGGCTGGGCTCCGACGAGAAGGGTTTTGCGGAGAACGCCTGGGTCGGCCGCACGCTCTCGATCGGTGACGAGGTTGCCTTGAAGGTCACGGCCCCCTGCGGCCGATGCGTGATGACGACCCTGCCGCAGGGTGATCTCCCCGCCGACCCGGGCATTCTGCGCGCGGCGGCGCGGCACAACCGGGTCAACGTCGGTGTTTACGCCGCCGTGATCCGAGTCGGCAAGATCCGCCGCGGCGATCCGGTCCGCCACGAGTAGCCCGCCAGACATCGCGGCCGGATTCTCTCGCCGGGCTTTCTGGGGGATGATCCGTCTTGTCGAGAGGCGTATAGCCGCCTCGCAAGGAGGTCGTGATGCGGTTCGTCCTGCGCCTGCTCATCAACGCCGCGGCGCTCTGGGTTGCCACGAGGATCGTGCCCGGAATCACGCACTCGGGCGGCGGCGGGAGCCTGCTCCTCGTCGCGCTCGTGTTCGGTCTTCTCAACGCCCTGGTGCGTCCCATCCTCGCGCTTCTCTCCTGCCCGCTCCTGATCCTGACTCTCGGTCTCTTCACCTTCGTCATCAACGCCGTCATTCTCCTCTTCACGAGCGCGCTCTCCGGCTCTCTGGGCATCGGCTTCCACGTAGATGGCTTCTGGGCGGCCTTCCTCGGCGCCCTCGTCGTCTCGGTCGTCAGCATCCTCCTCTCGGTCTTCGTCAGGGACGTCTCGGAGCGCGGCGCCTGATCGGGAAGACGGAACGCCACAGCGACTTCGCTTTCGAAGGCGAGAAAGAGGAAGGTCAGGATCGGACGACCGCGGGGGCCGGCCCGAAGAGGTGGGCGATCGAGTTGGCGTAGTAGGCCAGAAGCGCAAGCTCCTCCGGCGCGGGCGTGAAGAGGCCGCCGGTCTCCGTGACGAGTCGGCGCTGCGTCAGCATCCGCAGCCCGACGGTGATGGCGTAGTCCTGGTCTCCGCGCGGGACATACACGTGGGCGCCCCGCTCCTCCAGATCCTTCAAGAGATCGAGCGCGGCCCCTTTGAGCTCGAGCTCGCTGAAGGGCCGGGCCGGATGGCGCAGGAAGGTCGTGGCGACGAGCGAGACCGGCGTGACCGGAATGACCTGCGCGATCGCCGCCATGAGGTCGCGCGCCAGCTCCTCCACGCGCGCGAATCGCTCCTCCCGCGGCAGAGCGCGGAAATCCACGTTCCGCGCCGCTGCATAGCTCCTCAGCGAGATGGGCGAGCCGAAATTGACGCAGGCGTATCCGAACCGGTGCCACCGGTTGCGGGCCATGAGCCAGAGGTTGCGCCCCACGAACCGCGCCGTGCTGGCGACGGCCCGGCGGGCCGAGGGCTTCGCCGCCCCCGCGTCGAGCTCGACTAAGAAGCTCCTGTCCTCGAAGACGCGGTCGTAGTTGACCCCGACCGGGACGAAGACAATGTCGCGCTCCCCCTCGGGGTCGAAGGAGCGGACCATGTAGTCGAGGATCCCGAGCCTGGGCGGCCGGAGCCTTCCGTCGCGCGAGAGGCCTCCCTCGGGGAAGACCGCCTGGGTCACGCCGGCCTGCGTCGCCATGGCGACATACCTCTCGAGCACCCTGCGGTAGAGCGGATCTCGCGAGTTGCGGCGGACGAAGTAAGCCCCCATCGCGCGGATCAGCGTCTGAAGCGGCCAGACGCGCGCCCATTCGCCGACCGCGTAGGAGAGCGCGGCCCTTTCCGCGGCGAGATAGGAAACCAGGATGTAGTCCATGTTGCTTCGGTGGTTGATCAGGAAGACGACTGTCGCGTCTTCTCCGATCGCGGAGAGTCCCTGCTCATCCGAATAGCCGAGTCTCACCCGAAACAGGGAACGGGCGAGGTTCCTCGCGAGCCAGTAGCCCAGCCGGAAATAGACATAGGCGTTGAAGGCCGGAACGATCTCCCGCGCATAACGGCGGACACGCGCCTGCACGATGTCACGCGGCAGCTGCGTGGCGCGCGCTTCCTCTTCGGCGGCCTGCGCGACCACCGGGTCATAAACGATCCGGTCGATCAGGACCTCCCGCTTGGTCAGCTTGAATGGAGGGATCCGGATCTTCAAGCGTGTGTTGATCTCCTCGAGGACCCGGTTCATCCGCCGCCGCAGGAACCAACGAACACTCGGAATGAGAAGCCGATCCAGCGCCGCCCAGAGGACGAGCAGGATGAGGAGGATCGCAAGCCAGAGAGGCAGCATCACGGTCATGCCGGCCTCACCGCGGCGTCACGGCCTTTCACGCCGGTCAGAGCGCAGGCGGTTCCTGCGTGAGGAGGAAGCCTCTTGATCGACGCCTCGAATTCACCGAGAGAACTTCAAGACACCGTCACATTTCAGTTGCGATCCGCAAAGCGCCGTTGGGCGGCCTTCGGCTATGGCGGTCGCGCTGCGACCGGCAGCCGAGAGTTTTCAAGAAGCCCCGGCAGCCAAGCCCTGGTCCTTGAACCTCTCGCCAATCGAACGCCCGCGGCCGACAGCCAGACACAGAGCCCACATCCATTTTTCAAGACTTCGCTAGAAGACGTAGGAAGTCCGCGCGTAGATATACCGTCCGTTGAAACCGAAAGGCGAGTTTCTCGGGTAGGTGAAGATCCCGAAGTTGTTGTTCGCCGCAATGGTCTTGTCCGGGAACGTGTCGAAGATGTTCTCGACGCCCACTGCGAAGCCCACATGCCCGATCCGGTACGAGAGATCCGCATCCAGAAGCCACTTGGCTGAAAAAGTCTGGTCGTCCTTTTCCAGCGTGTTGTCGATCCCGCAGTAGCTCCCGTAGCGGCTGGCGCGCAGGACGGCACCGAAATCCTCCTTCCTCCAGTCCCCGGTCAGCCGGAAGTTGTCCCGCGGCTGAGCGCATTCCAGCCGACGTCTCTCCAGCCGGTCGAAGAGCGTTTCCTGGAACCCGGCGAGCTGCGGCGGCGTGGGCGCAATCCGCGTGATCGTGTTCTGCGAGTGCGCGAAGGCGGCCTGAAAGCGCAGGATCCCGGCGGCCCGTAGATCCGCCTTGTAATTGGCCGTCAGCTCCGCTCCTTCCGTGCGGGTGTCGATCGCATTGGTGAAGAAGCGGGCTCCGGTCGCGTTGAAGGGCGCCAGGATCGGCGTCAGGCTCGCGCCCGTGAAGTTGCCAGAAAGGATGATGCGGTCCTTGATCTTGATGTGGAAGTAATCGGCTGTGAAATCGAACGCGCTCGAAGGACTCACGACGAAGCCGCCGCTGTAGTTGACCGCGTCTTCCGGACGCAGGTCCTGGGCGCCCAGGGCGCGGGCGAGATCGCTGTTGACGCGAAAATGCCCGACGTCGAACGGAACGAAGGTCCCGCTGACGTTCAAGAAATTCGTGCTGATCGCCGAGAAGTACGTTTGGCCGAGCGACGGCGCGCGGAACCCCGTCGAGGCGGCGCCGCGTAATACGAGCTGCTTGGTGACCTCCACCCTCGCTGTCACCTTGGCGTCCTTCGTGTCGCCGAAATCCGTGTAGTGCTCGAAGCGGCCTGCCAGTCCCAGTCTCAGGAACGAGGTGACGTTGCCCTCCAGATCAACGTAGGCCGCGACATTGTTGCGCGAGGCGTCCACCGCGTTGGACGGGCGAAATCCCGGGAAGACCTGCGCGCCGGCGGGGGCCTTATTGCCGAACTGGTCCTTGAACCCGCCGTCGATGTAGGACGCGGGCTCACCCGCGATCTCCTGGTAATTTTCGCGCCGGAACTCCGTGCCGAAGGCGACGTTCAACGGTCCGGCCAGACCGACATCGAGCTCGCGGGTCAGATCGAGGTTGGCGATGAACTGATTGAAGACGAGTGAGCCGGCGTAGAAGTCGGTCTGGTTGGGCGGGATCGTCGGCCCCAGAGATGTGTTCAGGCTGTGGGTCACGTTGAAATCGAATCGATCGTGCCCGTACTGGGCGCTCAGGTCCCAGAACCACTTTTCTGCGAAGACCCCGCGCAGACCGGCGGTGCCGGAGTAATCCACGATCTTGGGCTCGATGAGCGGCAGGAAGCCGAGCGGATAGATGCTCGGCCAGTTCTGCGACTGCAGGGCCCGGCGGTAGTTGCCTCCGTGGACTCCATCGCGGCGGCTCGCCCCGCCGAACAGATAGAAGTTCGTCGTCCCCTCGTCATTCAATGGGACCGATCCGTTGACGAACCCCAGGACGTCGCGCTCCTTGGCGTCCCCCCAGTGGTAACTCGGCTGCTCGACCGGATTGCTGCCCGCGTCTCCCGGCTTGATCTGGTCTCGAGGATCGTTGCCCGCCCGGTTGGTCGGGTCGCGCTTGCGGTACTCGCCGGTGAAATGGATCGAGCCGCGGCCCAGAGCCGCCCCGTAATTGCCGTCGGCGTCGAAGAGCCCGCCGTCCGAGTGTGTCGTCGCTCCCCCCTGGAGCTCCACCTGCAGAGGAGAGACGCCCGACTTCAAGACGATGTTCAACACGCCGGCGATGGCATCGGAGCCGTACTGCGCGGCGGCGCCATCGCGCAGGACCTCGATCTTCTCGATGGCCGACGCGGGGATCGCGTTCAGGTCGACGCCCGTCGAACCGCGTCCAATGGTTCCGTTGACGTTGACGAGGGCGCTCGTGTGCCGGCGCTTGCCGTTGATCAGAACGAGCATCTGGTCGGGACCGAGGCTTCTCAGGGTGGCAGGGCGGACGGAATCGGTCCCGTCGGAGATCGTCGGGCGCGGGAAGTTGAACGACGGGGCCAGGGACTCGATGATCTGTGCCGTTTCGGCGCTTCCGGCCGCGCTCTCGATCTGCGTCTCCGTGATGATGTCCACGGGCACGGCTTTTTCCGCCGCCGCCCCCATCGCCCGGGAGCCGACCGTGACTTCTTGCTGGAAGGAGAAGGCGAGCGTGAAGTCCTGGGTGACCGGGCCCGCCGCGAGCGTGACCTTCGCCGTCTTGGATTGAAATCCGGGCGAGACGACTCGAAGCTCCACGACCTGGCCTTGAACCGAAGCGGCGGGCACGACCAGCGTGTAGCGCCCGGTCTTGTCGGTCGTGGTGCTGACGTTCATCAGGGGAATCGAAACCGTGGCCCCCGCAATACCCGAGCCGTCCTCCGCGGAAGTGATCCGCCCGCTCACGACCGCATCCCCCTCCGCGGCAGGGAGGCCCGCGGCGGGGAGAACAAGCAACAGCCCTCCGAGCACCAGCAGAAGAATTGACTTCCTCATCTCTCCACCTCCTCATAGAAAAGAGAGTCGGCCACCGGGCGCCCAGGCTTTCAAAGTAAGGAGTTGAGAAATACTAACGCCTTTCGCTCCTGGAATCGGAGCCTTTGGCGGTCAAAGCGGCAGCGTCGCCGGCGTCGTCCTGGTCGCAGCACGCGTGCCGATCTGGCAAACCGACGCCGTCACGCCGTATTCTCAGCGTTACCACAAGCAATAAGGACACGGACGCGGTGAAGATGTCTAGCGAAAGACAGAGCTGAATCGTCTTGGAGGACTCGATGAGTGCGACGGAGAGGGAGGCCTTCATCGAGGCGGCCTGTGTTCCGCTGGACCGCGGGCACGCTTCGGGGACGCTCGAGCGCGCCGACGCGATTCTCGCGGCGCATCCCGAGGTCGCGGAGAACGACATCCACACGGCGGCGATTCTCGGCAACGATGCCGCCGTGCGCCGGTTCCTCCAGCACGATCCGGCGAACGCCATGGCCAAGGTTGGGCCACGCGGCTGGGATGCGCTGACCCACCTCTGCTTCTCGAGGTATCTGCGTCTCGACCGCGCGCGGTCGGACGGCTTCGTGCACGCCGCGCGAGCCCTGCTCGACGCCGGGGCCAGCGCGAAGACCGGATGGTACGAGGCCAGCCACCAGCCCCAACCCGAGTGGGAGAGCGCGCTCTATGGCGCCGCCGGAGTCGCGCACCACGCGGAGCTGACCCGCCTGCTGCTCGAGCGCGGCGCGGACGCCAACGACGGGGAAGTGACCTATCACGCGCCGGAAACTTATGACAACGCCGCGATGAAGGTCCTGGTCGAGAGCGGCACGCTCAACGCCGACAGCCTTGCGACCATGCTGCTTCGCAAGGCCGACTGGCACGACACCGAGGGCATCCGGTTCCTGCTTGAGCGAGGTGCCGATCCCAATCGAGTGACCCATTGGGGCTACACGGCAATCCATCAGGCCCTGCGGCGCGACAACGCTCTCGAGAACATCGAGCTGATGCTCGACCACGGAGCCGACCCGACGCTGGAGAATCGTTCGGATGGCCAGTCCGCGGTTGAGATGGCCGCCCGGAGGGGACGGGGCGACGTGCTCGAGGCGTTCGAGCGGCGAGGCATTCCCGTGGCGCTCTCCGGCGTCGAGCGACTGCTTGCCGCGTGTGCCAGAAACGATACCGCGGCCGTCCGTTCCATCGCCGAGCGCGAGCCCGAGCTCGTCCGAGAGGTCGTTTCCGAGGGAGGCCAGATTCTCGCGGAGTTCGCGGGGAATGGGAATACGGAGGGCGTCAGGCGTCTCCTCGACCTCGGCGTGAACGTCGCGGCGGTGTTCGAGGAGGGGGGCGCCTATATCGGAATTGCGAAGGGCAGCACGGCGCTGCACGTGGCCGCCTGGCTCGCGCGCCACGCCACGGTGAGACTGCTCATCGAACGCGGAGCGCCTGTCAATGCGCGGGACGGCGACGGCCGTACGCCGCTGGCGCTCGCCGTCCGCGCGTGCGTGGACTCGTACTGGACTCACCGGCGCTCGCCCGAATCCGTGGAGGCACTCCTGCGCGCGGGGGCGTCGGTGAGGGGCATTCCCTATCCCTCGGGCTACGCGGAAGTCGACGGGCTGCTCCGCTCACATGGAGCGTGAGCAGACCTATTCGACTCTTCCGCGGGCGGCGATGCGGAATTCCGTCTCGACGCGGTTGGCGCGGATGCCGTAGAGGCGGTCGTGTAGGTTCGAGACGACACAGGCGTGGTTGGGGAGGATGCGGATTCGCTCGCCGACGCGGAAGGAGTCTCCATCCTCGACACGCGCGACGCCGTGCTCTTCCGAAAGGCTCTGGAGGCGGCTCTGCGTGCCGAGAATCAGGCCGTGCCCGTTGGAGCGGGGACGCAGGCTGTCCTGCGAAAGGGTTTTCGAGCCGGCGTCCACGACCGCGCGGTCCGATGCAGGAACGCTCACGACGGTCGCCAGGATGGTCATCGCGCAGTCCTCGGGGCCGCAGGTCCCCAGAGCGACCTGTGAGCCGTCGTGGAAGACGTAGTTTCCAGGCCGGCACTCGGTGACGCCGGCGATCCGCATCGCGTGGCGGGCCGACGGAGTCGAGCCCACCGAAACTTCCTCGATAGGAAGACCCGCCTGTTCCAGAGCCACGGCCGTCGAGGCGAGAGTCTCTCCCTCCTGCTTTCCGATCTCAGCGACGTCCTCGGGGGTCTCGGCCTGGTAGACGTGTCCGGCGTGCGTGAAGAGGCCGCGCAGCCGGATCCCGGGAAGCTCGGCGAGACGCTCCGCGATCGCGAGGGCGTTCTCGGGCAGGACTCCTACACGGTGATAGCCGCAGTCGATCTTCGAGAGGACATCGAGCCTCCGCCTCGCGGCCGCGAAGGGGCCGGAGAGAAGGAGCGCCCCTTCGACGCTGTCTACGCCGACCGCCAGCCGCAGCCGGTCCGAGAGCGCCAGCAGTCGCTCGGCCTTGCCCAGCCCCACGACCGGATAGGCGATGAAGATGTCCTCGAAGCCGGTGTCCGCGAAGACCTCGGCCTCGGAAGTCTTGGCCAGCGAGATCCCGGCCGCGCCGGCCTCGAGCTGCAATCGCGCGATCTCCGGGCACTTGTGCGTCTTGGCATGCGGACGAAGGCGCACGCCCGCCGACTTCGCGCGGACCGCCTGGCGGGAGATGTTCCTTTCGAGGACGTCTAAGTCCACAAGCACTGCCGGCGTCGGGAGGTCCTCGATCGGACGGCTCATGACGGGGTTTTCCGCGGCTGCTGGCGCGTCAGGCAGTGGATCGTGCCGAGCCCCCAGACGAGGTCCACGGCGTGGATGCCGACGACCGCACGGTCCGTGAAGAGCTCCGCGAGGATCCCGAGGGCGACGCGGTCCTTCGGGTCGTTGAAGGTCGGCACCAGGACAGCGGCGTTGGCCACGTAGAAGTTGGCGTAGGAAGCGGGAAGCCTTCGCCCCTCGAAGAAAAGCGGTGACGGCATCGGCAGAAAGACGACCTCGACTTTCGCGCCGTTCTCCAGTCGCATCCCCTCGAGCCTCTCCCGGTTTTCCTCGAGAGGCCGGTGGTTCTCCTCGGCTGGATTTTCCTCGTGGCAGAGCACGACGGTGCGCGGGCCGACGAAACGGCAGATGTCGTCCACGTGGCCGTGCGTGTCGTCTCCCGCGATGCCGCGGGAAAGCCAGAGGACATTCGAGACGCCGAGGAAGTCTCGGAAGACCCTCTCGTAGTCGCGCCGCGCCATGCCGGGGTTACGCACCTGGACGTTCGGATCGAGAAGGCACTCTTCGGTCGTCACGAGACTGCCCTTGCCGTTGACGTCGATCGCGCCGCCTTCCAGCACGACCTGGCGATCGGAGAGCGCCGCGCGGAAGGCCCGAAGGCCGAGCGTGCGCGCGATCCTGTCGGGCAGCTTCGCGTCCTTGCGGAAGTCGTCGTACCGAGACCAGCCGCTGAAGCCAAAACGCGCAATCGCGCCTCGGCCCGCGCCGTCGACGAGGAAGGCCGGCCCCGAATCGCGCGTCCAGCCGCGGTCGGTCGGAAACCGAAAGAACTCGATCCGGGCGAGGTCGACTCCGGCGCGGGAAAGGACACGCCGCGCGCTCGCCTCGTGCGCCTTGGATTCGACGAGCGCGCGCACGGTCTCGCCCGCCGCGATCGCGCGCGCGATCTCGCCGTACACCCAGGGGATCGGCCCGAACTTCCCCGGCCAGTCGCTCTTGTTGTGCGGCCAACCGATCCAGGTCGCCTCGTGCGGCTCCCACTCGGCGGGGAGACGATAACCCGCCGCGGCCGGAGCCTTCCGTCCGGGGCGCGCTAGGGCTTTGGCGTCCACCGCTCCTCGTCGAGAAACCGGCGGGTGATCCCGGAATAGGCGTCGATGCGGCGGTCGCGCAGGAAAGGCCAGTTGCGCCGCACGTCCTCGATGCGCGCCGGATCGATCTCGGCGACGAGAACCTCTTCGCGATCGGTCGAGGCCTCCGCGACGACGACTCCTTGAGGATCGGCGACGAAAGTCGCTCCCCAGAACTCGATCCCGGCGCCGCCTCCCTCGGGGATTTCGTGTCCGACGCGGTTGACCGCGGCGACGTAGAGTCCGTTGGCGATGGCGTGCCCCCGCTGGACCGTCTTCCAGGCCTCTCGTTGGTGGGCGCCGTGCTCGGCCTTCTCGTGCGGGTGCCATCCGATCGCGGTGGGGTAGAAGAGGACGATGGCCCCGCCGAGAGCCGCCAGGCGCGCGCCTTCCGGGTACCACTGGTCCCAGCAGATGAGCGCCGCGATCCGCGCGGGTCCGGCGTCGAAGGCGGGGAAGCCCATGTCTCCCGGCGTGAAGTAGAACTTCTCGTAGTAGGCCGGGTCATCGGGGATGTGCATCTTGCGATAGAGCCCGACGATCTTGCCGTCTTCGCCGATCACGGCCGCGCTGTTGTGGTAGAGCCCGGCGGCGCGCCGTTCGAAGACCGGCGCCACGACCGCGATCCGGTGGCGCCGCGCGACCTTCGCGAGCGCCTCCGTCGTCGGTCCCGGCACGGACTCGGCCAGGTCGAAGAGGGCGGGGTCCTCCCGCTGGCAGAAGTAGCGCGACCGGAAGAGCTCCGGCAGGCAGACGATCGCGGCCCCTCTCTGCGCGGCGTCTTCGACGCGCGAGACCGCCTTCTCCAGGTTCGTTCTCGGGTCGGCCGAGCAGGTCATCTGCACGAGCCCGACTGAGAATTTTTCCATGCCCGTCATCGGCGAGAAGTTTCTCACGACGTTCGGCGGTAGAAGGGGATCACGCGCAGGAGGAAGAACAGGGTCTCGTTGACGAACATCGCCGCGGGCAGAGCCAGAAGAATCGCGCCGCGCCGCAAATCCGAGCGCATCAGCCTCGCGGCCGGAAGAGCAAATGCGAGGCCGATCCAGGGGAGCACCGCGAAGAAGTAGCGTCCGTTGGTCGCGCGCATGGCGCCGTAGATCTCGTAGGCCTCCCAGCTGTTGACGAGATACGCTGCGGCGAAGAGCAGGAAGACCGCCTGCGAGGCGGCCGGAAAGACTTCGGCGGGGTCCTTCCGGCCGGAGAAGAGCCGCGGCAGGGCGAGCAGGGGCACGGCGGCGAGGAGCGAGTAGAGGAACCTCTTGAACGGCTCCGAGCCGTCCGCCCGCGAGAAAAGCCAGAAAGCGCAGAAGAAAAAGACGAGAACGGCGGCGATCCTCCCCGCCAGGCGCCCGAGGCTTCGATCGGTCCTCCAGAGCCATATCGCGGCGCCGGCCGCTGTCGCGAGAGCGATCGCGAAGTAGACGGAGAAGAAGACGCCCGAGATCTGGAACCACTCGACTCGACCGGCGCCCCGAGCCGTCCAGCCGATCAGCCCGACGAAATTCTTGAACGTGTGATCCACGACCGGGTCGTTGCGCAGATAGGAGAGGAAGCTTCCGGGGTCGAAAGGTTCCGTCGAGACCGGGTGAAGCCGTGTGTTCCCGAGCAGCAAGAGATGACGCAACGCCCAGAGGGCCGGCAGCGAGACGGAAAGGGCGGCAATCGAAAGCCACTCGACCAGGCGCCGGGCCCCGCGCGAGGCGAGCGATCTCCAGGAGACGGCGAGCAAAGCCGCCGCGACGACGAGCGCCGAAAACTTGGTGAATCCAGCCGCCGCGAGGAAGAGCCCCATCTTCAGACCGTCGGAGAACCGTCCGCGGCCCGCGAGCCTCACCCAGAAGAGCGCCGCCGCGCCGCAGAGAAAGGCGAGGAAGACGTCGTGGTTGGTCCCCGAAGACATGTGGGAGAACATCGGCAGGAAGGAGACGGCCGAGGCGGCGGCCAGAGCGAAGACGGCGTCGCCGGAGGCCTCCCGGAACACGGCGAACAGGACCAGGAGCGCCGCGGCCCCGGAGAACGCCGAAAGGAGTCGCGCACTGCGGTAGCGCCGGTGCGAGTCCGATGTCAGCGCCCGCCCCGCCGCGAGGAACGGGACCGCCAGCACATGGTAGAGCGGAGGATGCTGCGCGACCCAGTTCCACGTCTCTTCCGTCGAGAGGGCCTTCCCCTTGGCCCAATCGGCGACGACGTCGAGAGGGAGGACGCTCCGGCCCGGCAGCGGAAGGCCCTTCCCGTCCGCGAGATCGGCGACGATCGCGTAGTGCCCGGCCTCGTCGGGGACGTCCCAGAGCGGCGTGATCCAGAAGGCGAGGACTACGGCCTTGAGGAGAAAAAAGGTCGCGACGGCGGCCATCGCGCGGGCAGTCGTCCGCTCCCGGGCCGGCGGCTTTCCCATCGGCAGCCTCAGGTCGGCCGGGCGAGTCGGGCTTCCGGTGTCAGACGTGACAGCCTTCCCGATTCACCGGCGTAGCTTAACGGGAGCGGGACGCGGGCGCTTGACATCGGAGCCCGTCGGAGCGTATCTGGCGCGACGTGACTTCCGCGCCGCGGCCTTCCCGGTCCTGTTTCATCCTGCCGCCGCACGTTCTGATTTCGATCTGCGAGAACGGGACCGCCGAGGAGCGCGGGCACGCGCTTCGAACACTCGTCCTGTCCGAGCGATTCCGCGCGCGACGTGAAATCCTGGCGCTCCTTCCCGTCGCCACGCCGGCGGGCGAGAAGCGACGCACCGTTTACGACGCCCGGCACCGGACGGCGTTGCCCGGCCGGCTCGTGCGCGCGGAAGGCGACCCGCCCTCCTCCGACGTGGCCGTGGACGAAGCCTACGACGGCGCCGGCGCGACCTACGACCTCTACGAGAAGGCCTATGACAGGAACTCAATCGACGGCCGCGGCATGCGGCTCGAATCTTCCGTCCACTACGGTTCCGGCTACGACAATGCGTTCTGGAACGGGTCGCAGATGGTCTACGGCGACGGCGACGGGAAGCTCTTCACACGGTTTACGAAGTCCCTGGATGTCATCGGGCACGAGCTGACCCACGGCGTCACGGCCCACGAGGCGAACCTCGAGTACCACGATCAGCCGGGCGCCTTGAACGAATCCTTTTCCGATGTCTTCGGCTCCCTCGTCAAGCAATGGTTCCTGAACCAGAAGGCGGAGGAGGCGGACTGGCTGATTGGCGAGGGCCTCTTCACCGCGAAGGTCCACGGAGTGGCGCTGCGGTCGATGAAGGCGCCGGGCTCGGCCTACGACGATCCGGTCCTGGGGAAGGACCCGCAGCCGGCGCACATGAACGATTACGTCACCGGCTCCGAGGACGACGGCGGCGTGCACATCAACTCGGGCATCCCCAACCACGCCTTCTATCTCGCCGCGCTGGCGATCGGCGGCTTCGCCTGGGAGAAGGCCGGGAAGATCTGGTACGCCGTCTTGACCGAGCGCCTGCGGCGTGACAGCGACTTCGCCGCCGCCGCGAAGCTCACGGCCACGACCGCCGCGGATCTGCACGGGAAGGGAAGCCCCGAAGAGAGGGCCGTCTCCGAAGCCTGGCGCGCCGTCGGCGTCTTGCCGTAAGCGGAATCCGATGCGTCTCTCGCTCATCCGCACGGGAGGACTCGCCGGGATGCGCCGGGAGGCGACCCTCGATACCGAGAGACTCGACCCCTCGCGCGCCGCGGAACTCCGCAGTCTCTTCGATGCCGCCGGCCTAGGCGAGCTCTCCCCCGCGGCTTCCGAAGGAGCCGGAGGACCGGATCGATTCCGCTACACGCTGACCGTCGAAGAAGGGGGGAAGAAACGCACGGTTCGGTTCACCGAGGAGGCGTCGGAGCCTGTACGGCGTCTCATCGAGGCGGTCTGGCGCGAGGCATCCACAGAACCGCCGGGTACCACTCGGGCGTAGGCCAGAGCCTTGGCGGTTTCTTCGGCCCGGACCGCCGGTAACTCTATTCCGCCCTCCCGACGAGCCCGGCCTCGAACATGCGCCGGTCCACCGGAGAGAGGCGTCTCTCCTGGTGCGGCCTGAGAAGCCGGCGATGCGGGATCCGGACCAGGTACTCGGGGATGTCCCAGAGGTCCTCCTCGGCCGTCATCCAACGGAGGCGGTCGAAGCGCGAAAGGTTGACGGGCCTCGAGTAGCGGCGCAGCGTCTTCTGCCGCCGCAGATTGAAGTACGACTCGAAGTAGGAGAGGACGAGCAATCGGATCGTCGGATGAATCGGCTCGCGGAAGCGCAAGCCCGAGTAATTCGACCGCGCGATCGCGCCCCAGCACCCCTGGCTGCGGAACACCGCGAGCACGTGGTCGTCGTCGTAGACGGCCTCGAGATCGACCACGAGAGGACGATGTCCCTGGACGCGCAGGGCGGCGGCCGCGAAGAGAGCCCCATCCATGCACTGCACCCGCCGCTCGGCGAGGATCCGCCTCGCGGAACGGCAGCCTGCTCCCGCCGTGTCGTAGTCGAGCCCGTCCAGGAATTTCTGGATGCGCCACGGCGGCGTCAGGCCAGCCAGGACAGTCCTTTCCCGCGGCGTCAGACCGAAAGGGCGAGCCCCCTTGCTCATCGAAACATTTTCGGGAGACGCACGGCCCGATTATCCAACGCCGGGGCCCGGTGTCCGTAGATTGCCCGGGCTGTAGAATCCGCGGCCGTCGAGGAGGAGAGCAGGATGAGATTGCGTCGGGGGTTCCCGATCCTGAGCGTTGCCCTGGGCGTCGCTCTGGTGGCCGCTTGCCGCAAGTCCGAGAGCACGCAGGCCGCGGCGCCGGCGACCCCGACCCCCCTGGGAGTGGCGCAGCATCCGCCCTTCGGTTTCATCGATACTCCCAAGGAAGGCGATACCGTGGCTTCGGGCTCGTGGTCCTTCGGCTGGGCCCTCGACGATTCCGGAGTCGCGAGGGTGGACGTCTTCCTGGACAACGGGCCCGCGGTCGCGGCGGGGATGGGCAAGCCCTTCCCCGGGGTCAAGGAGGCCTATCCGACATACCCCGACTCCGATAAGGCTGGATTCGGCTTCGTCATACCGTCGGCTCCCGCCGGCTCGCACCTGCTGACTGTAACCATCACCGCCAAGGACGGCGGGAAGACGGACTTGAGACGCCACATCCAGATCAAGTAACGAGAGAGGGAACGATTCCATCCGCTTCCGAGCAAAAGTCCGTCAGTCGGGGAAGGATTCGGGGTCTCCGAGGGCGCGTTGGTATTTGTCCTCGTCGATGTTCCTCCCCGTGACGACGAGGACGACAGGGCCGCGGGCGTCGATTCGCGGCAGGGCTGCGAGCGCGGCGGCGGCGGCTCCCTCCGCCCGAAGGCCGCAGCCGGCGTAGGCCGCAACGGCGCGGGCCATCTCCCGCTCGGAGACGAGGAGCATACGGTCCACGACCCGGCGCATCACGTCGACGGCATGAGGGATCGCAACACGCACGGCCAGCCCATCGGCGAAGGTCGCCCCGCGGCCGCAGGCGACGGGGCGGCCCGCTTCGAAGGAGAGAGCCATGACCGGAGCTTCCTTCGCAGCGACCCCCACGACGGAAATACCCGGCGCACGCCTCCGGACAGTCTCGCCGATGCCGCCGATCAACGCGCCGTTTCCGACGGGCACGACGAAGGCCGCCGGCCTCTCCGCGCACTGCTCGAGGATCTCCGCCGCGATCGCGCCGTAACCCTCGTACTGCGCGGGCTCGGCGCCGTCCTCGAAGAAGGGGAGGCCATGCCCCGCGGCGAAGGCCGCCCCCGCCTCCTTGGCCTCGTCGAAGTCGCGGCCGGAGAGGTGAATCTCCGCGCCACACCGTTCGATCAGCTCGAGCTTGGCGCTCGAGGCGCCTTCCGGGGCGAAGACCACCGCCTCGAGGCCGATCCGACTCGCCGCCCAGGCCGTCGCGGCCCCGTGGTTGCCGGTGGAGGCCGTGACGACGGCCGGCGCGCCACGGGCGCGGTAGAGTTCGAGCGCGGGAACAGCGCCGCGCCACTTGAACGCCCCCAGCTCGTGCTCGTCCTCCCTCTTCAAAAAGACGGTCCGCCCGAAAGACAATGAGTCGGGCGCCTTCTGCAGGGGCGTCGCAGGGGTCATCTCGCCCGACGATACCTCGCGGAGGACTACTTCCTGCTCCTGGTGAGTTGTCTCTCGAAGCCCGGCAGAATCGCCTTGATGAAGGCGTTCTCGAAGGCCTTCCCGATGATCTGCCAGACGCTCGCCTTGGCGCTCCCGACCTCGCCGGAGATGTAGGCCTCGGTCGCGACGTCCTTGGTCTTGTGGCTCTCCAGGAGCTTCGCGACGCCGCCGACGATCATTTCGTAGAGCTTGTGGAAGAAGCTCTTCTGGCGGTCCTGCTCCGGGTCGTAGACCTTCAGGCCGGAGAAGAGGGGCTTGACGTATCCCTCGATGTGTCCATTCTGGATGCGCAGTTGCGAGTAAAAGGCGAACTCCCCCTTCGTGACGTCGAACTTCCCGTAGGCCCGCAGCATGTCGTTCATCGTGGTCAGGTCCGTGTTCACGATCGCGACGTCGAGCGATAAGTCCGCCATCTTGTTCTCCGGCCGGAAACTGGCCGTGGCCACCGCCGGTCCGCTCCCCATGAACTTGCCCGTCAACTTCGCCGTGGCGGGGCCCTCCGTGGCGTGGTTCGTCAGGTTGGTCACTCTCAAGTTCGCTCCGGCGAGATAGAGGCGGTAGGCCGGCGTCTTGGCCTTGTTGATGAGGCCGAGCGTCGAGTGCACGAGCTCGAGCCGGTCGAGTTTCAGGACGATCCGCGGATTGTTCGCCGCCTTCTTGGCCGCCGCCTTGACGGTCTTCTTGACCGCGTTCTCGGCGGCAGCCGTCGGGAGCGTGTGGATGTAGTCCAGGTGCAGGCCGTCGATCGAGACGTCCTTGACGTGAGCGAACTTGGCCCTGGGCGCGTACTCGAGCTCCCCTTCGCTCGCGAGCAGGCCCCCCTTGAGCGTCAGGTTCGACCGCGCGGTGATCGGGCGGAAGTTGTCGAGCGGAACCTTCTGGAGCTTGTAGACGACATGGATCCCGGCGAAGGGCTCGGACAGGAAGTCCGCGTTTCCGTCGATCACGCCGCGGCCGGTCTCGAAGACCACGCCCTCGGCATGCACGGGGGAGGGATAGACGCGGTCCTTCGAATGGATGTTGCGGATGTTGCTGGCCCGGAACTGAAGGTGCGCGATGTGGAGCGGACGCTTCGGGTCCTCGTCGATGTACACGAAGTCGCCATCCTGGATGCGCAGAAGGTTGATCTTGAAGGGATAGATCGCGAGCGCCGCCTGCTGCCACCCCTTGTCCTTGATCGGCGTCGGGTCGGCCGCTTCCTTCCTCAACTGGGGCAGGTTGACGTGGATCTTCGGCCTGTCGAAGAAGAAGTCCGAGAGGATGTGTCCCGAGAGGAGCTCACGCCACTGCACGCTCGCGTGCAGGCGAGGAAGGATCGCCACTGGCGGCTCCGGGTTTGCCTTCTGCCGGATCGTCAGGTCGTGGAGCGTGACGGAGAGGCCGAAGAGCTGGAAGTGGAGTTTCGGCAGAGTCACCGAGTACCCGACCAGGCGGCGGTTCATCTCCCTTTCCATCGACCGGCGCATCGGTTCGTCCACGAAGAAAGACGCGATGACGAGGAGGACGATGAGTCCGATCAGGCCGCCGAAGACCCAGAGAGTCGTCTTGGAAACGCCCCTCCCGAATGCCCTCCAGCGGCTTCTCTTCGGAGGTTTCCCCGAGGGGTGTCCCCCCGCGGGGGCACCCGGCCTCTCGCGCGGGGCGCGCTCACTGGCCATACCTTCGGATTCGGGGCAATGGGCGTGCCAGAAAGGGTCAGGGGTTGCCGGCCAGGAACTCCTCGATGGTGCGGACGAACAGAGCGGGGCTGATCCACGAAGGTCATTTGCCCGCTCTGCGGGAACACGACGAGCTTCGAGCCGCCGACCTTCTCGTGCATCACGCGGGAAAGCGAGGGGTCGCACTCGTCGTGGTCGCCCGCGGTGATGAGGGTCGGCACTCGTATGGCGGAGAGCCGATCAGTGTACTCGACGGTGGAGAGAGGCGGCCCTTTTCCGACCGACTTGTAATAGATCAGGACTCCGCCTGCGTCCACGAAGCCCTCCTGAAGGGGGAAGATGCCCGCAGCGGCCGGTGCCTTCGCGGTCGGCGACCGTCCCTCGGCGGCGAGAAGCGTCGCGTGGAGCAGGAAGAGCGCGAGAACGAGTTGTTTTTTCATGTGCTCGATCCTACGCTGGTCCGGAAATCGCTATGGACAGACCCGGCGGCTGAGCCGTCTTCCGCCGTGAGGGCCAACTGAGCAACAAACGCGAAGCGGTCTCTCCGGGAGTGCGCCTGGCCTCCCTGTGCGTCACTGCGCTCGGAGTCGTGTACGGAGACATCGGCACGAGCCCGCTCTACGCGCTGCGGGAATGCTTTTCCGGCGCGCACGGCGTCGCGCCGACTCCGGAGAACGTGCTCGGCATCCTCTCGCTCGTCTTCTGGACTCTCGTCATCGTCGTCACCCTGAAGTACCACGTCTACGTTCTGAGGCTCGACGACAAGGGAGAGGGGGGAATCCTGGCCCTCATGACTCTGGTGCGCGGCAAGAGCAAGGGCACGCGGGGAGCCGTCCGGGTCCTGGTTCTGCTGGGGATCTTCGGGGCGGCGCTGCTCTATGGCGACGGGATCATCACGCCGGCGATCTCCGTTCTGTCCGCCGTCGAAGGCCTCGAAGTCGCGGCGAAAGGGCTCGAGCCTTACGTCTTGCCCATCACCGTCGCCATCTAGATCGGGCTCTTCCTCGTGCAGCGCCACGGCACGGCGAGAGTCGGAGCAGTCTTCGGCCCGATCATGCTCCTTTGGTTCACGACGATCGGCATCCTGGGTGTCTCCGGAATCGTGCGCGAGCCCTCCGTCCTCGCCGCCCTGAACCCGGCTCACGCGGCGGCCTTCTTCCAGCGCAACGGCATCCAGAGCTTTCTCGTTCTGGGCGCGGTATTCCTCGTCGCGACCGGAGGGGAAGCGCTCTACGCGGACCTGGGCCATTTCGGCGAACGCCCGATCCAGATCGATTGGTTCGGGCTGGTGGGAATGTCTCTCGTGGCCAACTACTTCGGACAGGGAGCGCTTCTGCTTCGCGACCCGCGCGCCGTTTCGAGCCCCTTCTACCGCCTCGGTCCCTCCTGGGCCCTCTATCCCTTGATCGCCCTGGCGACGGCGGCCACGATCATCGCTTCCCAGGCGATCATCTCCGGGGCGTTTTCGCTGACGCGCCAGGCCGTCAGCCAGCGCTACCTGCCGCGCATGAAGGTCGAGCACACCTCGGAGACCAGGATCGGGCAGATCTACATCCCGGCCGTCAACCGGTTCCTGGCCGTCCTGACCGTCGCGCTGGTCGTCGCGTTCCGCAAGTCGTCCAACCTGGCGGCGGCCTACGGGATGGCGGTGACCGCGACGATGGTGATCACCACCGTCCTCGCCGGGGTGGCATCGCGAAAACGGCTCCACTGGCCCGTGGCGGCCGCCGCCGCCGTGACCGCGGGGTTCCTCACCGTCGATCTCGCCTTCTTCGGAGCGAACCTCGTCAAGATCGCGCGGGGCGGTTGGTTTCCATTGGCTGTCGCGGCAGTCGTTTTTACGATCATGACAACCTGGCGGCGGGGCCGCGAGCTATTGCACGACAGGCTACGCGGCCCCCTCGTGTCCATAGAAGACTTTCGCCGGGAAGCCACGCGCCACGGCGCGACGGTCCCCGGCACGGCCGTCTATCTTTCGATGATCCCCGATCTGATTCCGGGGGCCCTGCGGCACAACTTTGACTCCAACAGGGTCCTCCACGATAGGATCGTCCTCCTCACGGTCGAGACCGAGACCGTTCCCTTCGTCGCCGGGGACGAGCGGATGGAGGTCCGGCAGATCGACGAGAGGTTCCACCAAGCCGTGCTCCGCTACGGCTACATGCAGGAGCCCGACGTTCCGAAGGCTTTCGCGAGGCTGGCCAGCGCGGGTCTCTCTCTGGAGCTCGAAAAGACCTGGTTCTTCCTCGGCAAGGAGTCGATCATCCCGACCAGCCGGCGGCGCGGAATGGCCTTCTGGCGGGAGCGGCTCTTCGCCTTCCTGACGCGCAACGCCTGGAGCGCGATGTCCGCTTTCTGCCTTCCCCCCGAGCGCTCCATCGAGATCCGCGGCTACATCGAGCTGTGAGACGGGCCGCCTACGGGGTGACCTCCTCCCTGTAGGTCCAGGCTCCCAGGATCGTCGCGACGACCGACTGGACGAGTTCCCAGATGGCGGAGACGACGAGCACGTTGCCCGGAAAAAGGCCCAGGTTCGCGTCCGCGATCGCCGCGAGAAGACTTCCGAAAAACCAGACGGCCACGCCGGCGCGGGCGGCGGTAGCGGCTCCGGGACCGTAGCGCGGGCGGATCGCGGCGTAGAGCCAGACGGAGCCGATCCCGATGACAAAGCCAAAAATGATCCAGACCAGGGTTTGACCTCCGGTCATCGCGTTCGGGCGGTTCAGCGTTCTCATTGCCTCTTCGAAGTCCTTCTTCAGGACGACCGTGTGCAAGAGGAACTCGGAAATGTTGATGAGGACACCCGCCAGAAGACCCCCCAGCAAGACCCGCCCCATGTTGATGGGCTTCATGAAGTCTCCTTTCGCAAAGTTCCGCGGCGCCTATTTCGCGGGATCGGGTGGCTCAAGCATAATCCCGTCGCTATGCAAAGCGGCGCGCCAGAGCCGGGCTTCGACTTCGACCCGCGCGTGGCTTCGGCTCAAACCCTTCCGTCGCGCTGCTATACGGAGGCGCGATTCCAGGAGATCGAGCGCGAGAGGGTCTTCGGCCGGACCTGGCAGCTCGTCGGGCGGGAGGACCAGGTCTCCTCGTCCGGTCGGTTTTTCACGGCGGAGGTCGCCGGCGAGCCGATCCTGGTTGCCCGTGGCTCGGACTCGCGTATTCGCGCGCTGTCGAACGTCTGCCGACACAGGGCGGGGCCCATCGCTGCGGGAGAGGGAAGCTGCCAGGGCTTTCGCTGCGGCTATCACGGTTGGAGCTATGCCCTGGACGGCCGACTCGTGAACACGCCCGAGTTCGACGGAGTCGAGGGATTTCAAAAGGAAGAGCACGGCCTGCCGCAGTTCCGCCTCGAAAGCTGGCTTGGTCTCCTCTTCGTCAATCTCGACGACGATGCCCCGCCACTCGCCGAGACCCTCGAGGACCTGCCCGAGCGGCTGTCCTCCCGCCGCCTCGAGGAAATGCGGCCGGCCGCGCGAAAGGACTGGCTCGTCGAGTGCAACTGGAAGGTCTATGTGGACAACTACCTCGAGGGGTACCACATCCCGATCGTCCACCCGTCTCTCATGAAGGAGCTCGACTACGCGCGCTACGTGACGGAGACCAGACGCTGCTACTCGCTTCAGCACTCCCCGATCAAAGAGTCCGGACCCGGCCGGTTGAAGCGCTCGGGCTCGGAAGACGAGGCGCTCTACTTCTGGATCTATCCCAACCTGATGGTGAACGTCTATCCGGACAACTTCTCGACCAACCTGATCCTGCCGCTCGGCCACGAGCGCACGCGGACGGTCTTCGAGTGGTTCTTCCGCGATCCGGAAACTCCCGGAGTCGCCGACGAGGTCCGCAGGACCGTCGAGTTCTCCGACGAGATCCAGCTCCAGGACATCGCCATCTGCGAGGCGGTTCAGAAAGGCTTGAAGTCGCGCACGTACGATCGCGGCCGCTACTCCGTCCGCCGCGAGAACGGCGTCCACCACTTCCACTCGCTTCTAGCTCGGGCCCTGCGGGAGGACTGAGCCATCGCCATCGAGTCGCGTTCGAAGCCACAATCGCCCCTGGTGTTCGAGCACCGGCTCAGCCCGTTACTGCCGATGCCGGCCTTCCGGGCGCGCCTCCTGAAAATGGCCTCTCTCGGCCTCGCCCTGATCGTGGCCTCGCTCGCGGTCGGGATGCTCGGGTACCACTACATCGCCGGACAGACGTGGCCAGACTCGTACTTGAACGCGGCAATGATCCTGTCCGGCATGGGCCCGGTCGGGGACCTGAATAGCACCGCGGCGAAGATCTTCGCGGGGACTTACGCCCTCTACAGCGGTCTCGCCCTCATCCTGATCGCCGGTATCATCCTAGCTCCCATCGTCCATCGCTTCCTGCACAAGTTCCATCTGGAGTCGAGTAAGAAAGCAGGAGGCGAGTAGCATTCAAGGCATCGAGCCAGGCCCGGTTTAGACTCTCTCGGCCGCCGTTCGCGAAGCGAATGCCCGCGGTCGAAAGTCACTCTCAGCGGAGGCCGGATGGATGCTCCCGACACGCGGTCCCTTCCCGAGAACGCCTACAAAACCCTCGCGGCCGGGGAGACCTACCAGCCGATCGTCCCGGCGCAGGCCAAGCTGCCCGAGGCCACCGGCCGGTCCGTAGCCTGGGGGCTCTTTCTCTGCGTCGTTTTCACGGTCGCCTCGGCCTACTCGGGGTTGAAGGTCGGTCAGGTCATGGAGGCGGCGATCCCGATCTCGATCCTGGCGATCGGCCTGGCGCGCGTCTACCGGAGGCGATCTTCGCTTCTCGAAAACGTCATCATCACGGGGATCGGGGGCGTCTCCGGCGCGGTCGTGGCCGGCGCCGTCTTTACGCTTCCCGCACTCTACATCCTGAAGCTGGATCCGCACCCCTGGCAGACGATCTTCCTCTGCCTGGCGGGAGGCTGTCTGGGAGTCCTGTTCCTGATTCCGCTGCGCCGCTACTTCGTGCGCGAGACGCATGGCCAGTTCCCCTATCCCGAGGCCACGGCGATCACCGAGGTTCTCGTCACGGGGGAGAAAGGCGGCTCGCAGGCGAGGCTCTTGTTGCAAGCGACGGTCGTGGCCGGCATCTACGACTGCTTCGTCACGACCTTCCAGGTCTGGAAAGAGCTGCTGGATTTCCGGTTCGTTCCGGCCGTCCGGGACCTGGCCGAGAAGGCGAAGATGGCGTTCTCTTTCGACGCCATCGGCTTCATCCTCGGCCTGGGGTACGTCATCGGCTTGCGCTCCTCGCTGCTCCTCTGCGCCGGCGGCTTGCTCTCCAACTTCGTCCTCGTCCCGCTCGTCTGGTTCATCGGGAGCCACCTCGGGGACACCGCCGTCTACCCGGCGGCCGTCCCGATCGTGAAGATGACTGCGGTCCAGATCTTCCGCGGCTACGTCCGTTTCATGGGCGTCGGGGCGATTGCAACGGCCGGCATCTTCGGGATCATCAAGAGTCTGAAGATCGTGGCCGGGTCCTTCGGCATCGCCGTCAAGGCCTTCCGGGCGGGAGGAGAGCACAGCCTCGAACGGACCGACCGCGACATCCCGGTCATGCAGATCCTTCTCGGCGTCGTCGTCAGCGCCGTCGCGGTAGCGGCGTTTCTCGCCAGCTTGGACAGCCGGCCGGCGGTGCTCGGCATCGGTCTCGCGCTGACCGTCGTCTTCTCCTTCTTCTTCACCTCGGTCGCGGCTAACGCGATCGCGACGATCGCGAGGAACCCCGTGTCCGGCATGACGATGCTGACAATCATCATCTCCTCGGCGGTGCTCCTGGAGTTCGGCCTCTCGGGCCGCACCGGCATGTTCTTCGTCATGGCGATTGCGGGCATGGTCTGCACGGCGCTCTCCGTGTCCGGCCAGGCGATCACGGATCTGAAGGCCGGTTACTGGCTGGGCTCGACGCCGGCTGCGCAGGAACGTGTGAAGTTCCTGGGCGTCATCGCGGCCTCCGCAGCGGTCGGCCTGACGATCGTCATGCTCGCCCGGACCTTCCAGTTCGGCGAAGCCGTGCCGGGCGACACCCGCGCCGTTCTCGCCTCACCGCAGGCTTCGATCATGAAGGCGCTGGTCGAAGGCTTCATGAGCCGGCAGCCCGTCGCCTACGTGCTCTTCGGTGCCGGCGCGATGATCGCGCTCGTCATGGAGATGCTCCAGGTGCCGGCCTTGACCTTCGCCCTCGGCATGTACCTTCCGCTCGAGCTGAATACTCCGGCCTTGATTGGCGGCTTCCTGGCCCATTTCCTGACGAAGCGCTCCGAGCGCGTCGGAGGCCATGCCGGCCAGACCATGCGCGAGCGCGGCGTGATCATCGCCTCAGGCCTCATGGCCGGAGGAGCCCTCGGTGGCGTCTTCGGCGCCGCCCTGCGCCTGTTCCCCTGGTATCGCGAAGACTTGATCAAGACCCCCTTCTACGACAACGAGCCCGTCTCCCAGCTCGTCAGCGTGGCTCTCTTCATCGGCCTCTGCATCTACCTCTGGCTGGGCTCAATGAAGAAAGAACGAACGGCGTAATCCCGGGCCCTCGTCGTTCTCCTCGGAGCCAGGCCGACTGCGGGACTCCCGTCCGACCGGGGGCCCCGTTCGTCCGGTAAGCTCCGCACGACCACACTACAGGGAGGACCTCCTTGACCGATAAGAACCTCGATCACCTGACTGCAACGGCCATTCTCGGCATTGACACGCTCTGGGGCGGCGACGTGATGAATC
>JBKPBH010000026.1:0-6457 GCA_046726795.1 Acidobacteriota bacterium
TGAATTCTGACCTGGAGAAGTGAGAGCGGACTATTTCTTCGCGGCGCCTGCCTTCTTACAGGTCTCGTCGACGATGGGACTCCACTGACCCTTCATGTTCAGCTCGAACTTGTGCGTGTACTCGCTATCGCTCTTCTTGACAAACGTGTCGCGGGCGCCAGCCTTCTCCCCCATCACCATCTGATCGCCGGTCCAGACCATCGAGTCGCCCTGCCATCCGGGCGACATCTCGGTGGCCCAGCTCCCGAAATTGTCCACCCACACCATCACGTACTGCTTCCCTGTCGAGTCATAGCCGACGTGCATCATGCCCTTCACCGGCTGCGTGTTCGACTCCGTCTTCATCTCGGTGACCATGCCGTCGTACCAGAAGCCGTCCAAGTCCAACTTGAGCACCAAGGAGCTTTTCGTTTTGTGGGCGGGACCAAAGGGACTGGCGGGCGCGTCGCCCGAGCACGTCCAGGAGCCTGCGAAGTATTTGACCTGCGACATTTCCGGGGCGGGCTTGGGAGCCTGCTGGGCCACGGCCGAGGAAGCAGCGAGCAGGAGAACGATGGCAGAGGCTACGGTGGTTTTCATTTTCCCCCTCCTTGCCGTCAAGACGACGGCTAAACCCATTGTGTCACGCAGGAAGGCGGACCTGACTGCCTCATAGCCCTTGGGAAGAGATGGCTCCTCAGGTAGGATTTGAACCTACAACCCTCCGGTTAACAGCCGGATGCTCTGCCGTTGAGCTACTGAGGAAAAGAGCGGACCGGGTAGGGTAACGGACGCCGCAGGGGGTGTCAACCTGACCAAGTGGTAGGTGGTGGGTCTTAGGTGGTAGCGAAGGGATCCAGCCCGCGCTTACACCACCTATCACCTCACAGCGACCACCTCCCACGAAGCCCAGGCCACCTTCCAGCGATCTCCGTCGGGGGCGAGGCGCAGGTCGAAGCGGTAGGCCGCGGCGGAGGGGAAGAAGCGATCGAGGCCGCCGATCTTGCGCTGCTGGCCCGACAGCTCCGCGACAAAACGGGCGCGCGCGGATTCGGGAGCTCGCTCGATCTCGAGGTCCCGGATCTTCACGTCGATGATCTCGTAGGCCGCGAAATAGCGCCGGAGCGTCGCGGTCACGGCGATCGAATCCTCTCCCTCCGCGTCGCGGAAGTCGGGGGCCAGTTTCTCGGCGACCGCCTGCGCGTCTCGAGCGCGTGCCGCTTTCACGATCCGTTCGAGCGCGTCCTGCACCGGGTCCCCCTTCTTCGCGCACCCGGAAGCGGCGAAAAGCGCGTTCAAAGCGAGAGGAAGAAGGCCAAATGAGCGATTCATGCGATTCATCGCCGGACATTCTCTCTCGCCGTCCGCGTGAAAGAATGCCGGCGAGGCGGAGCCATGGCGGCGGATGTTTCTCTCGAGACCCTGACGCGCGAACACAGGAATCTGGACGAGCTCTTTGGACGGTTCCTGGCGGCGGCGGCGCGAGGCGAAGCCGAATCCGCCCGCCGTGCGATCGAGGAATTCGACAGCGAGCTTCGCCGGCACACGGCTCTCGAGGAGGAGCAGTTGCTGCCGATGCCCTCGGGGCGCAAGCTCGCGCCCCCCGAGGAAGAGCGGGATGACGAGCGTCTCGTTCGCGAGCTGCGGCTCGAGCACGTCCAGATCCGGGAAGTCTCGGCAATGATCGTCCGGCAGCTCGCGGAGAAGGCGGACCTCACCGCCGCGCGCGCCCTGGCGGGCAACCTCGCCCGGCGCTGGGATGCCCACACGACCCGCGAGGAGCGAAACCTCTTCCCGCTAAGCCGCTAGCCGAGACTCGCGACGCGGACCGTGCGCTCGCGGGGACCATCGAGCTCAATCAAGAAGATTCCCTGCCAGCGGCCGAGGACCGGGCACCCTTTCGCGAGCGGCACCAGACAGGAGACACCGATGGCCTCGGAGAGGAAGTGTGCAGGAGAGTTCCCCTCTCCGTGGTCGAAACGCACAGCCGGCACCCAGGCCGCCAGAGCCCTCTCGACGTCGTGGGTCACGTCCTCGTCCCAGTTCTCGCCCACTGTCACCGCGGCCGTCGTGTGGGGAAGGGAGACCAGGAGCGCGCCCTCCTCGACCTCGAGCTTCGCCGCAGCCTTCGTGACCTCTTCGGTGACGTCCCGCCGCTCGATCTTCTTCTTCGTCTTGACCTGGAACTCCACCGCGTCGCTCACGCTGTCAGTCTAGCTCTCTACACAATTCACAACTCACAACTCGCAATTATCGATACAGCTCCCGGTATGACTCCGCATAGAGCATCACCCGCCGCACGTAGTCCCGCGTCTCGTAGGCCGGGTGCGACTCGAGAACCTCGTCGTCATCCCGGTGCGGATTCTCCCGGAGAACGCGGGCCATGCGCGTCGGCCCTCCGTTGTAAGCCGCGAGCGCGAAGAGGGTCTTGCCGCCGAAGCGGTCGAGCAGGCTCTTGAAGTACGCAGCGCCCAGGCGCGCATTGACGCCGGGATCGTAGAGGAACGCCTCGCGGTAGCGCGTGCGCAGAACGGAGCGCGAAAGGCTCTTCGCGGTGGCCGGCATCAGCTGGGTCAGGCCGAGCGCGCCGGCCCGCGACCGGGCGCGCGGCTCGAAGACGCTCTCCTGGCGCACGAGGCCGCGCAGGACGGCCGTATCGACACCGAACTCCTTGGCCCGGTCGGCGAGGAACCCTCTCTCTTCGATCGGATAATAGAGCCGCCTCCAGCCGTCCGGCACGCGGGCCTCGGCCGGGGTGCCCAGGTCCGGGAACGCGCGGTGCGCGGCCTCCGCCGCCGCCGGGAAGCGGCCGAGGGCGAACTCCGCTTCCGCGAGCCTCAGGTCGCGCCCCCGCGAGACAGGAAGCGCCCGCGCCTCCTCGGCTGCTTCTTCGAACATCCGGAGCCGCAGCAGCTCGTCGGTCCGGCGGAAGGTCGCCGTCGCCGCGGATGGGTCCGCCAACTGCGGAAGCTTCACGGTCCCAACGGCCGGCATCCGGCGGCGCGCGAAGAGAGCGTAGAGATCGGGGGGATCGGCGGCGGCGAGCGATTCGTACAGAGGCAGGGCGGCCGCCTTCTGCCCCTCCCGCTCCAGGCATCGGCCCCGCCAGTAGGACAGTCTTCTCCGCCGGGCCGGCTCCCCGTAAGCCTGCGCGATGGCCTCGAAGCGGGTTCGCGCCGCGCCGAACTCCCCCTTGCGGTAGAGCTCCCAGGCGGCCTTCCAGACAGGCTCGAACCCCGCGGTCGAGGTCGGACTTTCCCGCGTGATGGCCCGCGCGCGCTCGAGAGCGGCGTCGAATCGGCCTTCATCGCACTCGAGCCGGACCAGGCGGGCGAGCGCGGGGACCCGGACCGATTCGGGCGCAGCCGGCGCGGCGAGCGAAAGCAGAGCCCGTCTTGCGGAAAGCGCCGCGGGATCGGTCGGGGAGAGCCTCTCGACGCGCGCTCGGGCCCGCTCGAGCCGCAGGTCGACCAGAAAGAGTCTCGCCTCGAAGTCGGCCCGGGTTCCGTCTCGCGGCACCGCGAGAGCGGCCCGTTCCGCCGCCGGCCCGTGCCCCAGGCGCGCCTGCCCCCGCGCGAGCGCGAGTTGATTGGCGGCCCTCTCCCCGAGCGGCCACAGCCCCGGCACGTCCTTCTTCAGGAGCTTGACGCCCCGCTCGGGGTTTCCTGCGGTGACCAGCATCGCCCCGAGTCTCCCCCTCTCGGCGGAATTGAGCCGCGTCTCTTCGAGCTCGACCGAGCGGCGCGCCGGCGGCGCAAGTGTTTCCGGCGCCGCGCCGGAGAACAGGAAATCGCGGGACGAGAGCCTGACCGCGGCGGCGTCATTCAAGGCTTGACCCAGCCGGATTCTGTCGGCCGCGATCTCCGCGGCGGCCGAGCGCGGTGCGGAGGCCGCCGTCCGCGCGAGGATCCGGGCCGCTTCCTTCGAGTCTCCGCTTTTTTCCAGGGCCGAGGCCAGCGCGCGTCCGGCCGAAACGCGTCCGGCGAACGGCTCTCCCGCTTCGAACGCGGCGCGGAGCTCCCTGGCGGCCTCCTCGTGCATACCGGCGGCACTGAGTGCCCGGCCGAGGAGGACATTTCGATAGGGCTCGAGACCGATCGACGCCGCCGGCGCCAGGCGCAGACGGCGCACGGCCGCCGCGAAGTCTTTGCGGCGCAGGTCGTCGGTCGCGAGCAGGAAGTCCGCCCGCGCGTCCCAGGCGCGTTCGGCCGACCTTTTCCGGATCACGTCGATGACCTGCTCGGCCTCCGGGCGGCGTCGTGCTTCGAGCAACTCGGCCGCGTGCGCGAATTCCGCGTCGAAGTCCGAGGAGACGGCGGGAGGGCCGATATCGCCATGAAGAGAAAGGCTCGCGAGAAGAGCGAACATCCAGACGGGCACGAATCGGGCGATCGGGCGATCGGGTGATCGGGTGATCGGGAGGATAGAGACCGCCTGGGTCAATCGCTCGATGGCACGATCACCCGAGGTCCGATTACTCAGATTCCTAGGGCGTCGGCGCGGCCGTCGGCGAGGATCCGCACCAGCTCCTCGTAGAGAAAGTCGCTGCCCGCGCGGACGGATTCCGGAATCCGCTCCTCGTACATCTGGCGGCTCAAATCGATCTCTTCCTTGAGCCGCTTGTACAGGTTGCCCTGGGCGCGTCCTTCTTCGACAGCGCGCTCGTTGTAGAGCTTGATCTCCGACACGAGGAGTTGCGCGAACCGACGCGCCTCCGCGCGCCGTTCTTCGTCCTCTGTCGGCGCCAGGGGACCGCTCAGGCGGCGCGCGGCCGCGGGGGGCGGAGCCGCTTCCTCGGCAACTCCCCTGGCGCTCGCGGGCTCGGGCCCACTCGGAGGCGGGGAAGGCGGAGCCGTCGGTTCAAACGTCGAGGGATCGCGCCAGATCTTGAACATCTGCGTGTCGTAGTCGTCTGCGGGCGCAGGGGGGGCAGCCGAAAAGCGCTCGAAGAGGCGCAGCGTCGGGGAAGGCCTCAACTTCCGCGCGGGCAAACGCTCGACGAGGAAGCTCGAGAGAAACACGAGCAGCGCGACCGCATCCGGGTCGAACCGATCTTCTTCTCCGGGAGCCGCGTCCGCGTAGAGGGCGCCGGAGACTTTTTCGCCGATGACCACCGGAATCAGAACGGCGTCGGCCGCGTCTGCGCACGACAGCCTTCTGGAGACATCGTTGTCCGCCGCGAGCCGGCAGGGCGCGCCTTCGGCGACGCGCGCGAGCGCGTTCCGGCCGTCCACTGCGAGCGTGACCCGCCCGACGAGACTCTCGGCCGCCGCGCCGCCGGCGAGTCCCGTGGCCTTCCAGACGCCAAACGCTCCGTTGCGCAGGACGAGGAGGATGGCCCGCGAAGCGTGCCGCCGGCAGAGATCGAGAAGCCGGTGAAGAATCTCCACCTGCGTCGAGGAAGCGTCCAATTCACGCGCCGCCGCGATCGAAAGCAGGCCTTCCTCGGGCCGAGGCTCGGGCTGTTCCGGCGCCAGGAGCTCGGCCGGCACGATGCCGGAAATTCTCTGCTCGAACCGGGACGCAAACCCGGCCCACCGTCCATCCGATTCCAGCCGCAGCCGCTCGAATTCGTCGCGGAGCGCCGCGAAGCGTTCCGAGAGACGCCGTTCGATCTCGGATTCCAGGAGCCGGCGTCGTTCCTCGGGAGCGGCCATCGTCGCCATTATAATCGGGGCGCTTCTTTTCGGCCGCCGGTAAGTCTCTCTAAAGGCTTGAGATGGAAGGAGATGTTGACAGCCCACCCGCCGGCTCCTATAATGCCTCTCCCTATAGACTCCGAGGTGAAGGGGGTGAGTGTTCGTGCCTCTGGTCCACGTCAAGGAAGACGAATCGTTCGAGAACGCCATGCGGCGTTTCAAGAGAAAGTGCGAAAAATCCGGCATCCTGTCCGAACTGAAGAAGCGTCAGCACTACGAGAAGCCAAGCGCCAAGCGCAAGCGCAAGATGATCCAAGCCCGCAAGAAGATGTTGCGGAAACTCTCGGAAGACAAGCGAGTCACTCCCTAACACGTCGGCGAGCTGACGCTCGCCGACGAGGCCCGGAAAGCGCCTCCTCGGAGGGGTCCCTTGAAGACCAGACTTCCGGCGGCGGGCGGGATGCCGAAGCGCTGGAGCTTCCCCTCGTCCTCCGGCTCGTCGCGGCCCTCGCGCGTACGGACCCGGGCCGGCGCCTTCTCCTCGGTCTGATTCCCGCGTCGACGGCGCCGGAGGTCGCCGAGCTCCTCTCCGAGACCTCCGAAATCTGGGAGTTCCGTCTTCGCCACGGCCGCCTCCCGCTCGCGGGCGTCGAAGAGCTCACGCCGTTGATCGAGGCGCTCCGTGCCTCGGGTGGAACGGCGTCGCCGGAGGAATTCCGGCCGGTCCTCTCCGCGGCCCGAGCCGCCGAAGCGGTGCGGCGCGCCCTTTCCAAGGTGGAATCCCCCCATCTGCCCCGGCGGCGCGATGCCATCCCGGGATTCGTCGAGCTCCTGGGACG
>JBKPBH010000027.1:0-76800 GCA_046726795.1 Acidobacteriota bacterium
GGGAACGGGGCTGTTGAGGTGCCACCCGGCGGAGAGAGCCGCGTCCACCTTCAGGGTCGCGCCCGCTGTCGGGGGAGCGACGCGCGCTTCGACTCTCAAGAGGGTCGCGGGCGCCGGAGCGGGAAGGGCCGCCCCCGCGGCGCCTTGGAGGAGAAGGCCCGCCACGAGAAGAGCGCGAAGAGGCGTCATGATTTCGGCTTTTCGCCGGCCAGACGCTCGGCCAGCGCCCGGACCTGGGGAAGGTACCTGGAGTCGGGATGGTCCTTTTGGAACTTCTTGTAGAGGGCGTAGGCCTCGTCGGGCCTGTTCTCCGCCAGCGGGATCTGGGCCCGGAAGAGCTCGGCCCTCTCGCGCCGGCTGGAGTCCTTCGTCGACTCGATCAACCGTTGGATCGTCTGCCGCGACGCCGCGATGTCCCCGGCGTCGAGCTGCGCCGCGGCCAGAAGCTCGCGCGCTTCGTCCCGCAGCGCCGCGGTCGCGCCGGGCGCGGCGACCGCTCGTTTCAATCTCGGCAGCGCCGACGCAGAATCGCCCCGCTGGAAAAGCTCACGGCCCGTGTCGAGGGCCTCGCGGGAGGGCAGCCGGGAAATGTCCTGGGCCTCGGCCTTTCTCGCGAAGACGCGGTAGGCGTCGAGTTCCTTGCGGATGTGCGAGTAGAAGTCCGGCGCGTTCGTGAAGCCCTCCATCAGCACGACCATCCGGCCCTCCGGCGATTTGATCAGGACCGCGGGGGTCTGCTTGATGCCGTGGCGGCGGGCGAGCTCTTCTCCCTCGCCCGATTCGATCGAGACCTTGACCGGGACCATCGGGATGAGCAGCGCTTCGAAGTCGAAGGCGGGATAGAGGAGCCGGTCCATACGCTGGCAGGCGCCGCAATCGGGGGAATCGAACTCGATGAAGACGAACTTGCCTTGGGCGGCGGCCCGCTCGCCGGCTTCGTCGACCGTGGAAGCCCAATCCGCATTGCCCGGGCTCCGGACGGGGTTTGCCGGCGGCGCCTGCGCCGACGCCCGGCTCGCGCCGAGCCCCAACAGCAGCGCGACGGCCGTTGTCTCCAAACGTTGTCTTGCGCGCCGCATCGGCCCCGCAAACCCTTTCGTCACAAGCGGAATTCCCGGGGCCGGGTCGTGTGATCGAATGAGTCGATGAGCCGTACCCGCCTCGCATTTCTCGTCCTGCCGTGCTGTCTGGCCGGGCTGGCGGCCGTCGGAGGGCCGCCCGCTCTGGCCGCCCGCGACTGGCCGCAATGGGGAGGCAACCCGGAGCACCAGGGGGGCAGCGCCGCGTCGGGTCAACCGCCGGCGTCTCTGCTCGCGGACGTTGTCTACGACCCTTTCGTCGCGCAGGAGAAGGCCGAGGCCAACCACGAGCTCCTCGTTCATTACGCGGTACCGCTGCTCGAAGGCTCGAGCGTGTACATGGAATTCAAATCCGGTTCCTACGTCTCCTGCGATCCTCCGGGCTCCGGGACCCCCGCGCCCTGCGGCCCCGACGCCTGGGGGACGCAGACCTGGAACGTGAAGAAGCTCGTCTGGGAGAAGGGGGCGCTCGTCGAGGCGTGGAACTTCGCGAGCGACTGGAAGCCCGAGCCGGCCGGGGGAGGCCTCTCGAGCTGGGAGCCGGTCTTCCATCCCGCGCTCGCCGGCAAGTTCGTCTACGCTCCCGGGTTCGGCGGGACCGTCTTCCAGCTCTCGAAGGTCACCGGAAGAGTCGTGGCGCGGATCAATCCCTTCGGAGGGGACCTCGACCCCGCCGCGTTCGTCGCCGGTGGTCTCGCCGCCGACCGATCCGGCAATGTCTACTACAACGCGATCCGGCTCGACCCGAGCTCGCCCTGGACGAGCGATGTCCTGGGAGCCTGGCTCGTCAGGGTCGCTCCGGATGGAAGCTCTTCCCGAGTCGCATTTTCGACGTTGCTGCCGGAGGTTCCGGCCGCCTCGGCCCCCTGCCAGTCGAGCTTCGTGAGCGGCTTGCCGTGGCCTCCGTCGGCCAACGCCATCCCCCCGAGCTCGCCCTGCGGCTCGCAGCGTCCGGGGATCAACGTGATTCCGGCGATCGCGACCGACGGAACGGTCTACACGGTCAGTCGCGCGCACCACAACGGCCGGTACGGCTATCTCGTGGCCGTCCATCCGGATCTGACGCCCGGCTGGAGCGCGAGCCTGCGCGGCATCCTCATGGACGGGTGCGGTGTCGGCGTGCCTCCCAACGGGATACCCGGAGGGTGCCGCGACGGCTCGGCACCCGGCCTGGATCCGGCCACAAACGATCTGCCGGCGGGGCGGGTCTCCGACCGGGCGTCGTCCTCTCCCGTGGTTCTTCCCGACGGCGCAATCCTCTATGGTGCGCTGACGACCTACAACTACTCTCGCGGCCATCTCTTCAAGTTCAGTCCGGAGGGGAGCGCCCTCGCGACTTACGACTTCGGCTGGGACATCACGCCGGCCGTGCGGACGCACGACGGAACCTACTCGATCCTCGTGAAGGACAACCACTACGAGATCGGTTCCTACTGCGGCGACCCCCACTACTGCCCGCCGGAGGTCCCGCGTTACGACGTCACGTCGCTCGACTCGGACCTGTCGGTCGAATGGACGTTCACCAACACGAACCCGCTCTCCTGCGAGCGACGCCCCGACGGCGGCATCGGATGCAGCTCCGATCACGCCAACGGCTTCGAATGGTGCGTCAACCAGCCGGCCGTGGACGCGTCCGGCGTGACCTACGCGACGAGCGAGGATGGGTTTCTCTACGCCATAGGTCAAGGCGGCGTCTCGCTCGGGAAGATCTTCCTGGACATCGCCCTCGGAGCGGCGTACACGCCCGTCTCGATCTCGTCGGACGGGTTGATCTACGTCCAGAACAACGGCCATCTCTTCGCGGTGGGTCTTCCGTCGCGGGCTTCTCCCGCTCCACTCCCCGCGAAGGGGACGCCTCGCACGGTCCGGTCGAGATGAGGCTGTTGCGGGACAATCGGCCGCAGGCGTTCGCTTCGCGAACGGCGGCCGAGAGAGTTCAAGGACCGGGGGCCTGGCTCCGGCATCTAGTCGAAGACTCTCGGCTGCCGGTCGGCGCACGACCGTTACAGACGAAAGTCTCGCCGCTCCTCCCCGTTTGAACGAGGACTGGCAGGGGACCTTTGGTGCGCCCGATCCCGGGGGGACTGTCCGCCTTCGTCGTGGCTCCTTGTGTCCGGCCCCGCGGCGCCCGCAACGCCGCTCCACACGCTTTTTCAGCAACCTGCTAGAGTTGCGCGTCCGGCGATGCCCAGGTAGCTCAGTCGGTAGAGCAACGGACTGAAAATCCGTGTGTCGGCGGTTCAATTCCGTCCCTGGGCACCAATTTTGAGCTGTCGGCCCATCGGCGATTCTTCATGATCCTCAAGGTGGCGAAGCTCGGAGTCAAGACCCTGCGCCAGCAGTCGCAGGAGGTCGATGCGCGCGCGGTCGCCAGAGGGGACTACGAGCCCTTTCTCGCCGACCTCGAAGAGACGATGCGCGAGTACGACGGCACCGGGATCGCAGCGCCCCAGGTCTTCATGCCGCTGCGTGTCTTCCTTTACGAGGTCCATCCGGAGAGGAGGAAGAGGGACGAGCCGGAAGTTCCCCTGACGGCCTACTTCAACGCGTTCTACGAGCCGGCCGGCGAAGAGATCGAGGAGGACTCGGAGGGCTGTCTCTCGGTCCCCTTCCTGTGGGGCGAAATCGTGCCCCGGTACCGCAGCATCCGCGTCCGGGCGATCGACCGCTCCGGCAAGAAAGTCGCCTTCGAGGCGTCCGGCTTCCACGCCCGGGTCCTCCAGCACGAGATCGACCATCTGGACGGCCTGGTCTACCTCGATCGGATGCGGGACATGAAGTCCCTCGTCTACACCGTGAAATTTGGATAGGAGACGGGCGTTTGGTCGCTTGTGAAAAAATTCACATTCTCGGGGGCGGTTGCTAGAATCGCCTGGGAGGAGAGATGTTCGGTCGAGCAAGTGCGCTTCCGGCGTACGACCCGAAGACGGACGCCGGGGGCTCCTCGGATTTCCTGACGACGCGCCTGGAGACGATGGTCTCCTGGGCGCGCTCCAATTCCCTCTGGCCGCTCCCGTTCGCCACCGCCTGCTGCGGGATCGAGTTCATGTCGGTCGTGTCTTCTCACTATGACCTGTCGCGATTCGGGGCGGAGGTCGTGCGTTTCTCACCGCGGCAGGCGGACCTGCTCATCGTAGCGGGCACCGTGACGGACAAGATGGCGCCGGTGCTGCGCAAGATCTATGACCAGATGCCCGAGCCCAAGTGGGTCATCTCCATGGGGGTCTGCGCCTCTTCGGGAGGGTTCTACCGCGCCTACCACGTCACCCAGGGGATCGACGAGATCATCCCGGTGGACGTCTACGTGCCCGGCTGTCCTCCCACGCCCGAGGAGCTGATGTACGGGATCTTCGAACTGCAACGCAAGATCCGGTCGGGCGAGATGTCGCGGGACAGCCGGTCGGCGAAGCGGGCGGCGGAAAGACCCGCTTGAGTGCCGTCGCGTCTCCTTCCCTTTCCGCTCCGGCGGAGCGGATCCGCGAGCGCCTTTCCTCCTCGCCCTTGTCTGAGAGGGTCCAGGTCCGGGACCTGGACCTGCCCACTCTCGAGGTCTCTCCGGCCGACTGGCCCGCGCTGGCCCGGTGGCTGCGGGACGATCCCGAATGCCGCTATGACCTCTTCCTCGACCTCGCCGGCGTGGACAACCTGCGGAGGCCGGGACAGAAGGCCCGCTTCGAAGCGGTCGTCCATCTCCACTCACTGCCACGCAACGAGCACGTTCGTGTCAAGGTCCTCCTGCCCGACGGCGCACCTCCTTCGCTTCCGACGGTTCGCGAGGTCTGGCCCGCCTCCGATTGGTTCGAGCGAGAGGCCTACGACCTCTTCGGGTTCGACTTCCCGGGGCACCCCAACCTGCGCCGCATCCTGTGCCACGACGCCTTCGTCGGGCACGCGCTGCGCAAGGACTATGCGCCCGGACAGCGCTGGTTCGCGGCGGAAGAGGACCTGAAGATGCCCCCCTGGGCGCTCGAGACGGGCGCCCACGCCGGGCACTTCGAGACGCAGACCCTGTCGATCGGTCCGTCGCATCCGGCCACCCACGGGATCATTCACCTGATCGCCCGGCTGGACGGAGAGCGCATCACCCGCGCCGAGACGCAGATCGGCTATCTCCACCGCTGCTTCGAGAAGATGTCCGAGACGCACACCTGGAACGGCGTCATTCCGTACGCCGACCGGTTGAACTACGTCTCGGCCATGAACAACGGCGTGGGCTACGTCCGGACCGTCGAGAAAATGCTCGGGATCGAGATCCCGGACCGCGGCGTGCTCGTGCGCACGATTCTCTCGGAGTTCTCGCGCATCATGGACCACTGCGTCAACATCGGAGCGAACCTGGTGGACATCGGAGCGCTGACGAACTTCTGGTACCTCTACCAGCCGCGCGAGACGATCTACGACTTGCTCGAGGCCTGCTGCGGCGCCCGGCTGACCGTGTCCTACGTGCGCGTCGGAGGGCTCGCGATCGACGTCCCCGAGGACTTCGTGCCTCGCTGCCGGAGCCTCCTCGAGTCCATCCCGAAGTTCTTAGACGACGTGGACCGCCTCGTCACGAACAACCGGATCGTGCGAGGCCGCCTCCAGGGCACCGGCGTCGTCTCTCGAGAGGACGCGGTCGCCTGGGGATTGACGGGTCCGATGCTACGCGCCTCCGGAGTCCCGTACGATGTCCGCCGCTCCCGTCCCTACGACTTCTACGACCGGTTCGACTGGGACATCCCGGTCTCCTCTGACGGCGACAGTTTCTCGCGCTATCTCGTCCGCATGGAGGAGATGCGCCAGTCGCTCTCGATCATCCGGCAGGCCCTGGAGATCTTCCCCGAGAAGGGCCCCGTCAACTCCAGCGACTGGCACGTCGTCCTGCCGCCCAAAGACGCCGTCTACCACGACATGGAATCGCTCATCTACCACTTCAAGCTGGTCATGGAGGGGATCAAGGTCCCCCGGGGCGAACGCTACGAATGGGTCGAGGGGGCCAACGGGGAGCTCGGCTTCTACGCCATCTCGGAGGGGTCGGGCGGCCCCTACCGGCTGAAGGTGCGCCCTCCGTGCTTTCCCATGATGGCGGCATTCGAGAAGATCGTGGTCGGCGGCACGATCTCCGATGCCATCGCGACGCTCGGGACCCTGAACATCATCGCGGGAGAGCTCGACCGGTGAGCGGTGTGGTGGACGTGAGAGCGCGGGTCGGGAAGCTGACGCTCGCGCAGCGCCTCTACCTGCCGCAGGTCCTGGCGGGCATGCGGGTCACGATCCGCCACTTCCTGCGCAACCTCTTCGCGATCCGCCGGCTCCCGACGATCCTCTATCCCGAACAGAGGCGCGACTACTCCGACCGCTTCCGCGGCAAGCACATCCTGAAGACACGCGAGGACGGGACCCTGAAGTGCGTGGCCTGCTACATGTGCGCGCAGGTCTGCCCGGCCGAGTGCATCACGATCGTGGCCGGGGAGCACCCGAGGATCGCCTACGAGAAGTATCCGGTCGTCTTCGATATCGACATGCTGCGCTGCGTCTTCTGCGGCTTCTGCGTGGACGCCTGTCCCAAGGACGCCATCTGGATGTCCCGCAACTACGAGATGGCGTTCTTCAACCGCCAGGAGGCGATCTTCGGAATCGACAAGCTGATCGAGAAGCCGGGGATCCCGGTCAAGGACGGCTACGGCTACCGCCCCTACTATCCGGGCGACGGCACCGTGCCTCCCGCCGACGCGTCCACGACCTCGGTGACGCCGGGGGACGGCGAGCGCGAGGAGCTGCGCGGCCGCCTGCCCGTCTTTCGTCCGTCGGCGCCCGGGCTCGCGGCCAAGGGGTAAACCCCCTTTGTCATTCTGAGCGAAGCGAAGAATCTGCCCTCGTCCAGCGGCCACGGAGCAGATCCTTCGTCGCTCCGACTCCTCGGGATGACAAGGGGAGGACGCTCCTCAGGATGATAGGGGGCTCAGGGCATCTTCTCCACCCGCACCAAGGCGTTGTAGTCGGGTTCACCGGATTGCTCGTCCAGCGCCGTGCCCGACAGCAGGCCCATTCCCTCGGGCCAGTGGACGGCGAGGTTGCCGGGCTTGATGGGCGAGATCCTGATGCGGCCCTGGAAGATCCCCGAATCCGACGACAGCCGCACGGGGTCCCCGTCGGCGAGCGAGAGCCGGATGGCGTCGTCGGCGCTCATCAGGACATCGTGGCGGGAGGCGCCGGTCAGGGGATCGGTCTCGCGGTGGACCATCGAGTTGAACTGCTTGCCGCGACGGGTCGAGAGACGAAAGAGGCCGTTCGAGAACGCGCGACGGGGGAGAGCCACGGCCGAGAAGCGCGCCTTGCCCCCCGGCAGGGGGAAGCGGCCGTCCGCGTAGAGACGCTCGCCGCCCCACTGGACCTGATCCCCCTGTTTCGAGAGAGTCTCGATCCCCGCGTAGAGAGGAACGGCGCGGACGATCTCCTCGCGGATCGCCTGCGTCGAAGCGAAGCGGATCCGGCCGGAGTCTTGGGGGCGTGCCCGCGCCGCGACCTCGCAGAGGACTTCCCACTCCGGCCGCGCGCCCGGAATGCGCCGGCCGGGGATCTCCGGCGAGTAGATGATGCGCCGCTCGGTCGAGGTCTCCGTGACGCCGCCCGGCGTCTCGTAGCGGGTCGCGGCCGGAAGGAGAAGAACCGTGTCGGAGGGCTCGACGAGCATGGCGCTCGACACCACGATGTCCTGGTGGACCCGAAGCCCCGGCCTCTCCAGCGCGGCGCGGCTGCGCGCCGCGTTCGGCAGGGTCTCTAAGAAATTGCCCCCGACGATCCAGAAGACGTCGAGGCGTCCCGCGGCGCTCGCCTCGACCTGCGCGACCGCCGGCAGTCCGGCCGAGCGCGGGGGCTCGAATCCCCAGACTCGCGCCCAGCGGTCGAGCGTCTTCCCGTCCACGTTCGGAACGCAGCCGACCTCGGCGCCCCCCTGGACGCCCGAGTGGCCCCGGATCGGAGTCAGGCCGGAGAAGGGCCGTCCCGGCAGACCTCGAGCGAGCGCGACGTTGACGAGCGCGCGGACCGTATCCACGCCGTGCGCGTGCTGTGTCAGCCCCATCGCCCAGACGAATTGGGTCCGAGGATGTGCCAGCAGGAGGCGGGCGAAGCTCCGCATCGCCTCTTCCGTCGCGCCGCTCTCGCGAGCGAGATCCTCCCAGGACTGAGCCCGGACCGCCTCGGCCGCGCCTTCGAAGGCCTCCGTGTGGCCGCGCACGAAGTCCGCGTCCACGCCGCCTGGCTCTTTGAGCAGTGCCTTGAGGACGCCGTTGAAGAACGCGAGGTCTCCGCCGGTGTCCACGTCGAACCAGTGATCGGCCAGCCGCGTCCCGAAGAGCGCGCTCTCGAAGACCGACGGGACCCAGTAGCGCTCGAGCCCCGGCTCGCGGTAAGGGTTGACGACCGCGATCCGCGCCCCGTTCTTCTTCGCCAGGTGAAGGTACTTGGTCGTGACGGGCTGGTTGTTGGGGACGTTCGAACCCAGGAAGACGAGAAGATCGGCGCCGAGCCAGTCCCGGTAGCTCCCCGTCATCGCGCCGTGGCCGAGGGCCTGCTTCATCGCGGCCGTAGAAGCGGCGTGGCACAGCCGCGCGGAGTTGTCCACGTTGGCCGTCCCGAGGAATCGCGCAACCTTCTGGGCGGCGTAGTAGGTCTCGTTGGGGATCCCGCGCGAAGTCAGATAGAAGGCCACGCGTCCGGGATCGGCGGCGCGAAGTCTCGCAGCGGCGAGGTCCAGCGCCTCGCCCCAGCCGATCCGACGGAACCCCATTTCGCCCCGGCGCCGGATCATGGGCACGGGCAACCGTCCCATGTCCCGGAGCTCTTGCGAGGAGAGTCCCCGGAGACGCCCGGCGTCCTCGAGCCTCTCGGGATCGAGTGGGGGCATCGTGTTCAGCCGCATCAGCTCCAGCCGCACCATGCACAGGTGAGTGCCGTCGATCGTCCAATCCGAGAGGCCGGAGGTGCCGAGCGCGCAGCCGTCGCAGACACCCCGTTTCAGGATCCGCCAGGCGAAGGGGATCTGGTCCCGGTTCTCCCACACGATGCGCGCCATCTCGCGGAAATGCCGGGGGCCGGTCTCTTTGAGGCCGAAGGGGGATAAGGAGAACCAATGTGATCGGCGCAGGGGCATCCGGGGAGATTCTAGCGACTGCAAGTCGAAACGCCGGCCGGGCCTTCTACCGCAGTTCCTCCATCATCTTCTCGAGGGCTTCGCGGCCGGGGCGGACGCGCTCCAGGGGAAGCGTCGCCAGGGGCTCCGCGGGCAGGTCGAGGAGAGCGAGGAAGTCCTTCTTTTGCGGCTCGACGTAGATCAGGCCCGTCAGGAACTCGCCCTTCTCCTGCGCCTCGTGGAGCAGATTGAAGGCGGCTCTCTTGTCGGTCGCGTCGTAGTCCTCGCGCAGCTTCTTCAAGCGGATGTGCGACCCGTCGTGCAACGTGACGTCCTGGGTCGTGCCCGGGTCGTAGTCCACGGTGATCTCGTCGAAGTAGGGGACGAAGCCGATTTCCTGGATCGGGATCTCGTGGTCCTTGGCCCACTTGTAGGACTTGGTCGAGTCCTCGTGGTTGTTGAAGGTGACGCACGGGGAGATGACGTCGAGGAGCGCGGTTCCGCGGTGCGAGATCGCGCCCTTCAACAGCGCCAGGAGCTGTTTCATGTCCCCCGAGAAGGAGCGCGCCACGTAGGCGCAGCCGAGCTCGATCGCCATCGCGCAGAGGTCGATCGCGGGCAGGTCGTTGACGACGCCGGTCTTCAGCTTCGATCCCAGGTCCGCGGTGGCCGAGAACTGCCCCTTCGTCAGGCCGTAGACCCCGTTGTTCTCGACGATGTAGATCATCGGCACGTTCCGGCGCAGCAGGTGCATGAACTGCCCGGCCCCGATCGAGGCGGTGTCGCCGTCGCCCGAGACCCCGATCGACAGGAGCGTCGTGTTGGCCAGCATCGCCCCCGTCGCGACCGCCGGCATGCGGCCGTGAACGGCATTGAAGCCGTGGCCGCGGTCGGCGAAGTAGGCCGTCGTCTTCGAGGAGCAACCGATGCCCGACATCTTGGCCGCTTTGTAGGGGGATACGCCCATTTCGTAGAAGGCCTGCGTGATCTGCCGGGTGATGACATCGTGCCCGCACCCGACGCAGAGCGTGGACTTCAACCCGCCGTACTCCTTGGTGGTCAGGCCGATGCGGTTGGTGGGAGGGGACTTGGGTTGGGCGACGGAGGACATCACTTTTTCTCCCCGGCTTCGATCCCTTCGACCACCGTCTCGGCATCGATGGGAAAGCCGTCGTAATGGCGGAGCGAACGCAGCTTGGCCGAGTCCCCGGGGGGAAGCTCGAGCCGCAGGAGATCGAACATCTGGCCGTCGCGGTTCTGGTCCACGACGTAGATTCGGTCGTGGGACGCGACGAAGTCCGCGACCTCGTCTCCGATGGGAAGGGCCCGCAGGCGCAGGTAGTCCGTGCGGGTTCCCTTGCGCGAGAGGATCTCGCGGGCTTCCTGGATGGCGAAGTCGGAGGAGCCGTAGGCGATCAGGCCGATCCCCGACCCCGAGCCGTTGGAGAGGATGGGCCTGGGCACGAAACGGCGCGCCGTTTCGAACTTGCGGGCGAGCCGGTCCATGTTCGCCTTGTAGTCGTCGGGCTTCTCGGTGTACGTCGCCCGCTCGGAGTGGCCGGAGCCGCGGCAGAAATAGGCGGCCGCCGGGTTGTCGATCAAGCCGGGCAACGTACGGTACGGGATGCCGTCTCCCTCCACGTCCCTGTAGCGCGCGAACTCCTGGAACTTCCGGATGTGCTCCTTCAACTCCTCTTCGGTCCGGATCAGCTTTCCGCGGTCGACCGGCTTCTCGGGGTAGGCGAAGGGTTCTGCCATCCAGTTGTTCATCCCGAGGTCGAGATCCGTCATGATGAACACCGGCGTCTGGAAACGTTCGGCGAGGTCGAAAGCCTCCATGGCGAGTGCGTAGCACTCCTCGACCGAGCCGGGAATCACGAGGATGTGCTTGGCATCGCCGTGGGAGAGGAAGTAGGTCGAGAGGATGTCCCCCTGCATCGTCCGGGTCGGGAGCCCCGTCGAAGGGCCCACACGCTGCACATCCACGATGACGGCGGGGACCTCCGCGTAGTACCCGAGGCCTACGAACTCGGACATGAGCGAGATGCCGGGGCCGGACGTCGTCGTCATGGCCCGCGCGCCCGCCCAGCCGGCGCCCATGACCATGCCCGCCGCGGCCAGCTCGTCTTCGGCCTGCACGATCGCGTAGGTGGGCTTGCCCGTGACCGGGTCCTTCCGGAACCGCCGGCTGTACTCGATGAACGCCTCCGCGAGCGATGAGGACGGCGTGATGGGGTACCAGGCGAGGACGTTGACGCCCGCCAGCACGCAGCCGATCGCGGTCGCGGCATTGCCGTCGATGATGATCTTGCCGGCCGTCTTGTTCATGCGCTCGAGCCGGTAGGGGTCCGTCCTGGTCAGATTCTCCTTCGCCCAGCCGAACCCGCCCTGGATGGCGTTCCAGTTGATTTCGACCGCCTTCTCCTTGCCCTTGAATTGCTTGACCACCGCCTTGCGGATCTCCTCCATGTCGATGTCGAGGAGCCATGCGGCCACGCCGACGTAGATCATGTTGATCGCGAGGCGCCGCAGCTTTCCGTCGTGCACGAGCTCCAGGACGAGCTTGGAGAAGGGGACGGGGTAGAGGTGCAGGTCGTCCCGCACTGACGTCAAGTTCAGGCTCTCCTCGTAGATGACCGCGGCGCCGGGGTGGACGGTCCGGACGTCCTCGTGGACCGTTTCGGGGTTCATGCAGATCAGGACGCCGACGTCGCGCCGGCGCGCGATGAAGCCCTCCTTGGAGGCCCGGATCGTGAACCAGGTCGGAAGTCCCTGGATGTTGGAAGGAAACAGGTTCTTGCCCGAGACGGGAATCCCCATCTGGAAGATCGACCGCATGAGGATGTTGTTCGAGGACATGCTCCCCGAGCCGTTCGCGGTGGCGACATGGATCGAGAAGTCGTTGACGACACTGGCGCCGCCCGCCTGTTCGAGGGTTTTTTCTTCAAGGACCGTGCTCACCCATGAACTCCTTTTCCGTGCTCGTTTGGGGACCGCAGGAACCGGGAATGATACCAAACGAAGCCTTTTCAGGCGAAAACCGCGCTTAGAATCCAACCGGAGGTTCCGCGAATGCATTTCCTCTTTCGCGCCGCGGGCGGCGCCCTTCTGCTCTTCCTGGTTCGGGACGCCTCGTGGGCCGCGTCGGGACGCCCCTTTCGGTTCGACGAGCTCGCGAGCGTCCGGCGCGTGGGGAGCTTCTCCCTCTCGCCCGACGGGCAGTGGGTCGCCTACTCAGTGGCAACGCCCGACGTGGAGGAGAACCGCATACGAACGGGGATCTGGATCCAGCCCGTGGCGGGGGGCGAAGCGCGAAAGCTGACGTCCGGGGACAAGCGCGACTCGGACCCGAAGTTTTCTCCCGACGGAAAGAGGCTGGCGTTCCTCTCCAATCGCGACGGCGGCTCCCAGATCTACGTCCTCGACCTGGCGGGCGGGGAGCCCGTGAAGGCGAGCGCTTTTCCGATGGAAGTCCGCGGCTTCCGGTGGTCGCCCGATGGCGGGTTCTTCGTCTTCACCTCGGATGTCTTCCCCGACTGCGCCGACGCCGCCTGCAACGAGAAGAAGTCGAAGCAGCGGGAGAAGTCCAAGACGAAGGCCCGCGTGGCCGAGCGCCTCCTCTTCCGGCACTGGGACTCCTGGAAGGACGGCCTGCGGACGCACATCTGGAGGTCACCCGTCTCGGGGCCGGCCCCGGCGGCCGTGGACCTGACCCCCGGGGATCGCGACGCTCCGCCCTTCTCCATCGGCGGCGGCGGCGACTACGACATCTCGCCGGACGGCCAGGATCTCGTCTACGCGTCGAACCCGGACAGGGTCGAGGCCCTCTCGACCAACGGCGACATCTGGATGGTCCCGTTCGACGCGAAGGGAAAGGCGCGGGACCTGACCGCCGCCAACAAGGCCTACGACGGCACGCCGAAGTTCTCTCCCGACGGAAAATGGATCGCGTACCGCTCGCAGAAGCGCCCCGGATTCGAATCCGACCGGTTCGCGCTCATGCTTCTCGAGCGGGCGACTGGAAAGATCCGGTCCCTGACCGAAGACTTCGACGGAATGGTCGAGTCGTTCACCTGGGCGCCGGACTCCCGCTCGCTCTGGTTCACCTCCCACGTCGGCGCCCGCGGGACGATCTTCCGCGTCGGTCTCGAGGGAAAGCCCGCGGAGATCTGGCGCGGAGGCTCGGCCTCCGACCTGACGGCGTCTCGGGACGGGCGGAAGATCTACTTCTCGTCGAGCTCGCTCTCCCGCGCTCCCGAGATCTGGAGCGCCGGCGCGGACGGGAAGGGCGCCGCCGCGGTCACCCACGTCAACGACGGGCTCTGGAGGGAATTCGAGATGGGAGAGGTCTCCGAGCGTGTGACCCGCTCGGCGGACGGGCGGGATCTACAGGCCTGGCTCGTGAAACCCCCGGGCTTCGATCGCTCGAAGAGACACCCGGCGGTTTTCCTGATTCACGGCGGCCCGCAGGGCGCCTGGACGGATTCCTGGTCCACCCGCTGGAATCCCCAGGTCTGGGCGGCCTACGGCTACGTCGTCTACGCCGCCAACCTGCGCGGCTCGACCGGTTTCGGGCAGAAGTTCGTGGACGAGATCTCGGGTGACTGGGGAGGTAAGGTCTACGAAGACCTGATGCGCGCCGCCGATGACCTCGAATCGCTCCCCTTCGTGGACAGGACCCGCGTCGGAGCTGCCGGCGCCTCATACGGGGGTTACATGATCGATTGGATCGCCGGCCACACGAGCCGGTTTGCGGCGCTCGTCTCCCACGATGGCGTCTTCGACACGGTCTCCTCGGGCCTCGAGACCGAGGAGCTCTGGTTCCCGGCCTGGGAGTTCAAGGGTTTCCCCTGGGACCCGGGCTCGGTCTATCAGAAATGGAACCCCATGCTCTCGGCCGACAAGTTCAAGACGCCGACCCTCGTCATCACGAGCGAGCGGGATTTCCGTGTTCCCTTCGGCCAGGGCCTCCAGTTCTTCACCGCTCTGCAGGTGCGCGGGGTGCCGTCTAAGCTCCTGACCTTCCCCGACGAAGGCCACTGGGTCTTGAAGCCCGGCAACTCCCGCCTCTGGCACGCCACGGTGATGGACTGGCTCCATCGCTATCTTGGCGGCGCCGCCCCCGACCCCGGGGCTCTGGACACCGCCTACAGCGTGACGAGGTAGGTCCGGGGAGCGCGCCGTCAGAAGCCGATCTGCGCGGCCAGGCCGTGGCGGATCGGCACGATCTCCAGGGTCGCCTTCGACAGGACTCCCTTTTCCTGCTCGCCGTGGCGGTGAACGAGGAAGTGGCCGACGGCGGTGCCCAGAAACGCCCCCGCCACGACGTCGCTCGCGAAGTGATCGCGCGTGTTGATGCGGTCGAACGCGACGACGGTGGCCAGGCCGTAGGCGATCACCGGGATCGGCCAGCTCTTCGAGCGGGCGGCGATGACGGAGGCGACGGCGAAGGCTTCGGTCGTATGGCCTGAGGGAAAGGAGTCGTGTTTCGAGCCGGGGACGAACACGCTCCGTCCGTCAGACTCTGAAGGTCTCTCCCGGCCGAACAGCCGTTTCAAGACACCGGTGTTCAGCACGTAGGCGAGAATCCCGGCTTCGACCGCGTCGCGCCCTGTCTCGCGCATGTTCTCGTGGTTGAGGAGCGTTCCCGCGATCCAGAGGCTTCCCGAGAGCTGGAAGCCGTATTGCGCGCCGAGAGGCGTGCTGGCGCTGGAGATACTGTTGGTGACGTGGGAGCGGTTCTTCTGGGCCGCGCGGTCGATGCTGCGGTCGGCGAACATGAGGCCTCCGACGATCACGACGCTGCCGGCCAGTTTCTCCCAATCCTTCTTGTCCCAGGTGATCGGCGCCTTCACCAGGGCCACCGAGTCGGAGCCGTAGCGCCTGACCTCGCGCACGAGGGCGCCATAAAAGCGTGCCGCAAGCTTCGGCTTGGGCTGTGGCGCGGGCTCGGGCGGGGGTTCCTGGATCGTCGGGTCGATCGCGGGACACTCATCCGGAGGGGAGGTCGCCTCTTCCTGCGCCGCCAGGCCTGCGGCCAGAGACAGGGAGAAGGCCACGGCCAGGGCCGCCCCACGCCACTTCAGCCGCCGGGGGCCCTCCCTTCGACTCACATCTCGAGGTTTAGCAAGACATGGGCCGTTTCGAGCTCCGGTGGGGCTCCCGAAGCGTTTCGGCACGGCGTGATGCGCCGCGTCCTGACTCGACGTCCGCGCGGCGTTCGGCGTCTGTCTCCTCACGCCGCCGTTCTTCATCGTGCCCCCTCGAGGCACGACGGGATAAACGGAACACCGAAATGACCCGCAGGCTTCAAGCTCGCTCCGTCTGGGACAGAAACTGGCCGTCCGCGGTTTCGTAGGATTGGGAGAGATGTCACACACGGCGGACTCGAGGCGAGTCTGGCTCGCCGCCATCGCGCGCAACTCCGCGATCTCGATATCGGTCGGCGTGGCGATCGTTTTCCTTGTCCTTCTCTCGCGCCAGGACCTGTGGGGGTGGCGGCTGGCCCTCTGGGGAGGGCTTGGCGGCTTCCTGACATACCTCTCCTGCCACTTCCTCGATGCGACCGTGGGGAACCGCATCCGACGCCGGGAGCTCTTGCCAGGCAAGCTCGTGGGCGTGCCCCTCTATTTTCTCGGCGGTTGTTTCGGGGAGCTCGCAGCCACCTCGCTCCTCAAGGCGTTGAAGCTCCTGCCTTTCACGATGAGCGGACGCGATTGGCGGATCGCGCTTCTCGTGGGCGGCGGGGTCTCGATCGTCATTGGGCTCCTCTTCTATTCGTTCCGGCTCTTGCGCCGACGACTGCAGGAGTCGGTCGAGCGGATCAAGGAACAGGAATTCGCCGAGAAAGAGCTCGTGCTGGCTCGGTCGATCCAGAGGCGCCTCCTGCCGCCGCAAGAGCTCGCGGGACCGGGATACCGGATCGCGGCGAGGAACCTGCCGGCGCGCTTCGTGGCGGGCGACTTCTACGATGTCTTCCGCCTCTCCGACGGCGCCCTGGGCGTCGCCGTGGCCGACGTCTCCGGCAAGGGAATCGGAGCGAGCCTCATCATGGCGTCCGTCAAGGCCGTCCTGCCGCTGATCGCCGAGGGTCGAAGGGCCGCCGAGACGTTGACGGAGTTGAACCGCAAGCTCTTCGCCGAGCTTGCCCCGCGCGAATTCGTGGCTCTGGCGTACGCGCGCTTCCAGCCGGAGAGCGGCCGACTCGAGCTCGCCAACGCCGGCCTGCCGGACCCCTATCTGCTTCGTCCGGACGAACGGGCAGAGCCGCTCGGCGCTCCGGGGACGAGGTTTCCGCTGGGCGCGCTCCCGGACGTGGCCTACGACAGCCTGCGCATCGCGCTCGCGCCGGGCGAACGCCTCCTCTTCCTGACCGACGGTCTTCCCGAGGCTCCGACCGCGTCGGGAGATCCCCTCGGCTACGAGGCGCTGGCCCGTCTCGTGCCGCCGCTCGACGGTGAGCCTCCCGGAGTCCTGCTCGACCGGCTCTTCGCCGCGGTGCGTCAGGCGACGCAGCCCACCCTCGAGGACGATTGGACCGCGCTCGTGCTCGAGGCCCGGACGGCCGGGCCGCCGTAAACTCGGGCCATGGCGCCCCGCCGGGTCGTTTCGCTCTGTCCTTCCATCACCGAGACGCTGGTGGCGATCGGGGGCTTGAAGAGGCTCGCCGCGGCGACGAGGTACTGCGTGCGTCCCAAGGGGCTGCTCTGGGGGCTGCCGCGGATCGGGGGGACCAAGGACCCGGACATCGGCCGGATCCTCGACTTGAAGCCGGACCTCGTCTTCGCCAATGAGGAAGAGAACCGGATCGAGGACGTGAAAGCGCTCGAGGCGGCGGGAGTCGAGTTGGACGTGACCTTCCCGAGGACCGTCGCGGAGGTGCCCGGCGCGGTTCGCCAGTGGGGAATGCGCCTGGCCGAGGGCGCGGAGCTCGAGGCGGAATCCCTGGCGCGGCGCATCGAGGAGGAGCACGCGGCGCTCGCCCGCGAATCGCCATCGCTCCCGTTCCTGTACGCCTACTGGATCTGGAAGGATCCCTGGATGACCGTCTCGGACGACACCTACATCGCTGATCTGGTGCGCCTGGCCGGCGGCGTGAACGTCTTCGGCCGCGAGCCGGAGCGCTACCCCGCCTCGACTCCACAGGACGCGCTCGCCCTCGGGGCCGATGTGCATTTCTTCCCGAGCGAGCCGTACCCCTTCCGGCGGCAGCGGCACGAGGCCTTGACCGAACAGCTCTTCGGGCGAGAACGGGTCCGCCTCTTCGTCCAGGGCGACGACTACTGCTGGCACGGCGTCCGGACCCTGGACGGCCTGAAGACGATGCGCCAGTTGAGGGAGCGATTGGAGACGGAGCGGTAGAGGACGACGCCTTATTTATTCAGTTAAGACTGCACTTTCTCCTAATTAAATAAGGCCGCGCTACTGCCGCCGATTCAGCAAATCCAGGAACTCCTCGCGGACAGGGCGGTTGAAGAAGATACCCCGGATGGCCGAGGTGACGGTCAGGGCGCCGGGCTTCTTGACCCCGCGCATCTCGACGCACAGGTGTCTCGCCTCGACGACGACCATCACGCCCTGGGGGGACAGCTTCTCGGCGAGGAACCCCGCGACCTGCTCGGTCAGCCGTTCCTGGAGCTGCGGCCGCTGCGCGTAGAACTCGACGATCCGCGACATTTTGGAGAGCCCGACGATCTTGTCGTTGGGGATGTAGGCCAGGTGCGCGTGCCCGTAGAAGGGGACGAAGTGATGCGAACAAAGGGAGTAGAACGGTATGTCCTTCTCGATGATCATGGCCGTGTAGCGCTCGTCGTTGGAGAAGAACGTGATGTTCGGCTCGGCCCCCTCGGCGAGCCCCCGGAACATCTCCAGGTACATCTTGGCCACGCGCTCGGGCGTCTCCGTGAGGTTGGCGTCGGAGAGGTCGAGGCCGAGCAGCTCGATCACCCGGCGCATCTGCGCCGCGATCGCGCGGATCTTCTCCTCGTCCTCGACGGAGGGGACGGTCGCGACAGTCTCGCTCATGCGGCGGCGCGCGTCCTCTCGAGGAGCTTTCCGATGTCCCGGGCCACGGGGATGTCGCTCGTCACGATCTCCTTGATCCTCCCGTCCTTTCCGACGATGAAGGCGGTCCGGGCGGAAAACCCCTTGTCCTCGAGGTAAACGCCGTATTTCTTCGACACGTCTCCCTTGGGATGGAAGTCGGCGAGCAGCGGGTAGATGATTCCATTCTGCGGCGCGAAGGCCTTGTGCGCCCAAAGCGAATCCACCGAGATTCCCAGGACCTCGACGTCGTCGCCCCCCTGCGCGGGAAGAATCTCGGCGCACAGCTTCGTCTCCTTCGAGCAGGTCGGAGAGAAATCGAGAGGATAGAAGAGCAGCAGGACGTTCTTCTTGCCTCGGTAGTCCGAGAGGGTCACCTTGTCTCCCACCGTCGAGGGGAGAGTGAAATCCGGGGCCATGTCGCCGGGCTTGAGTTGGGTCATATGTAGCGGCTCCTTACAGCATTTGTGCCAGCCGCCGATTCTACCGCCTGGGGAAGCCGGTGCTCGGTTTTCGGTCGAGGGTCCAGCCAGGTCGCCGCTGCCCCCGAGAGCCGAGCACCGAGAACCGCTCACCGTTCCTACGTGATCGTCTTGTGAAACGCCCGAGTGCTGCCGGCGACGAGGACCGCGGCGATGACGAGCAAGGCCGCGACGCTGCGCCAGAGGTCGCCGAAGACCGCCCCGCGGATGATGATGCCCCGCGAGATCGCGATGAAGTGGGTGGCGGGGAGCAGCTGCGCGAGGACGCGAAGGGGAGCCGGCAGCGAGGAGAGGGGAAAGATGTATCCGGAAAGCATGATCGAAGGGAGCAGGAGCATCTGCGCGAGCTGGATGGCCTCCATCTGCGAGCGCGCCCGCGAGGAGACAAGCAGTCCCATCGACAGGAGCGCGAAGAGATAGATGACCGAGAGGCCCAGCAGGAGAAGCAGGTTGCCGTGAATCGGCACGCGGAAGACGACCGTCATGAGGAACAGGATGAAGAGCAGCTGCGCGAAGGCCAGGACGAGGTAGGGGAGGAGCTTGCCGAGCACGACCGCGACGGGAGAAGCCGGCGTGACCATGAGCTGCTCGAGCGTGCCGCGCTCGCGCTCTCGGACGATCGCGAAGGCGGCCAGCAGCGTGCCGGAGAAAGTCAGCAGGATGGCCACGAGCCCGGGGATCAGCAGGTTCGCGCTCCTCGAGTCGGGGTTGAAGAGGAAGAGCGGGTGGGTGCGGATGGGAAGGTCCTTCGCGCCCGCGCGCTCGGCCAGCTCGGTCACCGACCGGGCGAAGGCGACCCCGTTGGCCGCGGCCAGCGCCTGAGCCGAGATCGAGGAATCCGAGCCGTCGATCAGGACGAGGACGTCGGCCGGCTCGCGATTCAACCGCCGCCGCGCGTAGTCGGGCGGGACCTCGACGCCGACCGAGGCCCGGCCCGAGACGATGAACTCCTTGAGGAACGCGCGCGAGGGGGCGTAGGCGACGATGTCGAAGTAACTCGTGTTGACGAAGTCGTTGAGCAACTGCCGGCTCTCCTGGGTCCGGCTCTGATCGAAGACGACGGTGCGGACGTGCTTGACGTTCGTGTCGATCAGGCCGAAGAGGACGAGCTGGAAAGCGGGGACCAAGAGCGCGAACTGGAGCGTTCCCCGGTCGCGGATCATCTGGACCGCCTCTTTCTTCAAGACAGGCAGGAAGCCTCTCATCTGGCCGTCCTGGCCCGCTCGGGGATCTCGCCGCGCTGCTCGATCTGGAGCCGGGTCAGCCGCACGAACACGTCCTCGAGCGAGGCCTCGATGGGTCGGATCGTGACCTTCGCGTGGGAGGCCTCCTCGAGGTCCCGCGCGATTTGCGCATCGGGCACGTCGGCGCGCACGAGCAGATGGAGCGCGTTGCCGAAGATCGTGACCTCCTCGACGTAGGGGAGCTTGCGCGCCTGGCTCATGACGGCCGCGGCCCCCTGCTCGCAGTCGGCCTCGACGCGCCGCGTCCCCTCCGGCGTGATCTCGGGGAGCCTCGTCAAGTCGGCCGGGTCGCCTTCGACGAGCATGCGAGAGAGATAGAGGTACGCGACGCGGCCGCAGCGCTCCGCTTCGTCCATGTAGTGGGTGCTGACCAGGAGCGTGACCCCTTCGCCGGCGAGCGTGAAGAGGAGATTCCAGAGCTCCCGGCGGGCGACCGGGTCGATGCCTGCGGTCGGCTCGTCCAGGAACAGGACGCGCGGGCGATGCATGAGCGCTGCCGCCAGCGCGAGGCGTTGCTTCCATCCACCGGAAAGCTGCCCGGCGAGCCGCTCGCGGTATGGGCCGATGGACGTCAGCCCGATCGCCCACTCGCGCCGCTCCTTCAACTCCGCGCCCTTCAGGCCGTAGACCGACGCAAAGAAGTCGAGGTTCTCCTGCACCGTCAGGTCCTCATAGAGCGAGAACCTCTGGGGCACGTAGCCGATGCGTCGGCGGACCTCTTCTCCCTGCTTGGCGACGTCCAGGCCGTCCACGAAGGCGCGCCCTTCCGTCGGCGTGAGCAGACCGCAGAGGATCCGGATGAGGGTGGACTTGCCGGACCCGTTGGGGCCGAGCAGTCCGTAGATCTCGCCTCGCGGCACGTGCAACGAGACCTTGTCCAGCGCGCGAACCGGCCCGAAGTCGCGGGACACTCCCTCCACGACGATTCCGTCGTCGCGGGCGCTGGAGGAGGGCTCGCGCGCCGGCGACCCGGTCTCGGGCCCGGTCATTCGGCCAGCCTCACCGTGGCCGCCATGCCCGGCTTCAATTCCGGGGTCGGTTCGATCGCGACTTTGACACCGAAGACCTGGTCCATGCGCTGGTCGAGCGTCTGAACGTTGCGGGGCGTGTACTCGGACTGCGTGCGGATCTCGACGACTCTTCCGGGGAACTCCCGCTTTGGGAAGGTGTCCACGGTCAGGGCCGCCCTCTGGCCGACTCGCACCCGACCGAGCTGCGGCTCGGGTACGTAGACGCGCACCCAGAGCTGGGAGGGCTCGAGCATACGGGCGACAGGCTGATTGGCCACGACCAGGTCTCCGGGACGCAGGTCCATCGATTCGATCACCCCGGCGGCCGGCACTCGTACGACCGCTTCGGCGCGCTGGCGCTCGAGGTAGCCCTGCTGCTTCTCCTCCGCTTCGAGAGTCGCTCGGGCCACGGCGATGTCTTCGGGGCGGTTGCCGCGTTCGAGCTCCAGCGCCGCCTCGCGCGCGACCCTGGCCTGCGTGGCGGCGTCGTCGTACTGCTGCTGCGCCACGACGCCCCGGTCGAGGAGGGTCTTCAGACGCAGACGCTCTCTCTCGGTGTTCTGCGCCTGCGCGCGGGCTCGGGCGATTTCTTCGGGCCGGGGCCCGCGCAGGGCCTTGGTCAAGTTGGCCCGCGCCTGCTCGACACGGGCCCGTTCCTGCTGGATCTGGAGATCGATCAGGTCGGTCTCGAACTGGACGATCGGCTGGCCGGCCGAGACCTGCGCGCCCTCTTCCACGAGAACCCTCGTGACTCGTCCCCCGGTCAGGGAGCCGACTTCCACATCGCGCGCCTCGATCGAGCCGGAGAGGACGAGGGCCTTGTCCCCTTTCCTCGACATCAGCCACCAGATGGCGCCGGCCGCCGAGAGAATCACGACGACGAGAACGATGAGGGAGCGGCGGCTCATCGGCTTCGTCTCCTGGGGCGAAGCGCGCCCTTCTTCCAGATCTCGAGGACGGTGCCGAGGTACGCCTCCAGCGGGATCGGCGGCTGGATCCTGAGGACTCGATGGAAGAAGACGTAAGACTGGAGAGATCCGAGGAAAGCGAGGGCGCCGGCCCTCGCGCTCGGCAGGGAGACTCTTCCGGCGGCTCGGGCCCGTCTTAAGTACGTCTGCAGCGCCGCGACGACGAGCGCAGGCGGAGAGTTCTTCTGGCGAGGGTCGAAGGGAAGACGGATCGTGCGGGCCTCTTCCTCCGTGCGGGCGCGCAGAAAGCGGGCGATGTTCTCTCCCATCTTCTGCTCGATGAAGGGGATGAACTCGCGGGCCAGCCGGCGCAACACCTGCGCCGGGTCCGCGTCCGAGGGCACGGAGGCGAGAAAGCCCGCCGGCAGCTCTTCCGCGGAGGGCTCCGATTCCATGGCCAGGGCGAAGAGAGCTTGCTTGGTCGGAGCGTGGCGCAGCAGCGCCGCCGGGGAGACTCCCAGGCGCGCCCCGATGTCCGCGAGCGTCGTCCCCTCGAACCCCCGCTCGGCGAAGGCCCGGCGCGCCTCGGCCAGGACCTGCTCCCGCGTCACCCGTTCCGGCCGCCCCATGAGAGTAAATAAATATACAGTTATTTACTAAAGGTCAAGGGGGAATCTGGAAGCGGGCCGCCGCGCCGTTTTTCGAGCCATTGCTGCAGCTCGTCCGCCGTCATGGCGTTCACGGTGGCGTCCGGGCCGACCCAGCCCTTTCGGGCAATCCCGAGGCCGAGCTCGACTAAGCCGAGCTCCGCGACGGAATGGGCGTCCGGGCCGATCGAGAAAAGGGCTCCCTTCTCCACGGCGCGGCGGACGTGCCTCCAGTCGAGGTCGAGCCTCTCCGGCGAACCGTTGATCTCCAGGGCGCAGCCCGACTCGGCCGCGGCGTCGAGGACGGCCTCGATGTCCGCGTCCACGCCCTCGCGCGTTAAGAGCAGGCGGCCCGTCGGGTGGCCGAGCACCGAGACACGCGGGTTGCGCACGGCTCGCAGCAGCCTCGCCGTCTGCTCCGCGCGGGGAAGGCCGAAGCGCGAGTGAATCGAGGCAACGACGAGGTCGAAGACGCCGAGGAAATCGTCCCCGAAGTCGATCGAGCCATCCGACAGGATGTCGGCTTCCGTCCCGTGAAAGATACGGAAGCCGGGGGATCTCCGCTGCAGGGCCCGGATCTCCTCGCGCTGCGCGAGAACGCGCCCCTCGTCCAGGCCTCCGGCGTACGCGGCGGTCTTGCTGTGGTCGGTGATCGCGACCCAGGAGTAGCCGGCGGCTCGGGCCCCTCCGACCATGTCCTCGAGCGTGTCGCGGCCGTCGGACTCGACCGTGTGGACGTGGACAATGCCCCGCAGGTCTTCGCGTGAGACGAGCCGGGGCAACTCCCCCCGCTCGGCCGCCTCGATCTCTCCTCGGCCTTCCCGCAGCTCCGGCTCGATGTAGGGAAGACCCAGGGCCGCGTAGATCGCCGCTTCGCTGGCGCCGGGGAGGGCCTCCCCGGGGGGCTGGGTCCGGAACAGACCGTACTCGTTCAACTTCAGGCCCATCCTCTTCGCACGCCCGCGCAGCTCCACGTTGTGCTCCTCGGAGCCCGTGAAATACAGCCACGCCGCGGGAAACTCCGCTTCCGACACGATCCGAAGATCGGCGGCGAGACCGTCGGTGAACCGCACGGAGGTTTTCGTCGGCCCGTCCGCCGTGATGTCGGCGACCCGCGGCAGGCGGCAGAAGGCGTCGGCCAGCGCTCCTGGATCCGGAGAGGCGGCGACGATGTCGATGTCGCGAACGATCTCCTTTCGGCGTCGCAGGCTGCCCGCGATCTCGATCCGGGAAGCGAGCCCGGCGCTCTCCAGAGCGGCGAGCGCCTCCTCGGCGCGCCGGCGGGCCCGGCTGTAGCGGTGAAGGCCGGCCGAGGAGCGCAGGAGCGCGATTCCCTTCAGGATCCGTTCGGCGGTGCGGGAGCCGAACCCTTTGACGCCGGCGAGTCTCCCTTCTCGGCATGCGGCTTCCAGCGCTTCCAGCGAGTCAATGCCGAGTGTCTCGTGGAGTTGCCGCGCCTTCCGCGCGCCCAGCCCCGGGATCGTCAAACACTCTCGAAGGCCGGGAGGAAACCGCGCGCACAACTCCTCGTAGTAGGGGAGCGAGCCGGTCCGCACGAGGGTCTCGATGTTGCCGAAGAGCCCCGCCCCGATGCCCGGGACATCCAGGAGGTCGCGGCTGGCGACCGCGGCTTCCAGGTCTCCCGGAAAGGCCAGAATCGCCTGCGCCCCCATCTCGTAGGCCCGCACCCTGAACCGATTCTCGCCGGCCAGCTCCAGCATCGCCGCGATCTCAGCGAGCACGCGAGCGACCTCTCCGCGGTCCATCGATCGATTGTAGCGGGGTAACATGGCGCGCCGATGCGCGTGGACCTGCACAGCCACTCTTCCGTCTCCGACGGCCTCGACTCGCCGGCCGAGCTGGTCCGGAAGATGAAGACGGCAGGAATCGAGACCTTCGCGCTGACCGATCACGACACGCTGCAAGGGCTGCCGGAGGCGCGCGCCGAAGCGGAGGCAGTCGGCATCGAGCTCGTCCCGGGCGCCGAGGTCTCGGCCGATTTCCAGGGGCAGGACGACGTCCACATCCTCGCCCTGTTCGTGGACGAGACGAACCCCCGGTTCAACGCGCGCCTGGCCGAGCGTCAGGAGAATCGGCGCCGGCGGGGGGAGCTCATGGCGGAAAAGCTGATGGCCGCGGGCTACCCGCTCGACCTCGACGCGATCCGCCGCGACGTCGGCGGCGGCGTCTGGGGGAGGCCGCACCTGGCGCGCGCTCTCGTCCGAGCCGGGCACGCCGCCTCCAACGAAGACGCCTTCGAGCGGTTTCTGGGCCGCGAGCGCCCCTGGTACGTGCCTTCGACGAAATGGGCGGCGGCTGACGTGATCGAGGCGGTCCGCGAGGCCGGCGGAGTTTCCTCGCTCGCGCACGCCGTCTGGTACAAGGACGCGGAGGGTCTCATCCGCGCGCTGGTCGAGGCGGGACTCGACGCCATCGAAGTCTTCCATCCCGACCACGCGGCGGCGGAGGAGGCGCGGTTCGGGGGCCTCGCTCGGGAGCTCGGCCTGCTCGTGACGGCCGGCAGCGACTTCCACGGCGCTCCGGAGGGGCGCAAGCACCCGGGCGGCGTGGTCGGCACCGCGGAAATGCTGGGCCTTCTGCGAGGCCGGGCGCGTCCCCGATGATCCCGCCGGAAGCACCGGTACGTCCCTTCTGGGTGCTTCTCGTGCAACGGGGGGCGCCGGACGCCCTCTACGAGGCCGCCGCGATGACGGCCGCGGCGGTCTCGCTCGGGATCGACGTCACCGTGATCTGGTTCGACGCGGCGCTCGAAGCGCTGGCCTCGGGACGCCTGGCGCAGGACGAAGGGGAGACCGGTCACGCCGGCCGCCTGCTTGCCGAGGCGCGAGAGGCAGGCGGCGGCGTGCGCTTCCTCGCCTGTTCCGCCTCCATGGTCAATCGAAGGATCGATCGCGAGGCCGTCGCCGGGTGTGTGGACGACGTCGTCGGCTGGCCGACGGCGATCGCGCTCATCCGCTCCGCCGAGCGCTCCTTCGTCTGGTAGCAGATACGGAACGAAGGCCGCTCCCGGGCCTCGGACATCATTTGTCCCTCGCACAGCGTCCAATAGGTCTGTGGATAACGCGATCGAAATTTTTTTCGATGCGTCTCTCCCGGCGCGACGCCGGCCTCCCGGTTGTGGAAATCGTTTTCGACCGTTGACAGCGCTGCACACAGCGGAATAAGAATCCGACGCTCGCTCCCAAAAACGAATGCTCGAAGAAGCCGTCGCCGAGAAGGCACTGCCGCAGAACGCCGAGGCCGAACGCGCCATCCTCGGCTCGATCCTGCTCGATCCGTCCGCCATCGCTCTGGTCGTTCCGATCCTCCCGAACGCGGACGAGTTCTACAGCGACAAGCACCAGAGGATCTATCGAGGCATGCTCGATCTCTTCGGGCGGTCCGCCGAGATCGATCTCCTGACTCTCAAGGAGGAATTGAACACGGGCCAGGTGGAGACCGTGGACGCCGCCTACCTGTCCTGGCTTCTCGACGGCGTGCCCGACATCGGCAACGTCGAGCATTATGCCCGGATCGTCAAGGAGAAAGCGACGCTGCGACGCTTGATCCGCGCCGGCCAGCGGATCGTCCGCGACGGGCTCACGCAGGAGAAGACGGCGGAGGAGCTTCTCGGGGAGGTGACCGGCGAGATCTTCGAGATTGCGGACGATTCGGTGCGCGAGGCGTTCACCCCCATCGGAAAGATCGTCAAGCACAACCTCGAGGTGATCGAAGACGCCCGGACCCGCCAGGGGATGCTCTCGGGCCTGGCGACCGGCTTCACGGAGCTCGACCGGATGACCTCGGGACTCCAGACATCGGACCTGATCATCCTGGCGGCCCGGCCTTCGGTCGGGAAGACCTCGCTCGCCTTAAACATCGCCCAGCACGTCGCCCTGCGCGAGGCGAAATCGGTGGCGTTCTTCTCGCTCGAGATGTCCATGGAACAGCTGGGGTTTCGCGTCCTCTGTTCGGAAGCGGACGTGGACGCCAAGAAGGTCCGCGACGGCTATGCTTCGAAGGAGGCGATCGGACGTCTCGTGCTCGCGCAGACCACGATCGCGGGGGCGAACTTCTTCATCGACGACAGCGCTGGAGTGAACGTCCCGATGATGCGCGCCAAGGCGCAGCGCCTGAAACGCGAGAAGGGGCTGGACCTGCTCATCGTGGACTACCTCCAGCTCATGGCGGGACACGGCCGGTTCGACAACCGCACCCAGGAGGTTTCCCAGATCTCCCGCGGTCTGAAGCTCCTCGCCAAGGAGCTGAAAGTTCCGATCATCGCCCTCTCGCAGCTCTCCCGTCAGCCGGAGCAGCGCAAGGGAGACCTGCGCAAGCCACAGCTGGCGGATCTGCGCGACTCGGGCTCGCTCGAACAGGACGCCGACGTCGTGATCATGCTCTACCGGGAGGAGCTCTACGACCGCAACACCGAGCGCAAGGGGATCGCCGACGTCATCATCGCCAAGCAGCGCAACGGCCCGGTCGGCGATTTCGAGGCCGTCTTCCTGCCCGACCACATGACCTTCCGCAACTATGCCCGAGAGGCACCGCCTCCCTCCTCGGACCAGCCCTTCTAGAAGAAGTCGTGCGCTGTTGAGTCATGAGCCGTGAGTTAGCCTTGTCTGTTTGAACTCACGACTGACGACTCCTGACTCACTCCTGTTCTCCCGTCCGACCCTCGCCGTCGTGGACCTGGGGGCCATCGCCCGCAACTACGGGCTGCTGAAGAAACGCGTGGGTGGCGCCGTGGCGGTCTTTCCCGTCGTCAAGGCGGACGCCTACGGGCACGGGGCGGTACCGGTGGCGCGCCGGCTGACCGCGGAGGGGGCGCGGACGCTCGCCGTCGCGATCGCGGAGGAAGGGATCGCGTTGCGGCGCGCGGGCGTTGCGGGCGAGATCCTGCTGCTGAACTTTTCCGACCCGGCGGAGACCCCGCTGCTGCGAGCCTACGGCCTGACGCCGGCGCTCTATGACCTCGAGCACGCCGCCGCCTTCGCCCGTGCCGCCGCCGCTCTGCCTTCCCCGCTCCCGGTCCACGCCAAATTCGACACCGGGATGGGGCGGCTCGGGCTCGCGCCGGAGGACACCGGCGCCCTCGCCGGTCTCTTCCGAGGTTCGCGGCTGAAGCTGGCGGGCGTCTTCGCGCAACTTTCGTCGGCCGAGGATTCCACGTCTCCCGCGACGGCGGCCCAGGTGCGGGGGCTGGCCGGCGTGGTTTCGGCCCTGCGCGGGATGGGCCTCGATCCCGGCCTCGTCCACCTCGCCAACTCCGCCGGAGTTCTCGCGCGCCCGGATTCCCACTTCGACGCGGTGCGTCCTGGCATTGCCCTCTATGGGATCCCTCCATCGCCCACGATGGAAAGAGAGGGCCTCGAACCCGCGCTGACTCTGGAGACTCGCGTCATGTCCGTGAGACGGGTGCCCTCCGGCACGTCCCTCGGATACGGCGGAGTCTTCGTCACGCGCCGGCCTTCGACCATCGCGGTCCTTCCGATCGGCTATGATGACGGCCTTCGAAGGTCCTTCTCCGGTCGGATTTCCGTGTTGGTCGAGGGCAAGGAGGCGCCGATCGTCGCTGCGGTGAGCATGGATCTGACGCTCGTGGACGCGACAGACTGCGGCGCCGCCCGGGGCGATCGGGTCGTGTGTCTGGGGGCGGAGGGCCGGCGTTGTGTGACCGCGTGGGACCTCGCCCGCGCGGCCGGGACGGTCCCGTATGAGATCCTCTGCGGGATTTCCGCCCGCGTGCCCAGAAGGTATCGGGATTGACGCGCTTCCTCGAGGCGATCGGCCGCGTCGTCCTACGGGTCTTCGAGGAGGTCGGGCACTTCTTCTCGATGCTCGGAAGCGTCGCGGCCTGGGCGGTGCGGCCTCCCTACGATGTGGCCGAGCTGTTGCGGCAGATGGTCCGCGTCGGGTACGACTCGATTCCCGTCGTCTTCGTCACGACTCTCTTCACCGGCATGGTGCTCGCGCTCCAGACCTTCAACGGCTTCGCCCGTTTCCACGCCCAGAACCTGGTCGGAAGCGTGGTGGCCCTGTCGCTGACACGGGAGCTCGCGCCGGTGCTGACCGCGCTCATGGTGACCGGGCGCGTCGGCAGCGCGATGGCCGCGGAGCTCGGCACGATGCGGGTCACCGAGCAGATCGATGCCTTGACCTCGCTCGCCACCGAGCCGGTGCAGTACCTGATGGTGCCGCGGGTCACGGCGTCCATCCTGATGCTCCCGCTCCTGGTCATCATGGGGGATGTCGTTGGGATCTACGGCGGCTATTTCGTGGCGGTGCAGCTGCTCGGCGCGAACCCCGTCGCCTATCTCGACAACTCCTTCCAGTACCTGCACGTGAGCGACGACGTCGTTTCGGGCGTCATCAAGGCGGCGGTCTTCGGGCTGATCTTTTCGCTGATCGCCTGTGTGCGCGGTTACTACACGGAGGGGGGCGCGGAGGGCGTGGGCCGCTCGACAACGAGGGCCGTCGTCTCCGGCAGCCTGTCGGTCCTCGTCGCGGACTTCTTCCTGACCAAGCTTCTGTATTAGGACAACGCGATGGAAGGCAAGGCCTCCACGGCCCCGCGCCCCGAAGAGGCTTCCCCGAAGCTCGAGGCGGAGGATCTGCACAAGTCCTTCGGCGACAAGGTCGTGCTGGACGGCATCTCGTTCTCGGTCGCGCAAGGGGAGTCGCTCGTGATCGTTGGCCCTTCCGGCACGGGGAAGAGCGTTCTCCTGAAGCACTTGATCGGCCTGATCCGGCCCGATTCCGGGAAGGTCTTCGTCGCGGGCGAGGACTTCTGGGCGCTGTCTCACGTCGAGCGCAACCGCGCCCGCAAGAGGTTCGGCATGTCGTTCCAGGAGGGAGCGCTCTTCGATTCGATGTCGGTCTTTGACAACATCGCCTTTCCCCTGCGCCGATCGGGACAGCCGGCGGACCGAGTCCGCGAGCGCGTGAGGGAGTGCCTGGAGATCGTGCACCTGCCCAACGTCGAGGAGAAGCGCACGTCGGAGCTCTCCGGAGGCATGCGTCGGCGTGTCGGATTCGCGCGCGCGATCGCCCACGAGCCCGAAATCCTGCTCTTCGACGAGCCCAACACGGGGCTCGACCCGATCATGACGGAAATCATCGACGAGGTGATTCTCGAGATGCGCGAGCGCATGAAGCCGACGATCGTGACGATCACGCACCACATCGAAAGCGCCCGGAAAATCGGGGACCGGGTCGCCCTGCTCTTCGGGGGAAAGCTCCTCTATGACGCCCGGCCCGACGAGTTCCTCGCGGCATCGGATCCGGCCGTGCGGCAGTTCGTCGAGGGAAAATCCCAGGGTCCCCTGACGCGGGATTTCGAGGTGTCGGCGCGATGATCGAATCCGGACGAGGTTTCCCTTCGGAGGGCGCATGAACACTGCGGCGAAGGTCGGAGGGTTTTTCCTGGTGATCCTGATCCTGGCGGGTCTCCTGATCTGGAGGATCGAGGACCTGCGCTTGGGTCGGGGACCGGCCAAGAAGATCTCGGTCGAGTTCAAGGACGTGGCAGGCCTGGACGCCAAGTCCACCGTGCGCCTGGCCGGCGTCCGCGTGGGGAAGGTGGCCCGGATCCGCCTGACGTCCGACGGGCGCGCGATCGTGGACATGGACCTCGATCACGAAGTGGAGCTGCGGCGCGGAGCGTCGGCCTCAATCGCGAATCTGGGTCTGCTCGGAGAGAAGTACGTCGAGCTCGTGCCCGGGCCGGTGGGCGCGCCCGAGCTTCCCGAGGGGACGACACTCAAGGGGGACATCCCCGTCAGCTTCGACCAGATCACCAAATTGGCGAGAGACATCGAGGTGGACGTCAAGGACATCACGAAGAATCTGAGCCAGTCGCTCGGCGGGCCCCAGGGGGAGGAGCGGCTCCGCACGATCATCGACAACATCAAGATCATTACCGAGGATCTGCGCGTGATGGTCGCCTCCAACCGCGGCAACGTGGACGCGACGCTGGCGAATCTCAAGGATCTCACGGAGGGGATGACGCAACTGGTGGACCGCGTGGACAAGCTCATCGCCTCCAACTCCGCCAACGTCACGCAGGGCATCGCCAACATCAGGGACGTCTCCGGCAAGCTCGAGACAACGGCCGAGAACCTCAACCAGATCACCGGCAAGATCAAGTCCGGGGAGGGGACTGTCGGGAAGCTCGTCGAGAGCGAGGAAACCCACAAGAACCTGAACGAGGCCCTGGTCGCGGTCAAGGAAGGGGTCGCGGGGCTGAACAAGGCCCTGGGATCGGTCGGGCGGACCCGGTTCGACCTGGGCGTCCGTTCCGAGCTGCTGACGCGCTTCTCGAAGGGAAAGGGCTACTTTTCCCTCGACATCAATCCCCCCGAGTCCCCCCGCTTCTATCGGTTCGAGCTGTCCACGGAGCCCTTCGGGCGCCGCGTCTCCTCGACGAGCGTCGAGACGACGACCTTTCCGGACGGGCACGTCGAGGTCAAGACGACCGACACGCAGGAGTTCAAGGACGACTTCGCCATCACAGCGCTCTTCGGATACCGGTGGAGGGACTGGGGCCTGCGGGCCGGGGTCATCGAGTCCCGCGGCGGCGCGGGCCTCGACTACAAGCTCCTGAAGGACCGCCTTCGCCTCTCGGCCGACGTGTGGGACTTCACCCGCCCCGATTTTGCCGCCCATGCAAAATTCACGGGCCGCTACTTCATCTCGCCTTCCGTCTATTTTCAGGGGGGCTGGGACGACTTCCTGAACCGCTCGCGGGCAGCCGACTCGATCTTCGTGGGGGCGGGCGTGCGCTGGACCGACGACGACATCAAGTACCTGCTCGGCTCGGTGCCCATCAAGCCGTGAAACGTGAACCGTAAAGCGTCAAGCGTGACCCGGAGCGGCCGAGACGGGACGGCGCTTCGTTTCGGGTTTCACGTCTAACGTCTGAGGATCCGAATATGCCCCGCGCCACGACGGTTTTCGCGTGCCAGTCCTGCGGGGCTTCGTCGTCCAAGTGGCTCGGCCGCTGCCCGGACTGCGGGGAGTGGAACAGCTACGTCGAGGAGCTTCGGGCGGAGAGGGCCGCTCCGCAGGCGGCCCTCCCCGCCTCGATGGCGCAGGTGCAGGGCGAAGCGAGCACGCGGCTGGCGACCGGCCTGCCGGGTCTCGACCGGGTGCTCGGCGGAGGACTGGTCGCGGGTTCGGTCGTTCTTCTGGGCGGCGAGCCCGGCATCGGCAAGTCCACCTTTCTCCTCCAGGCGGCCCGCGCCCTCGCGACACTGGGCGGCGATGTCCTCTACGCCACCGCGGAGGAGTCGGCGGCTCAGGTCCGGATGCGAGGCGAGCGGCTTCGCGTGCGGGAGGAGACCCTGCTGCTCGCCGCCGAAACGGACGTCGAGCGCGTCGTCGCGGCCGCCGAGCGCCGCCCGCCGGCGCTGCTGATCGTGGACTCCATCCAGGCCGTTCGAGAACCGGCTCTCTCGTCGGCGGCCGGCACAGTCACGCAGGTGCGCGAGTGCGCCTCGGTCCTGCAGCGGTTCGCCAAGACGCGAGACGTGCCGGTCATCCTGATCGGCCACGTGACCAAGGACGGCAGCCTCGCCGGTCCCAAATCGCTCGAGCACCTCGTGGACACCGTCCTGACGCTCGAAGGGGAGAGGACCTCTCTGCGGCGCGTCCTGCGCGCCACGAAGAACCGGTTCGGGCCGGTCGAGGAGCTCGCGCTTTACGACATGACCGGGGAGGGTCTTTCCGAGATCTCCAATCCTTCGGCTGCGCTCCTGGCCGAGCGGCGGGCCGGCCTTCCGGGCAGCGCCGTGACGGCCACGCGGGAAGGGTCCCGTTGCCTTCTCGTGGAGATCCAGGCACTCGTCGGGCCGCCGGCGGCGGGCTCCCCCCGGCGTGTGGCGATCGGTTTCGATCCCGGACGGCTCGCCCTTCTCCTGGCCGTTCTCGAAGGGTCGGGCCTGCCGCTGGCGTCCCGGGAGGTCTTCGTCTCCTGCGCGGGAGGCCTCTCCACCGCCGAGCCCGCGGCGGACCTGGCCGCGGTGGCGGCGCTGGCCTCTTCCGCCCGAGGGCGCGCCATCCCCGCGGACGTCGTCTGCTTCGGCGAAATCGGATTGCTCGGCGAAGTTCGTCGAGTTCCGGCGGCCAGCTCCCGTCTGAAGGAGGCCGTGGCCATGGGCTTTCAAACAGTTTACCTGCCCTCCGGAGACGCGGCGGAAGCCGGGCGCTTTCAGGATCTCGCGATCCGCCCCGTCGAGCGGGTCAGGGACTTCGTCCAGGAGATTTGTGATTTGTGATTGTTGATTTGTGATTTGTGATCAGGGCAGCAAGCGTCGCTTCGCCCCCTCACTCATCACAAATCACCTCGCCGATTGTCCATCAAAGCGATGGCCGAAAACGAGGTGAGCGCTCGTTCTCTCGCTCCAAGGACACGAGAAGCCGCAAGGGCGCGGGGCCGGGCGAATCGGGCGGGAAAGGGGCGATCAGGGTGACGCGGGCGGCCGGATCCAGCTGGAATGCGGCCGGTTCGAACGTTCGCCGCTCCACCACCCGGTAGCGCCGCAGACCCAGGGAAGTCGTCAGGCGGACCCGGTCGCCAAGCCTCATCCGGCCGACCGCCTGGGCGCATCGCCCTCGCGAGATCGCGATCGCCGAGGGCGTGCCGGTCTTCTCCTCTCCGGGCAGCGCCGTCTCCGGCACGTGACCGGCGCCCCGGGCGAGTGTGTTCGCCGCAATCCCCTCGAGCACGGGCGCATCGAGCGCCAGTCGCGCCACGGTCAACCGGGCGATGAGGTCGCCCTCCGGGATTCGGGACGCGCGGGCCCCCGACGAAGAGCGAACCACGCTTCCTGCCCGCCGTTCGATTCCGGAATAGACATCCCGCGCGAAGGGAACGGTGAACAGGATCCCGAACCCGAGACCGACGGAAGTTAAGGCCGGAGCGAGCCTGTGGGAGAACATTTTTCTGGAGCCGGATAGCCTGGCGCCCGGCCCCGCCCGAGGGCGAGGACCGGGCGCAGGAGTCCTGTTTGGATCTAGAGGGTCTTCCGACCGATCAGCAAGCCGGCCGCTATGAGGGCGAGGCCTGCCAGGGCCATTCGAGGAAACACGGAGGCCGTCTTGGGGAGCGTCGTCTCGGCCGGAGCCGGCGCAGCCGGAGGCGGAACGTACGCGGGCGCCGGGGGCGCCGGGGCGGGCGCCGCGGGTTCCGGAGGGGGCGCGGCCATGGTCGAAGTCGAGGTCGATGTCGTGCTCTGCGCGATGACGGTGGAGGTCGTCGTGATGCCCACCTCCTTGCGGTCGATGACCTCTCCGCTCACGTTCAAGGCGACGACCGCGATCCGGTGACTCCCCGGGGGGACGCTGTCGATCGTGGCGGTATTGGACTCCGTCCCCTTCAGCGTGGCCTTGCGTTGATTATCGAGATAGACGTCGAAGCGCGGCTGCGGGAAGTTGGCCTCTCCGAAACGGGTGCCCTGGCCCGCCCCGAAGACCTGGTGGTTGTAGTCCACGGTGACGCGGACGCTGCTTCCGGAGATGGTGGCGCCCTCGGCGGGCTCCATCAGCTTCAACTTGAGAGTGTTCTTGGTCGGGCCGCCGGTGTTCGGGTCGGCGTTCTGGGCGAGAGCCGTTCCGGCAAAGGCGCAAAGGGCGACTGCGGCGATGAGGGTCGAGATTCTCCTGCGCATGGTCTCTCCTTCCTGTGAGGGCGACGCCCAAAAAGCGACGCCGAGGAGAGGCGAAGCAAATGCCGGGCCAATATCAACGGGACGGCCCAGGTTTCAAGGTCCAAGCCTCGAGGGGCCCGAAGCTTGAGCCTTCTAGAGCCGGCAGTCTTCTCCGGTCAGGGTCCTGTAGGCCTCGAGGTATTTCTCGCGCGTCGTGCGGACCACTCCCTCCGGAAGACGCGGCGCGGGAGGCCGCCGGTCCCAGCCCGTCGAGTCGAGCCAGTCTCGGACGAACTGCTTGTCCAGCGAGTGCGGGCTGTGCCCCGGCCTGTAGTGGGCCGAATCCCAGTAGCGCGAGGAATCGGGGGTGAACGCTTCGTCGATCCAGACGAGACGCCCTTCCACTCGCCCGAACTCGAGCTTCGTGTCCGCCAGAATCAATCCCCGGGAGGCCGCATGATCCCGCGCCCGGCAGTAGAGGTCGAGCGTCAAGTCGCGCAGCCGCTCGGCTTCTTCGCGGCCGGTCTGGTTGACCATCTCATCGAAGGTAACGTTCTCGTCGTGGCCGCGCTCGCTTTTTGTCGCCGGAGTGAAGATGGGGCGAGAGAGACGGTCGGCCTCGACGAGCCCCGCCGGAAGGCGGACTCCACAAACCTGCTTCGTCTTTCTGTACTCCGCCCAGCCCGAGCCCGCGAGGTAACCGCGAGCCACGCACTCGAACGGAATCACCTCGGCCTTTCGAACGATCACCGAGCGCCCGGCGAGCATGGCTCGGTCGGACTGGAGCGGTTCGGGGAAGCGCTCGACTTCCGTTTCGATCAGGTGGTTCTCGACGTCGACGAACTTTCGGAACCAGAAATTCGAAAGCTGAGTCAGGATCTTCCCCTTGTCGGGAACCCCCGGTGACAGGACGCAATCGAAGGCCGAGATGCGGTCGCTCGCGACGAGGAGAAGGCTGTCCCCGAGGTCGTAGAGCTCACGGACCTTGCCGCGCCGGGACAGGCGAGCGCCGGAGAGGTGAGTTTCCACGACGGCGGCCATCGGGAGGGTGACATTAGCATGAAGACGCCCCGGGGTTGAGAGTGGAGGGCTACCAAGAGCGACGCCCGGCTCTGGTATCGTTTCGCGCGATGCGTTTGCGGGTCACCGATTCCGCGCCCCGCACGGGGCGCCGGCTCTGCGTGGCGTTTCTGCACGAGGCCAAGAATCCGGCGGCGCAGGCGCCCGCGTCCGTTCGGAAAGAGCTCGAAGAGGCCTGCCGCGTATCGGCCTTCCGCGGCCGGGAAAAGGAAGTCGCCGGAGCTCTCACGAAACGCGGCGGCTGGGTTCTCGTCGGCCTGGGCCCCGCCGAAGGCCCGCTCGCGAAGCTCCGTCGGGCGCTCCGCCGCGCCATCCGGGATGCCCTCCGGCAGCCGGGGCGCGGGTTGCTGCTCGCCTTCGGAGAAGGGATCGGAAAAGGGCGAATGCGGGTGCTCCTTCGCGAGCTCGCCCAGGGGGACTACCGCTTCCGGCGCTACAAGTCGGGCCAGGACGCGCGCAAACTCGCCCGGGGAGCCGACGCGGTCGTGCTGCCGCCTCCCGGGATCCCGGCGGCCGGGCTCGAGAGAGAGGCGCGCGAGGCCGAGCTGCTCTCGGAAGCCGTCTGCTGGGCCCGAGACCTCGGCAACACGCCGGGGAACGACCTGGGCCCGTCGGAGCTCGCGCGGGCGGCGCGGGCGATGGCGCGGCGGGAGGGGCTGCGCCTGACCGTCCTCGGCCGGAGAGAGATCGCGCGGGAACGGATGGGAGGACTCCTGGCCGTCAACTCAGGGAGCGCCCGCCCGCCCGTCTTCCTGATCGGCGAGCACCGCCCAGCCCGCTCCCGGGGGACGGCCGTGCTCGTCGGCAAGGGAATCACGTTCGACTCGGGTGGTATCTCGATCAAGCCCGCCGCTTCGATGGGGGAGATGAAGTACGACATGATGGGGGCGGCGACGGTCTTCGCGTGCCTGCGGGCGGCCAAGCGTCTCGAGCTTCCAGTCCGGGTCGTCGCGCTGGCGCCGGTGACGGAAAACCTGCCGAGCGGTTCGGCCTGCCGCCCGGGAGACATCCTGCGTATGCGCAACGGCAAGACCGTCGAGGTGGACAACACCGACGCCGAAGGCCGGCTCGTGCTGGCCGACGCGCTTTCGTACGCGGAGAAATTCCGTCCCGACGTTCTGCTGGACTATGCCACGCTGACCGGAGCCGTCCTGGTCGCGCTCGGCCACGAGTGCGCGGGCCTCATGACCCCGGACGAGACCCTCGCGCGCGAGCTCATCGCCGCCGGCGAGACCACGAGCGAGAGGCTGTGGCGCCTCCCCATCTGGCCGGATTACCGGGAAAACCTGAAGTCCGAATGGGCCGATATGAAGAACACGGCGGGACGCTCGGCCGGCACGATCAATGCCGGGGTCTTCCTGAAGGAATTCGTCCCGAAGGGAGTCGCCTGGGCGCATATCGACATCGCCGGCGTCGCGCATTTCGAGAAGGAGCACGCCGGATACGACGCCGGGGCGACCGGTTTCGGCGTCGCTCTGACGATGGAATTCCTGAGAGACCATTTTGGCCGCTGAGATTTGAGGAGTGGAGCGTCGCGGGTTGTGTCCGCGGCTCCCGCCGGCTGCTTCCCGACTCGACTAACCTCGGGCGGGCGGGGGCCTCAGGAGGGCGGCGACCGGGATCGAGCGGGCGCCGTTCTTTCCGACCGCGCGGATCGCGAAGAAGTGGTTGTCCGTCGAGACTCCCTTGAGGATGTTCTCTCCCGCAGAGGCAACGAAATCATAGACCGACCAGCGCGGCTCGGTCGTCTCGCGCCAGAGGATCTCGAAGCCTTCGCGCTCACCGTCCTCCTCGGCCGACCACGCGATTTTCGCGTCCGGCGTGACGCCGCCGGCGATTGTGACGTCTCTGGGCGCGGCCGGCGCCAGGGCGAGCTGGCGCAGCGTCTCGGCGTTGGCTCGCGCGACGTGGCCGAGGAATTCGAAGCTCAAGAACTGGAGGAGGTCGCCGTACTGCCGCCCGTTCTCCACGCGCGGCGTCTGGTGCTCGTGGTCGTAGTTCTCGAGCGGCTCGGTGAACCGCACGGCCGGAAGACCCGCCTCCACAAAGGGGCGGTGGTCTCCTGCGCGCCCCAACCGGTCGAGGCGGAAGACCAGACGGACGGCGTCGCGACCGGCCACCTCTTCGACGGCCCGCGCAAGATCCCGCGAGGGGGAGTCCACCCCGTCCGGGCCTCCTCCCGAGAAGACGCGCACGCGGTGCGGACCACCCGGCGCGGTGTCCGCGCCGACGATGTCGTTGTTTAGCAGGCCGCCGATCGTGTAACCCTTCTCCTTCAGGTACTCGAGCAGCCGCTTGCCGCCGAGGAGCCCCTGTTCCTCCCCCGAGACCGCGGCGAACAGGAGGCTCGCCCGGTAGGTTCCGCCAGACAACAGCCGCGCGCATTCGATCGAGACCGCCGTGCCCGAGGCGTCGTCGTCGGCTCCCGGCGCGTCGGCCTCGGGATCCATGATGGAGGACGGCATCGAATCAAAATGGCCGGAGACGACGTAGACGGTCTTCGCGAGTTTCGGATCGCTCCCCGGCAGGAACGCCAGCACGTTCTCCAGCCGCGCCGCCTTGTCGCGCGTGCGCGGGGCCGTCGCCTCGAATCGGTCTACGACGACGGTCAGTCTACCGCCCGACGATTTCGCAATCTGGGTGAGGCGCGCGAGGATTTTGTCGCGCCCGCAGCCGATGCCGCGCCGTGGATCGTCCCAGGATGAGAGCGAGTGCCGCGTTCCGCAGGAGACGAGATCCTCGATCGTGGCCCGGAGCGATTTCTCGTCCACCGCCTTGCGGGAGATCGCCCCGACGGGAGGAGGCGGCGATTTCGGCCGCGGCCGGGCCGTCGTCGGCTCGGCGGGGTCCTGTGCCGCGAGAGCGCCGGCCGCCAGACACGCCGCCGCCGCGAGTTTGACTGCCAGGAATCGCTTTGTTAGGTTCGCGCTCACATGCCACTCCGCGAGTTTCGGATCGGTCCGGTCGGGGAGGAAGTCTATCCTCGCTTCGTCGCGGAGCTCGCCGAGCGGTTCGACGACCCCGCCCTCGACCGCAACCTCGTCGCGCGCGACACGCTCTGCCAGCTCTATCTGGGCCGTCCTTTCGGGGAAGGAGCGCTGACGGATCGCCGTCTCCCGATCGAGACGAAGTCCCTGCTCGCGAGCCTGGACCCGCGCAACGCAACGCTCGAGGCGGAGTACTACCGGGAGATCGACCTCGCGAAGTGGGCGAAGGTCAAGCCACTTCTCTGGTTCTGGCAGATGTTCGATCACTCTCCCGTCGGACGAAACGTGCGTCTGGGCACCCAGGTCCGGGCAATGCTCGCGCAACGCGTCTTCAGGCGCTGCGGCAAGAGCGTCCGGATCTTCCACGGCGTCGAATTCTCCTTCGGCTACAACCTCTCCGTCGGCGACAGCGTGACAATCCACCGAAACGTCCTGATCGACGACCGGGGCGAGGTCGTTCTCGGAAACGAGGTCTCGATCTCCGATTACGCCAACATCTATTCCCATTCCCATTCGGTCGAGGACATCCACGACGTGACGCTCGGCCGGACGGTCATCGGCGACCGCGCGCGGATCACCTACCACGCCGTCGTGCTGTCCGGAGTCACGATCGAAGCCGATGCGCTGGTCGGCTCCATGGGCGTGGCCTCCAAGCCCGTCCCAGCCGGAGTCATCGCCGCCGGCATCCCCGCCAGGCCCATCGGACAGAAGAAGACCCGCCCCCCGGCCTGACCCCGCAGGGACGATTCCGGGTCGCTTCCACGTGTCGTCCGGACCGACGACGGCACCGCAGGGGCCGGATCGAACGGACGCAACGGCCTGTCGGCCAAGCCCCGTCACGATCACGCCTCGAGGCTCGCGGCTCGGCGGCCGCCCGGGCACCCGGCGCCCTGAGATAATTCCGCCCATGCTGCGGCGGCTGACGGTCAAGAACCTGGCGATCGTCGAGGATCTGGAGATGGAGCTCGAGGGAGGGCTGACGGTCATCACCGGGGAGACGGGCGCCGGCAAGTCCATCCTCGTGGACGCGCTGTCGCTGCTGGCCGGAGGGCGGGGATCCGTGGAGCTCGTGCGCGATGGAGCAGTGCGGCTGACGGTCGCCGGGGAGTTCGAGGCGGACGCGGCGGTGCGGCGGATTCTGTCGGAGGCCGGGCTGCCCGGGGGCGCCACTCTTCTTCTGCGCCGGGAGTTCTCTCCCGACGGCAAGGGACGGGTCTTCGTCGAGGACGAGCCGGCTTCGGTCCGGACGCTGGCGAAGATCGGCGAGAGGCTCGTGGCGATCCATGGCCAGAACTCGGAGCGCGAGCTCGCCGAGGCCGCGGCCCCACTCGAGCTGCTCGACGCCTTCGCGCGCGCCGACGCCGAGAGCCTCGCCACGAGCGAGGCGGCAGGAGCCTGGAAACAGGCGCGGGAAGCCAGGGAGGCGCTGGAAGACTCGCGCCGGGACCGGGGGGCCAGGCTCGAGATGCTCGACTATCAGATCCGCGAGATCCGGGACACGGCGCCGGACGAGAAGGAGGAAGAAGAGCTGCTCGGTCGGCGCGAGAGGCTCGTCCACGCCGACCGCATCCGTTCGGCCGCCGAGGCGGCGCTCGCCGCCCTGTCGGAGGCGGAAGGCTCGGCGGCGGACCGTCTGGGCGAGGCGGCGAAAGCGTTCGGGCTCCTCGCGGCGATCGATCCGCGCGAGAAGGCGCACCTCGAGGAGATCGAAGATGTCAAGCGCCGGGTCGCGGACCTCGCGGCGGCGGCTCGGGACGCGGCCGGGGAGAGCGAGGGCGATCCCGATCTCCTGACGCGTATCGAGTCGCGCCTGGAGAGGTTGTCGCGGTTGAAGCGCAAGTACGGCGGCACTCTGGCCGAGGTCCTCGCCGTTGCGGAAAGGCTTGAGCGGGAGCGCGAGGAGTTATCCAACATCGAAGACGCGCTCGGCCGCCGGCAGAAGGAGGAAGAAGCGTCTCGCTCCCGCTACCGCGAGGCGGCTGGCGTGCTGTCGGCGAAGCGCCGCGCGGCTGCCGGGAAATTCTCGGCCGCCGTCGAGACGGAGCTCCAGGCGCTCGCCATGGAGAAGGCCCGCTTTCGGGCGGTGCTCGAGCCGTTCGCGGAGGACGCGCCGAGGGCCTCGGGACTCGAGACAGCCTCGTTCCTGTTCGCGCCGAATCCCGGTGAGGCCTCCAAGCCCGTCGAGAGAATCGCGTCGGGAGGGGAGTTGTCGCGGCTCCAGCTCGCCATCCAGTCGGTGGCGGCAGGGCACGGCGGCGGTCGCACCCTCGTCTTCGACGAAGTGGACTCCGGCATCGGAGGCCGGACGGCCGAGGTCGTCGGGAAGAAATTGAAGGCGCTCGCAGCGCGGGGTCAGGTTCTCTGCGTCACGCACGTCCCGCAGATCGCGGCGGTGGCGGATCGTCACTTTCTTGCCGAGAAATCGCAGCTCAAAGGAAGGACGATCGCGACGGTGCGCGTTCTCGAAGGCAAAGAGCGCGTGGGAGAGATCGCCCGGATGCTGGCTGGCGAAAGGGTTCCGGAGACCGCCATCAAGCATGCGCGGACGCTGCTCGCGGCGGGGCAATCGTGACCGAGGCAAGAGTTCCCCCCTCCCCCCGGTCGGCCGCTCGCTCCGCGAGGCGCGGCCTTCGGTCGCGGCCGACGCAGAAGTCAGCGGGGGGAGACCCCCCGAGCCCCCTCGCTCCCGTGGGGCGATATTCGAGGTCCGTCCTGTTTCCCGGGATCGGGGAGGAGGGCCAGAGGCGCATCGAAGAGTTCTCGATCGTGTTCGTCGGCGTCGGGGCGGTTGGAGCCGCGGCGGCGGAGGCGGCGGCGCGGGCGGGGATTGGTCGGATCACGCTCGTGGATCGGGACGTGGTCGAGGAGTCGAACCTCTCACGGCAGTTCCTTTTCGACGCCGAGGACGCGGCGCGCGTCGCGCCCAAGGCCGAGGCTGCGGCCGCTCGGCTGGGCGAGATCGCTCCGAACCTCCGGGCCCGCGGCGTCGTGGCGGACCTGGATCACCGGAACGCGCGTAAGATCCTCTCCGGCCACGATCTCGTCTTCGACGGCTCGGACAACTTCGAGACGCGCCTGCTCGTTTCCGACGCCGCGCAGGCACTCCGCCTTCCCTCTCTTTACGCGGCCTGCGTCGGCGAGAAGGGCCTCGTGGCCGCGAGCGTTCCGGGGGAGACGCCCTGTCTTCGCTGCTACCTGGAGTCTCTCCCGCCGGCCGGCTCGGGGCCCACGTGCGATACGGCCGGCATCGTTCCGACGCTTCCTCTGCTCGTCGCCTCGGCCGGCGTCACGGAGGCCCTGCGCCTCGCGGTCGGCCGGCGCGTCTCGCGCGGCGTTCTTTCCCTCGAGATCTGGAAGGAAGGCCTCACGTCGCGGCGTCTCTTCGAGCGAGCGCGTCCGTCGGCGGCCTGTCTTGTGTGTGCCGGTAGTCGGTTCCCCGCGCTGGAAGGAGAAGGCGCCTCCGAAGTCGTCAAGCTCTGCGGGCGCAACTCCGTTCAGGTCGCCCCCGCCGGGCGCGAGAGACCGGACTTCGCGTCGCTCGAAGCCCGGCTCTCCCGCGTCGCCCGGGTCCGCAGGTCCGAGCAGCTTCTCTCGGCCGACCTCGAGGATGTGAGCCTCTCGGTCTTCTCCGACGGACGCTGCATCGTGCGAGGAACCAACGATCCCCGGCGAGCTCGGGTTCTTTACGAGCGCTACGTCGGGAGGTGAGGCGATGCGCCGCGTGCGGATCGCGGACCTGATCGCTTCGCCGGAGGAGATCGGGGAGCTCCGGATGTTCCTGGCGCAGGGACGGCTCGTGGCCATACCGACCGAGACCTTCTACGGTCTGGCGGTGGATCCAACGAGCCGGGAGGGTGTGCGGCGGGTCTTCGAAGCGAAGGGGCGCGAGGAGGGAAAGCCGGTCCCCGTCGTGTTCGCGACGCGCAAGCAGCTCGAGGAGCTCGGAGCGGCCCCTCCGGACGACGTGCTGGCCAGCTATTTTGGCATCTGGCCGGCACCGCTGACCGTCGTTCTGCCGCTGAAGAAGCCGATCGCCGCCTCGGTCGATCGTCCGAACCTCGCCCTGCGCATTCCGGCATGTCCCGAGCTGGTCCGTCTCCTCGAGGCGATCGGTCCGGTCACCGCGACGAGCGCGAATCGGAGCGGGGAGGCGCCCCTCACGGACCCGGATGAAGTGGCCCGGATCTTCGAGGGAGCCGTGGACCTCCTCGTGGACGGCGGGCCGACTCCCGGCGGAAGACCCTCGACGCTTCTCGACGCGACCGTGGATCCGCCGGTGGTCCTGCGGCCGGGAGCGTTTTCCTGGCCTGCCCGATAAGAGACGGCCGGACGCCGCATGCTAGATTCTCCGCGCCAATGGGATTGATCAAGGAATTCGGAGGGAAGACTCCGAGCATCGGCGAGCGGGTCTATCTGGCCGAGACGGCCGCGGTCATCGGGGACGTCGTCCTCGAAGACGACGTTTCGGTCTGGTACAACTCCGTGCTGCGCGGGGACTGCCATTCGATTCGGGTTGGCGCGCGCTCGAACATCCAGGACAACTGCGTGATCCACGTCACTCAGGACAAGTACCCGACCGTGCTCGGCGAAGAAGTCACGCTGGGCCATGGAGCGATCGTGCACGGCGCAGTCGTGCGGTCGGGCGCGCTCATCGGGATCCGCGCCACGGTCTTGGACGGCGCCGATGTCGGGGAGTCCGCCTTCGTCGGAGCCGGCGCCCTCGTGACGCCCCGCACCGTCGTGCCCCCCCGCACACTGTGGCTGGGCTTTCCTGCCCGGCAGATCCGCGTCCTGTCGGAGGCCGAGGTCGAGGACCTGAAGCACTTCCATCGGAACTACCTCGACTACAAGAAGGAGTACTTCCGCGTCGACGGGAAGTGGGCGTAGCTCTTCGAGCCACGATGAAGTACCGCGCGGTCAAAGGAACCCGAGACCTCCTTCCCACCGAGAGCGAGAGGTTCGCGGGCGCGGAGGCGGCGGCCCGCCGTGTCTTCACCGCCTATGGCTACGGGGAAGTCCGGACGCCTTGCCTGGAGGCGACCGAGCTCTTCGCGCGCTCGGTCGGCGAGACGACCGACCTCGTGCACAAGGAGATGTACACGTTTCCGGATCGCAAGGGGCGATCGTTGACGCTGCGGCCGGAGAACACCGCCGGGGTCGTGCGCGCCGTCATCGAAAACGGCCTTGCGGCCGGCCCTATGCCTCTGCGGCTCTGGTACGAAGGGCCTCAGTTCCGGTACGAGCGCCCACAGGCCGGGCGTTACCGGGAGTTCCGGCAGATCGGAGCGGAGCTCCTCGGGGTCCCGGGGCCGGCGGCGGAAGTCGAGATCCTGACGATGCTCTTCGACTTTCTCGAAGCGCTCGGTTTCCGAGGGCTGACCGTGGCTCTCAATTCCGTGGGGACCGCTCAATCCCGGGAAGCTTTCGGAAGGGCCCTGAAGGAATACCTGTCCCCGCACTCCTCTGGTTTCGGCGAGGACGACCGCCGCAAGCTCGAGGAAAACCCCCTGCGCCTCTTCGATTCGAAGGACGCGGCCGTCCGCGCCGCCCTGGAGGGATCGCCCCGGACCCTCGACTTCCTCGACGCCGGGTCCCGCCAGCACCATGAAGAGGTCCGGCAGCTGCTCGGCGAGTCGGGCCTTCCCTTTCGCGACGAGCCGTCCCTGGTCCGCGGACTCGACTACTACACGCGAACCGTTTTCGAAGTCACTTCGGCGGAGCTCGGCGCGCAGGATGCGATCCTGGGAGGCGGCCGTTACGACAACCTGGTCGAGTTGCTGGGAGGTCCCGCCCTGCCCGCGATCGGATTCGCCATCGGCGAGGATCGCCTCCTCCAGGCCGCCCCGCGCCCGGCTCCGTTGCGGTCCCTGCTCCTCGTGCTGCCGCAGGGTCCGGAAGACCTTGCCGACGCTCTCCGTCTGGCCGGCGAGCTGCGGGCCGGCGTCGGCGGAGCGGTCGAAGTCGATCTGCTCGCGCGCGGATTCAAGAAGGGGATGGCAAGGGGCAACGCTCTCTTCGAGGAAGCCTCGGCGCGCGGGCTCGACTCGGAAAAGATCTTCGCCGTCCTGCTCGGCGCGCGAGAAAGAGAAGAGGGGACCGTGACGGTCAAGCGGCTCGCCTCGGGCGAGCAGGAGACGATCCCGCGCGCCCGGGTCGCCGGATGGTTCGGGGGGCGGGCGTGAGCCTTCCACGCCAGCCGGCGGGGCAGCTGCGCGGCTCCGACCAAGGCCGGCGCGTCCGTCTCCAGGGGTGGGTCGGGCGGCGGCGCGACCTGGGAGAGCTCGTCTTCCTGACCGTTCGGGACCGCAGCGGCACGGTCCAGGTCGTCTTCGACCGGGCGCGCTGCCCGTCGGCGGCCGTGGACGCGGCGGGGACGGCGCGCGCCGAGGACGTCGTCGAGATCGAGGGGGAGGTCGTCCTGCGGGCCGACACCCAGCGGCGCGAGGACATGACGACCGGCGACGTCGAGGTCGTCGCTTCGAAGCTCGAGTTCCTTTCGCGCGCCGAGACGCCGCCCTTCGTGGTCGAGGACCGCACGAACGCGACCGAGGAGCTGCGGCTGGAGTACCGCTACCTCGACCTGCGCCGCCCGGCCATGCAGAAGAACCTGATCCTGCGCGATGAGATCGCGTTCCGGGTGCGGCGGGTCCTTCACGAGCGAGGCTTCCTGGAGGTCGAGACGCCGATGTTGACGCGTTCGACGCCGGAGGGGGCGCGGGACTTCCTCGTGCCGTCGCGGATCCACCGCGGACAGTTCTACGCGCTGCCGCAGTCGCCGCAGCTCTTCAAACAGCTGCTCATGATCTCCGGTGTCGAGAAGTACTTCCAGATCGCCCGCTGCTTCCGCGACGAGGATCTGCGCGCCGACAGACAGTTCGAATTCACGCAGATCGATCTGGAGATCTCGTTCCCGACCGAGGAGGACGTCTTCGAGGCCGTGGAGGCGTTCCTGTCGGAAGGCTTCGCCGCGGCGGGCATCGCCTGCGAGCGCCCGTTTAAGCGCCTGACCTACCGCGAGACGATGGAGCGGTACGGCACGGACCGGCCCGACTTGCGTTACGACCTGCCGCTGGCCGAGCTCTCGGGCCTCTCTTCCGGAAGCGGGTTCGCTCCCTTCGAGAAGGCGCTCTCGGCCGGGGGGGCCGTGCGCGGCCTGCGCGTACCGGGCGGGGCGGGTTTCTCCCGCAAGAAGCTCGATGAGCTCGCGGAGCTCGCGCGCGAGCACGGCGCCGGCGGGGTCGTCTGGGCCAAGCGGGAGTCCGCGGAGGGCCACTCGTCCCCGGCGGCCCGGCACCTTCCCGAGGGAATGCTCGAGCGGCTGTCGTCGGAGGCAGGGCTCGAGCCCGGCGACCTCCTCCTCGTCGTGGCCGACCGGCCGAAGGCCGTCTTCGCGGCGCTGGCGGCGCTGCGCGCCGCGGCGGCTCGGGAGATGGGTCTCGTGGACGAAAGCCGGTACGTGTTCTGCTGGGTGACGGAGTTTCCCCTCCTCAGCTTCGACGAAGGGAGTCGGACCTGGTTCCCGATGAATCACCCCTTCACCGCGCCAAGGGAGGAGGACGTGGAAAAGCTGGAGACCGATCCAGGCAGCGTGTGCGCCCGCGCCTACGATGTGGTCGTCAACGGCTGGGAGCTCGGATCGGGTTCCATCCGGATCCACCGGGCGGAGGTGCAGGAACGGGTCTTCCGCTTGCTTGGGATCTCACCGGAAGAGGGGCGCCAGCGGTTCGGATTCCTCCTCGACGCCCTGAAATACGGCGCGCCTCCGCACGGGGGAATCGCGCTCGGCCTCGACCGGATCTGCGCCATCGCGGCGGGCGCGACCTCGATCCGCGACGTCATCGCTTTTCCGAAGACCACCTCCGGGCTGGACCTCATGATGAAAGCTCCTTCCGACGTCGGACCGGAGCAGCTCCGGGATCTTGGGATCGAACCCTGGCGGCCGCCGCGGCCGTGAGAGAGCCCCGTCGGATCGCGGCCGGCGGCTCCGAGGGGAGCTGGGAAAGCATCCTCTGGATCGGGCCGGGCCTTCTGGAGGCACCAGCTCCGTATCTGGCCTCTCCCTCGGGCCGTTACGTCCTGGTGTCTTCGGCCGGCTCGCAGGAGGCGGCTCGCAGGATCCGCGCGGGGCTCGCGGGCCGGATCCTGGCGGACGTCGAGATCGACGACCGCGAAGAGGCGAAGACGCTGACCACGGTGGCGCGTATCGCCGACGCCGCGCTGGCGGCCGGCCTGCGCCGCGACGACGCGCTGGTCGCGGTCGGAGGCGGAGTCGTCTGCGACGCCGCCGGGTTCTCGGCCGCGATCCTGCTGCGCGGGATCCCCTGGAATGCCGTGCCCACGACGACGGGCGCGATGGCGGACGCCGCGATCGGGGGAAAGACCGGCGTGGACCACGCGGCCGGCAAGAATCTGCTGGGGGCGTTCCATCCGCCTCGGGCGGTCGTGATCGATCCCGCGGCGGCCGCCACGCTGCCCGGCCGGGACTTCCGAGCCGGTCTGGTCGAGGCCATGAAGGCGGCCTGGATCGTCGACGCGGACCTGGCCGCCCGGGCGGAACGGGACATGGGGAAGATCCTGGCGCGCGAGGAGGAAGCGCTCCTCGACCTTCTCTCTGGCGCGGCCGCGATCAAGGCCGCGATCGTCTCGGAAGATCTGAGAGAAGGGGACCGGCGCCGCCTCTTGAACTTCGGTCACACTCTCGGCCACGCGTTCGAGGCCGCCGGCGGATACCGCGACTTGAAGCACGGAGAGGCCGTGGCCTGGGGGATCGCGGCGGCGCTCGAGATCTCGCGGAACCGGGCGGGGCTGCCCGCGGAGGACGCCGAGCGGGTCCGGGAGGCCCTCCGGAGTCTCGGCCCCTTCCCAAAACCGTGTCGGGATCCGGCTGTCCTCGCCCCCTTTCTGTCCCGGGACAAGAAGTCCACGGCGCGGGGGACGGCGGGTGTCTTGCTGGAAGCGATCGGACGAGGCCGGATCGACGAGGCGATCCCGCTCGAGGAATGGCTCGACGCGGCGGCCAGGCTCCGGCTCGACTGAGTCCACCGGCGTTATAATCGTCAGACCGTGGCCGGGCGTTCCGCGAGGCGTCGGATTCGCCTCTTTGTCGTCCTGTCAGGCGCGCTCGTTCTGGCCTCGCTGGTTCCTCTGCTGGTTTCCGACGGTGTCCTCATCCGCCGCAACCAGCGGACCCTCGAGACGCTGGAAGAGAAGTACCTGACCAGGTCCTCCTCCGCCCTGGCGGACCACCTGGCGGCCTTCTATGGCTCCGCGCGGGAGAGGCTGAAGAGCGCGGCGGCTTCCCTGTGGCTGGCCGGACAGCTCACCGGGAAGGACCCCTTCACTTCGGAGGACGGTCCGCGCCTCCTCGGGTCCTTCCTCTCGGGCCGCACGCCGCTCGTGGCGTTGCGGGGCTTCAACGTGACCGGCTCGGGCCGCTTCGTGGGACCCGACGTGCGCTCGCCGTCGCTCGACTACGAGTTCCGCAAGGGTTTCGAGTCGGCGCGCGACGGCGTGCTTTACCAGGGCAAACCCTTCTGGATGCCGGAGCTCGGTCCCGTGGCGGTTCTCGCGCTGCCGGTGATGGACGAGGGGAAAGGCCGGTCCGGGGTCGTCGAGGCTCTGGTGTCCTGGCAGCCGATCGCCAACGAGTTCCGCGACGAAGCGCACAGGGAAGTCCACGTCAGCCTCATCGACCGGGAAGGAGACGTCCTCTTTCCCCTCTTCGCGCGCGCCCAGAAACGCCGCGGGTCGCTCCTGGTGGCCGACTTCATGCGCTTCCCCGCCAGGTTGACCCGGTCGGAGATGACGCCTCGGGGCGCCGTGCTCGCTTCCATCGCGCCGGTCGGGCAGCCGGACTGGGGGGTCCTGGTCGAACGCGACCGCGACCTCGCCTTCGCGTCGGTGGACCTGATGGTGCGAGACACCGTGATCTGGAGCGCGGTCGCCCTGGCCTGCGCCCTGCTCCTCGGCATCGTGTTCGCTCGGCGTCTCTCCGACCCGATCGCCCGCCTGGCTCAATCGACCTACGCCATCAGCGAAGGGGAGTACGGGGCGACCGTCGAAGTCGCCGGGACGGCGGAGATCGCGGACCTGTCGGAGAACTTCAACCGAATGAGCGCGTCGATCCGGACGGCCTTCGACCAGGTCCAGAGAGCGGCCCGGGAAAACCGGGAGCTGTTCCTGGCCTCCATCCGCGCGCTCGCAGAGGCCATCGACGCCAAGGACCCCTACACGCGAGGCCACTCGGAACGCGTGGCGGCCTACGCGGCGGTCGTTGCGTCGGAGATGGGGCTGCCGCCTCCGGAGGTCGAGCGCATCCGCCTGTCCGCTCTCCTCCACGATGTCGGCAAGATCGGGGTGGACGACCGCATCATCCGCAAGCCGACGGCCCTGTCGGAGCAAGAATTCCAGTTGATGAAGACCCATCCGATCAAGGGGGCCGCGATCATGTCGGCGATTCCCCAGCTGGCCGACGTCATCCCGGGCATGAAGTACCACCACGAGAAGTGGGGCGGCGGCGGATATCCGGAGGGTTTGAAGGGCGAGGAGATTCCGCTGCAGGCCCGGATCGTCACGGTCGCCGACACCTTCGACGCCATGACCACGACGCGCCCTTACCAGCAGGCCATGGAGACCGACTACGTGATCCAGAGAATCAAGCAGTTCGCGGGCGTCCGCTACGATCCCGCGGTCATCGAGGCCTTCGTGCGGGCCTATGAGAAGGGAGAGCTCACGCCGATCCCCGTCCGTCCGGCGCTCGAGGAGCCGGAGGAGTCGGAGCTGGCCGAAGCGCTTTGAGACGGCGAGAGCGGCTGGGCGACTGGGCGACTGGGGGACTGGGGGACTGGGAGAAAACTTGAAAGCAGCACCGGCCTCTCTCCCAGTCTCCCCGTCTCCCAGTCCCCCAGTCCGCTGTTTGTTCGCCGTGCTGGCTCTCATTGCGATAATTCCCTTTGCCGGCGCATGCTCGTCGCAAAGGAAGGCGCAGACCTCGACCGAGCTGCTCTTGAACGAACGGATGGCCGCCGTTCTGCTGCGGGAGGGACGCGCGCGCGAGGCGGAAGACGCTTATCGCGATGTGCTGCGCTCGGATCCGAAGAAGCCCGACCTCCATGACGGGCTGGGCCTCTGCCTGCTCGCGCAGGGGAAGCTGCGCGAGTCGCTCGACTCCTTTGACCGAGCCGTCAAACTCGACGCCGAGAAAGCGCTCTACCGGATCCACCGCGGAATGGCTCGCACGCAGCTCGGCCGGTACGGGGAGGCCGAGGAAGACTTCCGCGTCGCGGAGAGATCTCCGGCACCCGAGGACCAGCTCGACCTGGCGTTGAACCGCGGCCGGATGCGACTTCGGATGGGAGACGACGCAGCGGCCGAGGCCCAGTTCTCCGTCGCGCTCTCTCGGGAACCCAAGTCCATGGACGCGCTGCTCGGGCGGGGCATGGCCCGCGAATCGCGCAAGGACTTCGCGGCGGCCGCCGAGGACTACCTGGAGGCCGTTCGCCTGCAGCCCAGGAGTCCGGAGGCGAATCTGCACCTGGGTCTGGCGCTCGTGACCCTGAAGAAAACGGCGCTCGGCCGCCGATACCTCGAGCGCACCGTGGAACTCGACCCCACCGGCGCCGCCGGCGCGAAGGCTCGCCTCCTGCTCGAGAACGGTCCGCCGAGCTAGCGTTTGCGCGGCCGCTCGACGCGGCCGGGAGAGAGCGAACCGGCGACTCGCCCGCGACGCGGTGGAATCAGGAATAATCCAGGCAAGATGAGCGAGAGCACTCCCGGATCGCCCGATCGCGAAAGGGCGCGGTCCGGCTTCTTCGCGAAGGTCCGGCGCGGGTTGTTCATGACCCACACCGAGATCCTGGAGAAGCTCGGCTCGGCGGTGAAGAAGGGACTCGGCTTCGACGAGTCGGTAATGGAATCGCTCGAGGAAGCCCTGATCTCCGCGGATGTCGGCGCCGAGACGGCCGAGGCTCTCACCGGCGCGGTCCGATCCCGCACGGCGGCGGCGGATCGGACGGACCTCGCGGACCTGCGACGTCTGGTGATCGAGGAGATCGAGCGCTTGATCGCCGCGGCGCCGAAACCGCCGGACGTCGCACCTGTTCCCCTGGAGGTCGTCTTCCTGGTCGGCGTCAACGGCTCCGGCAAGACCACGACGACGGCCAAGCTCGCGGCGCGGTATCTCGAGCGGGGCGATTCCGTGCTCCTGGCGGCGGCGGACACCTTCCGCGCCGGGGCGATCGAGCAGCTCGCGATCTGGGCGGCGCGGCTGCAGGCGCCGGTCGTCCGCCACCGGGAGGGCGCCGATCCTTCGGCGGTCCTCTTCGACGCGATTGCGGCCGCGAGGGCCCGCGGCGTCCGGACGCTCCTCGTGGATACGGCCGGCCGTCTCCATACCAAGAAGAACCTGATGGAGGAGCTGGCCAAGATGCGCCGGATCGCGGGCCGCGAGGTGCCTGGAGCTCCGCACCAGACCCTTCTCGTGCTCGACGCGACAACGGGCGTCAACGGCCTCTCTCAGGCACGCAGGTTCGTGGAGGCGGCCGGCGCCACCGGGGTCGTGTTGACGAAGCTCGACGGAAGCGCGAAGGGGGGAGTCGTCCTGGCCATCTATCGCGAACTCCGGCTCCCGGTCCTCTACGTCGGAGTCGGCGAAGGCCTGGACGACCTCATCCCGTTCAATCCCTCCGATTACGCGCGTGCCCTGCTCGGAGACGATGGATCCTGAATCTCTCATGAGTCGCCGAGACTCTCCCATCGACCCGAAGTGGATGGACCGCGCGCTGGAGCTGGCAGAACGCGGCCGGTACACGGTTTCGCCAAACCCCATGGTCGGAGCCGTCGTGGTGAAGGCCGGCCGAATCGTCGGCGAAGGCTTTCACGAGCTGGCGGGCGGTCCCCACGCCGAGGTCGTGGCGCTCGCCGCGGCCGGAGCGCGCGCGCGGGGCGCGGACCTGTACGTGACGCTCGAGCCCTGCTCGCACTTCGGGCGGACCCCACCCTGCGCCGATGCGCTCGTGGACTCCGGGGTCGCGCGGGTCATCGTGGCGGCGAGGGATCCGAATCCCGTCGTCGCGGGGCGCGGGACGGCGGCGCTTTCCCGCGGGGGCATCGAGGTCATCGAGGCCGACTTGGGACGGCGGCGGCGCGCGGAGCGCCAGAACGAGAAATTCCGGGTCTGGATCTCAGCCCGGCGTCCCTTCGTGCTCGCCAAGTGGGCGCAGACGCTGGACGGGAAGATCGCGGCGGCGGGGGGCGGCAGCCGATGGATCACCGGGGCGGAATCCCGGAAGCGGGCGCTTCTTCTCCGGGAAGAATACGACGCGGTCTTAGTCGGTGCGAACACCGTGATCGCGGACGATCCCAGGCTGACGCGCCGCCTGGGAAAGAATCGCGCGACCCGGCACCGGCGGATCGTCCTGGACGGCCGGCTCCGGGTCTCCCAGAACGCCCGCCTCTTCCACTCTCCGGAGGGGACGGTCGTGGTGACCAGCCGCCCCGAAGGCCACGGCGATGTCCGGCGGCTCGCTTCACGCGGGGTCTGCGTCTGGAGCCTGCCCGGCAGGGAGGGACGGGTGAGTGTTCCGCGCCTCTTGAGGAGGCTCGCCCGCGAGGGAATCGCGAGCCTCCTGGTCGAGGGAGGAGGAGACACACTCTGGCAGTTCTTTCGCGCCGATCGGGTGGATCGGGTCGCCGTCTTCCTCGCGCCCCGGATCCTCGGCGGCGGCCGCGCCCCGGGGGCCGTCGGCGGCCAGGGCTTCTCGCTTCGCTCCACGCCTCGCCTCCAAGATGTCGAGGTCGAGGGCCTCGGGGAGGACCTCTTCATCACCGGCCGCGTCTCCCGTGACCGGCGGGCCGGGGGACTGGGCGACTCCGTGACCGGGACAAGGCGGACGACCGGGAGAAAGCAGTCACTGTGATCACCGATCTGCCGGTCTCCCCATCTCTCAGTCTCCCAGTCGTTGACCGGCAGACTAGACTCCCTTAGAGATGTTTACCGGGATCGTCACCGGGATGGGCGAAGTCGTGTCCCTGGCACGCCGGCGCGGCGGAGCGCGGCTCACCATCCAGCCTCCGGCGCGTTATGGCCGCTTCGAGCGGGGAGAGAGCGTCGCCGTATCCGGCGTCTGCCTGACCGCGATCCGAGGCGGGCGGCACCTCGTGACCGACCTGTCCGCAGAGACTCTTCGGCGCTCCACGCTCGGCCTCGTGCGCCCCGGAGGGGTCGTCAACCTCGAGAGAGCCCTCGTCTGGGGGGATTGCCTCTCGGGCCACTTCGTGCTTGGACATGTCGACGGAGTCTCCCGGGTTCTCTCGGTCGCGGCGGCCGGGAACTCCTGGACCTGCCGGTTCTCGATTCCTGAGGGGACGTCTCGCTTCGTTGTCGAAAAGGGCTCCGTGGCCTTAGACGGGGTGAGCCTGACCGTCGCGGGCAGGGGGGCCCGGGAATTCTCGGCCGCGATCATTCCGGAGACCCGGCGCCGGACCACCCTCGGACAGGCTCGCGCCGGCACCCGCCTCAATTTCGAGGCGGATGTCTTCGCCCGCTACGGCGCGGCGGGATGGCGCCGGCGCGTCGGTCAGCCGCAACGCGTCTCATGATCCTCTTCGAAGGATCTCGGGCTCCGACCGTCCGGGCCGGAGAGTTCGAGCTGGCCTCACGCCGGATTGCGGCCCGGGCCTTTCCGTACGCGGGGGAGGTCGGGGGCGCCCGGTTCCGTTTCGATCCGATCGAGCGGCGTTTCCACTCGCGCTCGGCGGAGGGGACCGTCCTGGCGGGGCCTCACGAGCCCCCGGCATGGAGAACCGCGCTCTTGCGCGGACCGGCGGGACCAGTCCTGGTCGGCCCTGGCTCCGTCGGCGAAGAAGTCCGCGGCGTCTACCAGGCCGCGGCGGAAGGCGCCCGTCAGTCCGGGCGCGCCGTCTATCTTCTCGATCCGGAGCCCTCGGGTCTCCCGGAGGGGCCTGGGGCCGCCTTTACGGCTCTCTTCGTGTGGTTCCCGGGATTGGAGGCGCCCGACCAGACGCTCGCGGAGGCGCGTGCGCGCGGAATCGCGGCGGGCTGGCTCCTGCCGCTCGTCGCCGGCTGGACCGCGACCCCGGAGATCGAGGACGACGCGGCGCGGCGCGCCGCTCTCTCGGGGGCTTCGTTTCTGGCCGGCGTCCCGCTCGCCGACGACGGCCTGGCTCGGCGCGTCGCCCTGGAGGCGGCTGCCCTGACGACGCCCGAGTCGGTCGAGACGCTCTTCGAGCGGGTGCATCACGGGGCCGAACCGGATGAAATGCGGAGAGCTCAGGACCGCCTTCGCGAAGCCTGTGCGCGCGAGGGACTCGCCTGCGTGCCGCCGCGGCCCGTGGGCACGCGGGAACCGGCCGCCAACGCGGCCGCCGCGGCGCGCCTCGAGGAGAAGGCGGAGGCGACGTCCGGCGACGAGCATCGAGCGGCCCTCTTCCATGCGGCGGCGCGCTGGTTGGACGAATCGGGGCGCGACCTCGGGCCGATCGCCCGGGAAGGGAACCTGCCCAAGGTCTTTCCCTTCGGAGCGGACCTCGCCCGCGAGGTCGAGGAAGCGCTGACGGTCGGTAGACCGTGACTTCGCCGTCGCCGCCCGCCTCCCATCGCCCGGCCACCCGATCGCCCGATAACCCGATTCCCTCCGGGATCTACGTTCACCTTCCGTATTGCCGATCGCGATGCGGCTACTGCGCCTTCGTCGTCAGCACCGACGAGTCGACGCAAGGTGCCTATCTCGACGCCCTCGGGCGCGAAATCGAGATTCTCGCGATCGAAGCGCGGGGCGCTTCTTTCGACTCCGTGTACCTGGGAGGAGGGACGCCTTCGCGGACCTCCGAGGCGGACCTAGCGCGGCTTTTGGACCGGTTGCGCCGGCGCTTCGCCGTCTCCCCTTGCGCCGAGGTGACACTCGAAGCGAACCCCGAAGATGTCACGGCCGCGGTCGCGCGATCCTGGGCCGAGGCGGGGGTGACCCGCGTCTCGGTCGGAGTCCAGTCCTTCGAGGACCGGGAGCTCTCCGCGGTGGGACGCCGGCACGACGCCGCGGCCGCCCAACGGGCCCTCGAAACTCTCGCCGGCTTGCGGCTGTCGGTCTCCGGCGACCTGATCCTCGGGCTTCCCGAGCAGACCACCGCGAGCTTCCGGGCGAGCCTCGCGCGGTTGCGCGACTCGGGAGCCGGGCACATCTCGGCCTATCTCCTCGAGGTGGAGAAATCGAGGACGATCGAGGAAGACCGCCGCGCGAGTCCCGAGCGCTACCTCTCCGACGACGCGCAGGCCGAGGCATGGCTGGAAATGGGGGAGACACTCGCCCGGGCCGGCTTCGTCCACTACGAGGTCTCCAATTGGGCGCTCCCGGGCCGGCGGGCCCGTCACAACATGAAGTACTGGATGCGGACGCCGACGCTCGGGCTCGGAGTCTCGGCTCACGAGCTCTGGCACGGCCGGCGCCGCGCCAACGTCTCGGCCCTGCCGCGATACATCGCGGAGCTCGCCGCGGGGCGCCGGCCGCTCGCCGCGGACCATCTCGTGGACGAGGAGGAGGCAGCCGGGGAACGCATCGTGCTCGGCCTGCGACTTCGCGAAGGGGTTCCGGCGCGGGACATCCAGGATCGGATCCTCGGCTCCCACGACCCAACCTTGTCGGAGGACTATGAATCCTGGAAAGACGAAGGCCTCCTCGTGGAAGAGGCGGGGCAGGTGCGCTTGACCGAGCGCGGCTTTCTTCTCTCGAATGAAATGCTCTGCCGGTTTGTTTGAGCCCGAGCATAGAATTTCGCCTTCGTCCGGGAAGAACCGAAAGGAGACTGTTTTGAATTCGCGATCACGGAAGACGGCGGCCCTCGCGCTCGCCACCCTTCTCCTGGGAGGTGTCCTCCAGGCCGAGGCCTTCTCGTCCGTTCACTGGAAATCCAGGAGCGAGATGGTCGGGGGCTCTCAGGGAGACATGACAACCGAGTCCGAGCTCTGGATGAAGGAAAAGAAGGTCCGGGTCAAGACGAAAGCCATGGGAATGAACATGAATGTCGTCAAGTCCGGGGACTTCGTGTACCAGTGGCAGGAAGGGGAGACCACCGGGATGAAGATGTCCACTACCATGCGGCGGCGCGGCGGCAGCTCGATGGACTACGTGGAGAAGATGGAGGACATCCGCACCAAAGGGAAGAAGGTCGGCGCCGAGACGGTGGACGGCCATTCCTGCGACGTTTACGAGTACTCGGAGACGGCGGGCGAGCGGGGACCCATCCAGCAGAAATACTGGCTGGCGCGGGACCTGAAGAACTTCCCGGTCAAGGTGGTATCCGAAACCGGGGGAATGAAGATCACCACCACCAACTCCGACATCGAGATCGGCGCTTCCGTGCCGGATTCGATGCTGACCCCGCCCGAGAACGTCAAGTTCCGGGACATGTCCGAGATGATGAAGGGGATCGCGCCGAAGAACTAGGAGTCGATCGTCGACAGTCGATGGTCGAAAGTTCCGCGAAAAAGAAAGGCCTGGCTCGCGCCGGGCTTTTTCATGTCTTACTTTCCTCCGCGTCTCCGCGTCTCGTTCTAGATGAACAGGGGCGCGAGGACGAGCGTGATGGTCGCGAGGAGCTTGATCAGGACGTGGAGAGACGGGCCGGCCGTGTCCTTGAAGGGATCGCCGACCGTGTCGCCGACGACGGCCGCCTTGTGGGTCGGGGACCCCTTTCCGCCATAGGCGCCGGTCTCGATGAATTTCTTGGCGTTGTCCCAGGCGCCGCCGGCGTTGTTCAAGAAGGTCGCGACCACGATGCCCCCGATGGTCCCGACCATGAGAAGGGCCGCCACGGCCTCGGCGCCGACGCCGAAGGACTTGAACACCAGGCCCACCGCGATCGGAGTCCCGACGGCGACGAGGCCCGGGGCGATCATCTGGCGCAACGCACCGCGAGTCACGATATCGACCGTCCGACCGTAGTCGGGCTTCTCGGTTCCCTGCATGATGCCTGGGTGCTCCCGGAACTGGGCGCGAACATCCTGAATGACGACGGAGGCGGCCTTGCCCACGGCCTTGATCGCCAGCCCCGAGAAGAAGAAGACCAGCATCGCCCCGAAGAGCCCTCCCAGGAAGACTTCGGGCTTGGCGAGGTTGACCGAATCGAGCCCGGCGTTGTAGTTCTTGAGCTCGTCGAGGTATGCCGAGAAGAGGAGAAACGCGGCCAGCGCGGCCGATCCGATGGCATAACCCTTGGTCAAGGCCTTGGTCGTGTTGCCGACGGCGTCGAGCCGGTCGGTCTTCTTTCGGATCTCCTCGGGCTGCCGCGACATCTCGACGATCCCCCCGGCGTTGTCCGTGATGGGGCCGAAGGTGTCCATCGCGAGGATGTAGGCCGCCGTCCCGAGCATGCCCATGGTCGCGACAGCCGTTCCGAAGAGGCCGCCGTCGGGCAGGGCGGAGACGCCGAGCTTGTACGAAGCGAGGATCGCGATCGAGATCGCGACCACCGGCATGAGCGTGCACTCGAACCCGACCGCGACGCCGGTAATGATGTTCGTCGCGGGGCCGGTCTGCGAGGCCTCGGCGATCTCGCGCACGGGGCGGTACTTGTACTCGGTGTAGTACTGGGTGATGTAAACGAAGGCGACGGAGGTCAGGACCCCGATCAGGCCGCAGAGGAAGTACTTCCACCACGCGTCCGGGTGCGAAGGATTCGCGAGGAGCCACCGCGTCGCCACGAAGAATCCGCCGACGGCGAGCAGCGCGGCCACGTAGTAGCCGCGGTTCAAGGCCTGCATCGGATCCTGGTCCTCGCGGGTCTTGACCAGCAGGATGCCCACGATCGACGCGAGCAACCCGAAGGCGCGGGCCACGAGGGGGAAGAGCATGACGCCCACGATGCCGGCCGAGAAGGCCATCCCCTTCTGCCCGAGGGAGGCGGCCAGTGTGGCTCCGAGGATCATCGCGCCGATGTTCTCGGCCGCGGTGGACTCGAAGAGGTCCGCGCCACGCCCCGCGCAATCTCCGACGTTGTCTCCCACGAGGTCGGCGATGACCGCTGGGTTGCGCGGGTCGTCCTCGGGAATCCCGGCCTCGACCTTGCCCACCAGGTCCGCGCCGACGTCCGCCGCCTTCGTGTAGATGCCCCCGCCGAGCTGCGCGAACAATGCCACGAAGGAGGCGCCGAACCCGTACCCGACGATCAGGAGGGGGATGCGGTCGGGGGGGACGTCGGTGAAGTGCCGCACCAGCCAGTAGAGGCCGCCGACGCCAAGCAGAGACATCGAGACGACGAGGAGTCCAGAGACCGCCCCCCCGCGCAGCGAGATCCGCAGCGCGTCGTTCAAGGAGCTGCGCGCGGCCGAGGCCGTGCGGATGTTCGAGCGGATCGAGATCCACATGCCGACGTAGCCGGCGAAGACCGAGCAGCCGGCGCCCAGGACGAAGGAGAGGGTGGTCCAGAAGGCGAGCTTCAAGGCCGTCGGCACGGGATCGAAGCCCTGGTGCGAGCGCACGAAGGCGTAGAGGACGAAGATCAGGACCGCCAGCAGACAAGCCATCAGCGCGATCGTTCCGTTCTGGCGCCTCAGGAAGGCCTCCGCTCCCTCCTTGATGGCGTTGGAGATCTCCTGCATGGCGGCGGTGCCCGTGTCCTTCTTCAGGACCCACCGCGCGAGCCACCAGGCGACGAACAGGGACCCGACGGAAAACGTCAGGATCAGGGGTAGGGCATTCGTGTATGACATCGAATCTCCCATCTCTTGGAGTGATTCCGTTTCCGCTTGGGCGGGACGATATCAAAGTATTTTGGATTCTGGATTTTGGATCTTGGATTGCGACAGGAGATCCCGGCTCAATCCAAAATCTAAAATCGAGAATCTAAGATCGTGCTATTGGATGGGCACCGTCTCCAGCACGATCCCGATGTTCTTGGCGCCGGCGTTGCGAACAATGTCCATGACCTTGATGACCTCGCCGTAGTTGGCCGCGTCGTCTCCTGAGAAGAAAACCGTCTTGTCGCGCCGGTTCTTCAAGATGTCCCCGACCTGCTGTGCAAGCTGCTGGGGGGTCACCTGCTGCTTGTTCAGGAAGATCTGATTCTGGGGCGTGAGCGAGACGATTACCTGGTCCACCAGGGACTGCGGCTGGTCCACCGTCGCCTTCGGCGGGACCTTCACGTCGTATCCCATCTGCAGGAGAGGCGTGATGACCATGAAGATGATCAGGAGCACGAGGACGATGTCCACGAGCGGGGTGATGTTGATGTCGCTCTTGTAGTCGCCGGATCCGCCGCCGGGAACCATGCCGAGTTTCTCCTTGGGCGGGCGTTGCTGGTTGCGGGGACAGTCAGAATCCCTGCGAACGTCAGCTCTTGCCCGCTCCCTTCTGCTTCTTGTCGGCGATCAGACCGACGTTCTGGAAGCCGGCCTCCTTGGCCAACTTCATGACTTCCTTGACGTCGCCGTACTTCAGCCTCTGGTCCGCCTTGATGATGATGTCCGCGCTGGGCGACCGCTGGTAGAGCTCGTCCAGCCGCTTCTGGACGTCGTCCTTGGAGAGCTTGTCCGCTTCGAAATAATAGGCCGGAGGCGTCGCCCATCCGACCGTGAGCAGCTTCTGACTCGCGTTCTCGGGTTTCTTGTCGGGGTTGTCGGTGGTCGGGAGCTGGACGGCGATCCCCTTCTGGAGAAGGGGCGTGACCACCATGAAAATGATCAGGAGCACGAGGCAGACGTCCACCAGAGGGGTGACGTTGATATCGCTCTGGAGCTTGTCGCGGCTGCTCGCGCCGCCCATCGCCATGGCCGGTCCTCCCCGGGTCCCCTAAGAGGCTCGAGCGCCCAGCTTGACGCCGGCGCCGCGCCGCTTGATGAAGTAGTCGAGCAGTGTCGAGGCCGAGTTGGACATCTCGACCTGGAACCGTTCGATCTTGTTCATGAAGATGTTGAAGAGCCAGACCGCCGGGATCGCGACGAAGAGGCCCAGGGCCGTCGTGATGAGGGCCTCGGCGATGCCGGTCGACACCGCCGCGATACCACCCGAGCCGGTCAGGGCCATGCCGCGGAAGGCGTTGATGATGCCGATGACCGTTCCGAACAGCCCGATGAACGGAGCCGTCGTCCCGATCGTGGCCAGACCCGAGAGCCCCTTCTTCATGTCCGCCGTCGTGATCAGGGCCTCCCGCTCGATCGCGCGCTCGGCCGCCTCGATCGGGTCGTGGCCGGGCGTGTCGGCGGACCCGGTCGTGAGGTCGTGCTGGAACTCGTAGAGACCGGCCGAAACGACGCGGGCCAGGTGGCTGTTCTTGAAGCGCTTCGAGGAGTCGATCGCCTCCTGGAGCTTGTCCTGCTTCAGGTAGCCCGTCACGAGCGTCGCGAACTGGAGCGACTGCTTCTTGGCCTTGCCGTAGTAGATGAACCTCTCGACGGCCACCGTCAGCGAATAGATGGACATCAAGATGAGCAGGATGCAGACGCCCTTGGCCAGAGGCGTCATCGAATTCCAGAGATCCACAGGGTTAAAACTCATGAAGCGCTCCTTCTCGTTCTCCTTGTTCTCAAGCCGTCCAGGCTTCCGGGCTCCATCTCCCCGGCGACCCGGCAACCCCCCTCATCCTAGTGCAAGTTGAACGTCACGGTCACGGTCAGGTACACGCGCACCGCCCTCCCGTTGAGGGTGGCGGGCTTGTATCTCCATTGCTGCACCGCGCGGACCGCGGAGGCATCCAGCAGCGGATTGACGGACTTCAAGACCTTCACGTCCTCGACGCTGCCGGAAGCCGTGATGATGGCCTCCAGGATGACGACGCCTTCCATCCGGGCCTTGCGCGCCGCCTCGGGATAGGTCGGCTCGACGCGGTTGGTCAGGACGGGGGCCTTGACCTCGCCTCCGACTCGAAGCGGCTCGCCTTCGCCCGTGCCGGGTCCCGTGCCGCCCGGCACTCCGCCCAGGACGCCGCCCGGCACCCCGCCTTCGACGCCGCCCGGGACGCCGCCTTCCACCCCGGCCGGCGCCTCCGGCTCGGGCGCGGAGAGCGGCTTGGGGATGTTCTCGGGAATGATGGTCGGCGCCACCATCTCCGTCGGCCGGACCGGCACCTGCTTCTGGACCTCGGGCGCCTTGGGCTTGGGCGCCGGGGCAGCCGCCGGGGGCGGGGGGGGTGGGGGGGGGGCCGAGGCGTAGAAGGTGACCGGAATCGGAGGCTCCGGCACGTCTTCGACGAACCAGATCGAGGCGCCGAGCGCGATGCCGATGACGATCGCGTGGATGGCGATCGACACGGGCAGGGTCACGGCCTTGCGCGAATCCCCCTTGTGAGGAGCCGATTCGATCAGCGACTCTTCGAACATGCTTGTCCTCCAGACCCCTCAGGACACCGTTACTTCTTAGCCGGTTCCGGCGTCGGAGTCGTGGCGAGACTCTTCTTACGCAATTCGAGTGCCTGCTCGCGGTACTTGTCGGCGGTCGCGATGTCCTCCTGCTTCTTGGCGTCGTCGGTCTCGATCTTTGCCCGCTCGCGGTAGAGCAGGTTCATGTACGTCAGGGCGTCGAAGTTGTCCGGCTTGATCTTCAGGGCAGTCTGCAGGGCGTTCATGCCTTCGTCGATGATCTTGGCGCGCGTGGCCGGGTCGATCTCGGGGAAGTGATAGGAGCGGTCCCAGGCCTGAACTCCCACCATGACGTAGGGCTCGGGGTTGTTGGGCTCCAGGGCCGCCCGCTTCTTCTCCCACTCGAGGCCCTGGTTGAAGTCCCCCTTCTTGAAGTACATGGCCGCGACCGACGTCATGGCCTTGACGTCGTTGGGGTCCTTCTTCAGGAGGTCCTGGTAGAAGAGGATGGCATCGTCGTAGCGGTCGATCGCCAGGTACATGGAGACAAGGAACTCCCGGACCTTCTTGTCAGTGGGGTAGTCTTTGAGGTACGTCTGCAGCTCCTGGATCGCCTTGTTAGCGAACTCGAGGTCCTTGGGGTGCCTGGACCCGGGCTGGTACAGGGCCATGTAGGTCTCGCCAATGAACTTGTGGAGCTTCGTCTCGCCCGGGTCCAAACGCAGCGCCTCCTGGTAGTTGGCCAGCGCGGCCTGATACTGCGTCGCCTTGAAGAACTCGTTGCCCTTCTTGATCTCCTGCCGGGCCTTGATCTTGTTGCAGCCCGACAGCCCCGCAGCCGCCATCAGAAGAATGGCCGCCGCGGCCAGACGTGGACTCCGCATTCTTCGGTTGCTCCTTCTCTCGTGTTGTCAACCGGGAGGCCCGTCCCGGAGGGCGGAATTCTGTTGAATTCTCTCCGACAAAGCAACAGTGTTTTTCGAGACATCCGGGTGCTTCTGGCCGGTCGCCGGAGGCGGCCCGATCGTCGCAGGAAACGCGGGGAATATTCCGGCGCGGCAGGAGTTTGCGTTGACTTCAGGAGGACTCTTGAAAAGACCCCGACTCCTTGCCGCGGCGCTCCTGTTCGCGGCGCCGCTCCTGGCCCAGAAACCCCCCGAGCCGGCCCAGAAGCCCCCCTCGTCCGCGGACAAGCCGCTGCCGCCCGTCAGCGAGAGGGTCGAGGTCGCGGTCACCAACGTCGAGGTCGTCGTCACCGACTCGAAGGGGAAACGAGTCCCTGGCCTGACCCGCGATGACTTCGAGGTCTGGCAGGACGGCACGCCGCAGAAGATCACGAACTTCTACGCGGTGTCGGGAGGCAAGGTCCTCCTCGACGATGGCAAAGTCGTCGCCCTGGATTCCCCGGCGGCCTCCGCGGAGATCCCGGTCGACCTGAAGGCCCGCTACATCCTCTTCATCGACAACCTGAACATCCAGCCCCAGAACCGCAACCGGATGTTCAAGCGTCTCGAGGAGTTCGTGCAGCAGACGATCGGCCCGCGCGCCGAGGCGATGGTCGTGACCTACAACCGATCCCTGAAGACCCGGCGCAAGTTCACCTCCGAGCCGAGCGAGGTCGTGGCCGCGCTCGACGAGATCGAGAAGGAGACGGGCGGCGGCACCACGCTCGTCTCCGAGCGGCGCGACGCCCTCCACCAGATCGACGAGTCGACCAACGCCGGCTCCGCTTTGACCATCGCGCGCAGCTACAGCCGCTCGCTGCGCAACGATCTCCTGTTCCTCGTGGACGCGTTGAAGAACACGATGAACAGCCTTGCGGGAATCGAGGGGCGCAAGATCCTGGTCTACGTCTCCGAGGGGATTCCCTCGACGGCCGGGCTCGAGCTCTTCGATCAGATCCAGCGGAAGTTCCGGGACCAAGCCGGCACTTCGACGCTCGAGCAGTTCGAGTTCGACATGAACGCGAAATACGCCGGCATCATCCAGTCGGCCAACGCGCAGGGGGTCACGATCTGGGCGCTCGATGCGTCGGGCCTGACGACCGAACAGCTCACCTCCGCGGAGAACCGGTCCTTCGAGACGCGCCCCAACGACTTCGTCCTGCGCCAGAACACGCAGGCGCCGCTGCAGCTCATGGCGGACCAGACCGGCGGCATGGCCGCCATCAACACCAATGACTGGAAGAAGAGCTTGGACGAGCTGTCCTCGGACTTCTCCAACTTCTACTCGATCGGCTACCGCACGACCCGCTCGGCGGTGGACCGCCCGCACTCCGTCGAGGTGCGGGTCAAGCGCAAGGGCCTGACCGTCCGCGCGCGCAAGGGGTTCCTCGAGAAGACGGTCGAGACGAAGACAGCCGAGGGAGTCCTGGCGAGCCTCTTCTACCCGCGGGACGACAATCCTCTCGCCATCAGCGTCTCCGTCGGCGCGCAGCGCCCCTACGACCAGGAGAACTTCGCCCTACCCGTCCGTATCGCCGTCCCGATCGGCAAGCTCGGCCTCGTGCCGACCGGCGACCACTACGAGGCGACCTTCTTCGTCTACGTGGTGGCCCGGGACAACTCGGAAAAGCAGTCGGACCTGGCGGTCCAGCGTCAGGTTGTGACGGTCCCCGCCAAGGAGCTCGACAAGGCGCAGCGCAAGGACTGGTACTACGACTTCACGATGACCGTGGCGCCCGGCGCCCAGCGAGTGGCTTTCGCCGTCCGGGACGGAATCTCGAACCAGGTCTCTTATTACCAGAAGAACCTGTTCATCTCGCTCCTCCCGAAGGAGACCAAAGCCAAGAGTTGAGAGTTGAGGCTTGAGAGTCGAGAAGGGAGAGGAACCCGGGAGCCCTCTCTTGACTCTCGACTCTCAACTCTGAACACTCCCGACATGGTGGACAGGCTTCCGAGCCTTCTTCTCTTCGCGAAGGCTCCCGCTCGAGGCCGCGTCAAGACGAGGCTCGTGCCGCCCCTGTCCGAGGCGCAAGCCCTCGCCCTGTATCTGGCCTTTCTCGAGGACGCGGCGACGACCTACTCGTCCCCGGGGAGGTGGCAGGCGGTTCTCGACGCCGATCCCGATCCGGACGCTCCGGCCCTGGCGGCGCTTTTTCAGGGATGCTGGCGGCGCCGCCGGCAGGCGGCCGGGGATCTCGGCGAGCGTCTGGCGGCATCCTTCGAACGCGAGTTTTCCGAAGGCGCTCCGGCCGCCGTCGCCGTGGGATCGGACCACCCGGCCTTGGAGCTCCGCCTGCTCGAGCAAGCCTTCGGCCACCTCGCCGGCGGCGACGACGCCGTCGTGATCCCGGCGGACGACGGCGGTTACTGCGCGATCGGGCTCGCGTCGCGTGCTCCCGTCCGGAAGGTCTTTTCCGGAATCCCATGGTCGTCGTCGTCCGTCCTGAGGACGACCCGGCAGCGCTTCGAGGCCCTGGCCCTACGGGCGTCCATCCTCGAGCCGGCCTACGACGTCGACCGTCCCGAGGATCTCGACCGGCTCCGCAGGGACCTCGCGCGTCGCGACCCGGCGCGGCCAGACTATCCGCGGGCGACGGCTCGCGCGCTCGGGGTCTTTCTGGAGGCTCCGTGATCCCCGTCTTGGACGCGCGGCGCATGCGCGCCGCGGACGCCGCGGCGATCCGGGGCGGCATCGCCTCCGGACGGCTCATGGAAAACGCCGCCCGGGGGATTGCGGCCGAGCTCGTTCGCTCGTACCCTCAAGCCAGGACGATCGCTGTTGCCTGCGGCCCCGGAAACAACGGCGGCGATGGCCTCGCGGCCGCCCGGCTTCTCGCCGGGCGCGGCCTCTCGGTGTCCGTCTTCACGCTCGCCGACCCCGCCGCCTATCGGGGAGACGCCGCCGAGAACGCGCAGCGGGCCCGCGAGGCCGGCCTCGATCTCGTGCCCCTTTCGCGTCGAGTGGCGAGGGCCGCTTTTGGGCGAGGGCTGCGCGGGGCCGACGTCGTCGTAGACGCTCTCTTCGGAACCGGGCTGACACGACCCCTCTCCGGCGCGGCAGCCCGCGCGGTCTCCGCGATCAACGCGGCCGGTCGGCCCGTGGTCGCGGCGGATCTGCCCTCGGGACTCTCGGCCGACACGGGCAAGCTGCTCGGTCTCGCGGTCAGAGCCTCGATCACCGTGGCGTTTGCGGCCGTCAAACACGCTCACGTCTTCTGGCCGGCGCGAGGCTTCTGCGGGCGAGTCGTCGTCGAAGACATCGGGATTCCGCGGCGGGTTCTCCTGGCGCGAGCGCAGCCTCTCGCGGTGGCCGAGCCCCGCGACCTTTGCGCGTGGCTGCCTCCCCGTCCCGGCGATTCGCACAAGGCCGACTTTGGCCACCTGGCGGTCCTGGCGGGGTCGCGCGGCAAGGCGGGGGCGGCGGTGCTGACAGCCCGAGGGGCCCTCCGGGCGGGCGCGGGTCTCGTCACGGTTTTCTGTCCGGCTTCGATCGAGCCGATCGTCGTCTCCGCGCTCCCCGAGGCCATGACGCGCGCGATGCCGGAAGAGAACGGCGCTCTGGCTTCCTCGGCTGGGGAAGAGCTCCTGGAAGCGCTTGGCGGATTCGACGCGGTCGTGGCCGGTCCCGGGCTCGGCACGGCTCCGGGCACAGTCGAGGTTCTGGAAAGACTGCTGGAGGCCCCGTATTCCGTCGTGTGCGACGCGGACGCGTTGAACGCCTTCGCCGGCCGTCCCCGCGTCTTCTCCCGCCGCAGGGAAACGACCATCCTGACGCCTCACCCCGGGGAGGCGGGCCGGCTGCTCCGGATCGGCAGCTCACGCGTTCAGGAGGACCGCCTGACGGCGGGTAAGCGCCTGGCGCGGGCGAGCGGCGCGATCGTGGTCCTCAAAGGAGCCGCGACCCTGATCGTGACGCCGGCCGGCCGCGTCACGGTCAATCCGACCGGCACGCCGCTGATGGCGACCGCCGGCTCGGGGGACGTACTGGCCGGCGCCGCCGGAGCCCTCCTCGCAGCGGGAGTCGGCGCGGAGCGAGCCGCCGTCGCCGCCGCGTACCTGCACGGCCTGGCCGGAGAGCTGCTCGCCCGGACCCTCGGCGATGCCGGGCTCCTGTCCGGACAGCTCGCGGACGCGCTGCCGCTGGCGCGGCGGGCGCTGCTCGGAGCGTCATGAGGCGTGCGGCGGGGGACGCCGCGCCATGGAATCGGGAAGAGCGCACCGAGAGCGAGCAGGAGACCGAGCGGTTCGGCGTGCGTCTGGCGGCCGCGGTCGGGCCGGGCGACGTTGTCTATCTGGTCGGCCGGCTCGGCGCGGGCAAGACCGCTCTGGCGCGGGGGCTGGCGCGGGGTCTCGGGGCGTCCGCGGGCCAGGTCGCCTCGCCGAGCTTTGCGATCCTCCACGAGTACGCGGGGGCGTTGGGCGAAATCGTGCTGCGCCACCTGGATCTCTATCGCCTGAAAGACGAGGAAAAAGAGCTGGCGATCCTGGGGCTGCCCGGCGCGGTGTCGGACGCTCCGGTGGCCGTCGAATGGCCCGGTCAGGCGATCGGGAAGCTTCTCCCGCCGACGATCGAGGTCCGCATCGAGGTGCTCGGGGACGCCGCTCGGAAGATCGGGCTCGTCAGAAGGCGAGGATCAGCCCGCCGTTGATGTCCCCGTTGCCCAGCCAGTCGCTCCGGTTGCGATCGCAGCGGCGCGTCGAATCGCAGCGGTCGCCGCGCAGGAGAGTGCCGTAGTAGCGACCGTCGAAGCGGAACCCGAAGTGCGGCGTCGCGAAAGTCTTGATCCCCGCGCCGGCGCTGGCCGTGTAACACCAGTCCGCGCCAGGGTTGGAGCAGGGCTGCGGCCGGACCCTGCAGACGTCTGGGTCCAGGCGCGCGGCTCCCATCCCGAACGTCACGTAGGGGACGACGCGCCGGTGGCCGAAGTTGAAGGTCATGTAGCCCAGGGTGTAGTCGATCGTCAGGTCTCCCAGGCGGCCGCGGGACGACTCGAAGAGCACGTCGCCGCCCGGGCTCTCGAAGTGGGTCTCGGTCCGGGAGAATTGCGCCTCGGCCTCGAAGGTGCTGGTGATGTTCCATCCGATGCGGCCGCCGTAGGTCACGCGGTCTTCCACATCCACCTTGCTCGTGAAGAGCCCGTTGCTTCCCGCCGGGAAGCGTCCGCCGAAGAGATATCCCCCGAAGGGATTGATTTCCACGGTGCCGGAACGGATCTGAGCCAGAGAGACGCGAGCGAAGAGAGGAGAGAAGAGGACGAACAGCCCGAGCAGCGCGATCTGGGATTTCCTCATGGTCGGCTCCCGATGGACGAAGGAGGTGGAACGATTCAGCGTGATTTCTTCTGAGGTTTCAACCGCTTTTCGATGACCTGTTTCCAGCGCTCCTCGACCTTCTCCGAATACCCCACCGCACGGTCGAGCAACAGGCGGTCCGGCCCGATGATGAATGTCGAGGGGATGCCCATGGCCGTCATCTGGCCGGCGTCCTCGGGCGACGCGAAGTAGATCGGAAGGGAGATGTTGTACCTCTTCTTGAAGGGCTCGATCTTGTTGCGGTCGGCATCGACATTGACGGCGAGCACCACGAAGTTGCGATCGCTATACCTGTCATACATCTTCTGAACGATCGGCAGCTCCATTCGGCACGGGCCGCACCAGGTGGCCCAGACGTTCAAGAGGACGACGTTGCCCCTCAGCTGGGAGAGACGGATCGAGCCGCCGTCGGCTCCGGCCAGCTCCAGGTCGGGGAAGATCGGGAGAGGGTCTTCGGCGATCGCTACGCCCGCGGCGACGAGCAGACAAAGGCTCAAGAACCACGAACGCATCAAACCGCGCAAACGGCCCTCCAGAAAAGAATATTCCGCCTTTCCCGCGTTTCGATCAAGGATCGCGTCGCAGGCGGTCTTACTCGTTTGACTCCGGGCGTCAGCGATGCTCTTGGCCCGGTCTTGAATTCTCTCGGCAGCCTGTTCGTGAAAGCATCGCCACGGCCGAAAGCCGTGATAGAAGGCTCGCCGATGGGGCCTCCGCCGATCCTCGCCCGCGTCTCGCGCGGGAAGAGGGTCGAATCGGTCCATCGCGGGAGCGTGGCGGTGGTGGACGAGGAGGGCGCCCTGACGGCGTTTGCGGGCGCTCCGCAGGCGGGCATCTACCTTCGCTCCGCGGCCAAGCCGTTCCAGGCCATGGCCCTCTTAGACGCGGGGGGCGAGAAGGCGTTCCGGCTGGGCAGCGACGAGATCGCCCTGCTCTGCGCCTCCCATGGAGGGGAGCCGCGGCACGTGCGCGTCGCGAGGCGGCTTCTCGAGCGAGGCGGTTTCACTGCTGACGACCTGGCCTGCGGAGCGCACGCCCCGATGCACGAGCCCTCGGCGCGGGCTCTCATCGCTGCCGGAGAGCGACCCACAGCGCTCCACAACAATTGTTCCGGCAAGCACGCCGGGCTGCTGCTCGCATGCCGCCTTCGCGGACTCGATCCCGAGGGGTACTGGAGCCCTTCGCATCCGATCGAGAAGGTCGTGGTCGAGCGCCTGGGGGTCTTCTGTTCGGTTGCCTCCTCCCGAATCGGGATCGCCGTGGACGGATGCAGTCTCCCCGTCTTCCATCTTCCCCTCGCGGCCCTCGCCCTTGCGTACGCGAGGCTCTGCGCAGTCTCGCGGCCCGGGGGAAGGATGGGAGCCGGTGTCCGCGAAAGGATCCGACGGGCGATGTGGGAAAGCCCCGGGATGGTGGCCGGAAAAGACCGGTTCACGACCGAGTTTCTTGAGGCCGGGCGGGAACGCTGGATCGGGAAAGAAGGAGCCGAGGGCGTTTACGCGATCGGGCTCGCGCCGCGCAAGAGCGGCGACAAGGCTCTCGGAATTGCCTTCAAGCTCGAGGACGGATCCTCGCGGGCTCGGGACGCGGTTGCCCTGGACATCCTGGCCCGCCTGGACCGGCTTCCGGACGCGGCGCGCGCGGGACTCTCGCCGCACCTGGCGCCGCTCGTGACCAACGCGCGGGGCCTCGAGGTCGGACGGATCGTCGCGCGAGTGCCATTGAAGAAAGGCGAGTCGTGAGTGAATCCGGGCCGCCGGTGTAAAATCGCGCTGCCGATTATGAGGGTTCTTCTCGTCGATCCACAGGCCGAATCGCGAGACACGCTTCGCCGCGTCTTCGCCGGAGGGGGCGACCAGGTCCGAGGCGTCGCGACGATTTCGGAAGCTTCCCGGCAGCTCGGCGAGTTTCTCCCGGACGCCGTCGTTTCGGCGCTCGACTTCCCCGAGGAAGAGGTCTTCGGTTTCTTCGAGGAAGCCCTGCGGCTCGATCCCCATCGAGCCCTCTATGCGTTGGCCGACGCGACGAAGCTCGAGGACGGCGTCCGCGCGATGGCCCGCGGCGCGCACGATTTCCTCTGGAGGCCCGTTTCGGCGGGCCGCGTGGCTCTTCTGCGCTCGAGGCTCGAGAAGCGCCGCGAGAGAGAGGGATGGCTCGAGCAGATGCGCCTGCGCCTGGCCCGGACGGAGATCGCGATGTCTCTGGCCGGCCAGTCGCCCCGTTGGAAATCGGCGCTGGCATCGATCGAACGGGAGGCCTCGACCGACGCGGCCGTCCTGCTGACGGGGGAGGCGGGCACCGAGAAGGAGGCCGCGGCGCGCGCCATACACGGCCTCTCCCGGCACGGATCCGAGCCGTTCTGGACGGTTGCGGCCGGTCAGACTTCGGCGCCCGAGGGGGCGGGAGGGACTGTCTTCGTGACCGCCATCGAGCGCGCGGATCTCGGCGTCCAGAAGATCCTCCTGACGGAGATCGAGCGGCCCCGCGGCCGGCGGCTCGTCCTCTCGACCGACCAGGATCCGCAGCAGGCTCTCGAGGCCGGGTGCCTCCTGCCGGGGCTCGCCGAAGCCCTCCAGGGCCACATCGTCCATCTGCCTCCATTGCGCGAACGGGGAGAGGACATCGAGCTGCTCGCGCGGCGGTTCCTCCACGACATCGACGGCACGCTGACCTTCGATCCGGAGGCGATGGACGCGCTTCTCGCCCACGCGTGGCCCGCCAACGTTCGGGAGCTTCAGGATGCCGTCCGGAGAGCCGCCTCGCTCGCCGACGGACCCGCGATCGGGGCGACGGTGGTGACCTCCGTGCTCGGACGCCCTCCCGCATCCCGCCGGCTGCGGCGTCAGAAGGCTCCTGTCGTGCGCGTCGCCGTCGGCGACTCGCTCGCCAACGTCGAGCGGCGTCTGATCCTGAGGACCTTGAGGTTCGCCCGAGGCAACAAGAAGAAGACCGCCGAGCTCCTGAAGCTTTCCTTGAAGACGATCTACAACAAGATCAAGGAATACGGACTCGAGCACTGAGCCGGCGCGATACCGAAAACCTGTCCCTCCGGCCAGTCGTTCGTACAGAATCTTCCTGACCTTTCTTTGAACCCCCGGCCAGTAGTCTTGATCCCCTCCTCCGGCCTAGCCTGAAGCGACCTTCAGAAACGGATACGGCTCGTCCGCCTCCATTGCTGGAGCAGAAGGAAAGGCGGCCAAAGCGTGATGGCCAGAACTCAGTCCTGCCGCGGGTTCGGACTCATCGAGAACATGCTCGTCGTCGGCTTGATGGCGATGGGCGTTCTGGTCGCGATGCCGTTTGCCGGAACCATGATCCGCCGGGCCGAAGGGGTCGGGGCGGTCAACACGATCCGGTCGACTCTCGCTGCGGCACGGCTGCAGGCTGTCAAGACAGGCGCGAACGTCGTCGTGCTCATCAGCAAGAACCCGGACAACTCCATTCATCTTCAGGCCTTTCGGGACAAGGCGGACCTGACCGCCACCTCGGCCAACGACGGAGACTGTCTGCAGGAGACCGGGGAGCCGTCGCTGAATCCCGCCGTGGACGTCGACGGCCACGTGCGTTTCTGGATCCACGGCGGCGCGAAGGACGACCTGGCTGCCGGCGCCCCCTTCGACGGCTACGCCGTCAACGGCGCCGTCAATGCGGACCTGACCAATCGGATCGTCTTTCTCCCCACCGGAGGGATCGCGGCGCCGCAGAACGCCAATTCGGGATCTCCCCAGGCTACGGCTCCCTTCGGGCGGGGGATCTATTTCGCCGACGCGATCGGCAAGAACTTCTTCCGCGTCACGATCTCGAGCGCGATCTCGAGCGGCCTGCGAGTGGACAAGTACCGGCCGGGCAGCGGTTACGTCTCGGGAAACTGGTCGTGGCAATGACGCAGCCGGGGCGGACGCGGAGCGGCCCGGAAAAAGGCGTGACGATCATCGAGGTCTTGTTCGCCCTTGTTCTGCTCTCCTTCGGGCTTCTCGCGGTGGCCCCGCTCTTCGCCGGAGCCGTCAAGACGGACGCCTCCTCGAACCAGCTCGGAGGGGCCAACACGCTGGCTCGCGAAAAGCTCGAGGAGCTGATCGGCTACCCCACGACCGACCCCAGGCTCGCGGTGCCCGACGGCGACAACGCCGCCGGACCGGGCGGCCTGACGACGACGGGGAGCGGAAGCGTCGTGGGCCACAACACCAGCTGCGACAACGATCTGCCCGGCTGGTACAACCCTTCCACCGGAGCCACCTCGACCGCCACGAGCTCGCCCGGGAGCGGCTGGTACCGCTACCCCTACCGACGCACCTACACCATCGAGCAATTCGGCGCGGACCTGACGACGCGCGTTTCAACTCCCGGAGCCTACGGCTTAAAGAAGATCACGGTCACGGTCGGAGCCACGATCGGGCCGTTTCCCGGGCTCCGTCAGACCCAACAGTCGGTCTTCGTGCGGTTTCGCGATGCGAGCTGAACGCGGGTTCACGGTCATCGAAGCCGTGGTCACCCTCGCGGTGATGGTCCCGGTGACGCTCGGCCTCTATTCGCTGCTGGATTCCTCCAACCGCATCTCCAAGCGGGAGTCCAACATCTCGCAGGCCCAGCAGGCCTCCCGCGGAGGCATCTACGAGGTCGCCCGCGTGATCCGCCAGGCGCGGGTGGGTCAGCTCTTCTACGGCAATTCGGTCCTGCCGATCTACGACAACGCGCCCGCGGGCAAGACGATCAAAGACATCTCGGGCCAGGCCCACGCGGTGCGGCCCGGCACCGACGTCGTGGAGGTCCGCGGGATCATCCTGGGCGACAAGTTCGCGATCGGGCCGGCCGACGTGGCCTGCGCCGGCAGCTGCGACGGAACCTCGCAGATCACGGTGACCATCCGCTCCACCGCGATCAACGGCGTCGTGAACTACCCCGCGGGCCAGAAGCCTTCCCTCGCCGCCAAGACGCGCCCGTTCTATCTGGTCGTCGGGGACTCGGCCTCTCAGCCGGTGACTGTCTCGGGCCAGACCTATCTCGTGCCGCTCTACTACGTCGGCCTCGTCACCGCGGACGCCGCCGGCTCCTGGTACACCTATTCCACGTCGGGGGGTGCCTCCACATTTTCCTTCGCCATGAACCCCTCCGACTCGAAGGCCAAAGTCTTGAACGCCGCCGCGTCGGGCGCGCCGTCGCTTGCGAACCCGTTCGTCTGCGGCGCCGTGGACGACATCGTCTTCTTCGTGGATGAGGGGACCTCGCCGGGATCGGGCGACACACATCCAACCCTGGCGATGGCCAACTACGATCCGTCCTCGGGCAACTACGACATCCAGCCGCTCGTCGACGAGGCCGAAGACTTCCAGGTGGCTTACGGCGTGGACGGCGCGGACGGTTCGACGTTGGACGGCGGCGCCGACCCGGTCGCCCTGAGCACGGACTCCAACAAGGACGAATGGGTCGGCAACATCGCCGGCGAGGTGGACGGCTCTCTGGGAACACCCGCCACGGCCATCCCACGCACCGGCTCCGTGGACTTCTTCCTCGACGCGACGGTGGCGACCTCCGACACGGCTCCGGCGCTGGCCAAGCCCCGGCTTCGCTCGCTCTGGGTCTCGCTCGTCGTCAAATCGCGCGACCCGGAGATCAAGTATTCGGGCCCGGGCGCCACGGGCGTCTTGACCCTCGACTCAACCGCCAAACCGATGTCCGATCCGTCCATTACCGGACGCCCCTATCAGAGGCGCGTCCAGGCCCTGGCCGTCTCCTTGAGGAATTTCCAGTGAGACCGCGCCGGGCTCGCCGCGGGGGACCCGCTCGGACGGAGGAGGGCTTCGTGCTCTTCCTCGCGATCTTCGTGCTGCTCATCATCACGGTGGCAGGGCTCGCGACGATGCTCGCCACCTCGATGGACCTGACCCTCTCGGGCAACGAGACGAAGGTCTCGAAGGTCTTCTACGCGGCCGATTCGGGGATCGAGTACTGCGCCGCCAAGCTGCGATCGGACGTGAACTACCTCGGGGGCACGATGCCGGTCGGAGTCTCGAGCAACTACGCCGGCTCGGGCGCGGGGGACATCCACGTCGTCGTCTCGAGACCGCTCATGATCGGCCAGCAAGTCCATCCCGGGGACTCCCTGCTGTCCCAGGGCACGACCTACGGCACTCCGCAGATGGTCGAGAGCCTGTTCACGATCGCCTCCACGGCAAGCGCGACCTCGATCCAGGCGTCGAAGACCATCCAGGCCGACATCGGAATCTATCCGCAGGTCTTGAGCATCGTCCCCCAATGAGCCGGATGCCCGCGACCCGATTTCGCCGCCGGACCGTGGTCCTCATGGCCGCGGCCCTAAGCGTTGCCACCGCGAGCCTGGCCGACGACAAGGATCTGCTCCGTCAGGGCACCTCGAATCCCAACGTGATCGTCATCCTTTCGAACACGTTCTCGATGCAATATCTGCCTTACGTGCAGGGGACGACGCCCAACCTCCCCGCCGACGGGCAATACCAGGACTCCCCGGTTTCCAAATTCGGGCTGTCCAAAGGCGTCATCAACGCCGTCGTTCAGCAGAACAGCAACTTTTTCAATTTCGGCCTCTCCTGGTACTCCTACCACCAGGAGTCCGTCACGCATAAGTACTGGAGCTACAAGTTCACGACCAACACCACGATCTCCGGCGCCGCCTACGACTACCCGGGCGACGCCTTCCAGATGGCCGTCGGCACGTACCACGAGCTCGGCACCAGCGGCGGGGGCCCGATTTCCTCGGCCGGCAACACCGAGACATTCGGCATCGCCGGCACGACTCTCGTGGGGTCCTGGTTCGGCGACCAGCCGGCGGGCGCAACGGGCACCTGCACGTCGAACACCTGCGTGGGCTACGCCATCGAGAGCATCGACAAGAGCCACCGCGTGGCGGCGCACCTCGTCGCGGTCGGCAGCGGGCAGCCCTACGGGCAGCTCTCCGTCACCATGGTCAAGGAGTACCAGACGGGGACGCCGCCGGGAAACCCGACCACCTGGACCACCCAGGCTCAGACCCCGGCCGGCAACCCCGGCACGGTCTCTCTGACCTGTTCGGCCAGCCTCTCCACCAACGACGCCTTCGCGAACGTCTTCTCGACCGGCCCGGATGCGGGCCTCTACATGGGTTTCATGAAGGCTGGCAACTGGATCTTGAACTCGGACTGCGGAGGCTGGTTCGTCCAGAACAGCCTTCCGGCGATCGGCATCCCGCGGGACTACAACAGCGATCTCGCCTGCTCCCTGACCACCTGCTCGCAGCCTCCGGAGCAATCCCGCGGCTGCGTGGTGCGCTACTCCCGCCCCATGTCCTCGGTCATTCACTATGCACCCGGAGCGACCGGCACCTACACGGCCTCCAACCCGCCCGACGACGATCCAGCGCTTTGCAGCTCAACGGTCGTGCACACCGGCAGCGGGCCCGAGGACCAGGTCGCTCTCATGAGCTCCAACGACAACCACATCCCCGAAGACAAGATGTTCGCCAACGCGGACAGCTACTTCAGCACGACGGACTGTTTCGCCAACGGAGTGCGCCAGGACGATCCGAACAAGTCCTGCCGAACTGGCGCCATCATCCTGCTCTCCGATACATTCCAGGCCTGCGGGCCCAACTGCAGCCAGACTGCGACCTCCAAGTACCTCGTCAGCCTGAAGTCTCACCACATTCCCGTCTACGTGATCTCGCTCGGCGTTCCCGAAGGCACGGCGCAGGCCACGGAAGCCCACTGCATCGCGACGACCTCGGGCTCCGAGGACTCGACACACCAGGGAGTCTTTCCGGTCACGTCCACGGATCCCGTCCAGGTGACGAGGGACTTGAGCGACGCGTTTATCGCCATCCTGGGCCGGATCAACGAGGCCACCGAGGACTTCGCCTCCGCGACGATCTCCTCGGTGCAGGCCGGCAATGGCCAGATGGCGTACCTGGCGACGTTCAACGCGCGCAAGAATCGGTCCATCTGGGACGGAGCGCTGAGGGCTTATAAGCTGCTGCCCAACGGGGCGATCAACCCCGACCCGGTCGCGCCGGACACGCACGCGCAGAACCCGGATGGCACCGATTGCGTCTCGACCGTCCGGGATCCGAATGATGCGAACAACAATGTGACGCTCGACGCGCCGTGCAACCAGTTCCCGACGCTCCAGTGGAATGCGCAGATCAATCTAGCCGGGGTGCCGCTCGCGCCGAGCGACCCGAGCGGAGTCGCGGACCTGGCGGCCGGGGCGACGCTGACCCAGGGAGCCACTTACAACGACACCAGCAACGATCTGCCGATCGGTGGCCATGTCATCCCCATCTTCAACTACTCGGGTCGGCGCATCCTGTGGTCGCTCCCGTCCACCGTGGCCGGCCTGAGCACCCTGCCCGCGACCCTTCCGATCAATGGATCGTCCACGGCCGCGACCGAGCCGGTGCCGGAGACCTCCGAGCCGTTCCTGGTCTCGACCTCCGCCTCGTACTGGAAGTTCTTGAAGCTCCTGCTGACGTCGCAGTCCGCTCCGCCGGCGTCCGGAACGCAGACGGGCTGCTCGACGCCCCCGTGCCTCCTGAGCGACACGAGCGCCGGACAGAGCGTCCGGTTCATTCGAGGGGACCGCGACTCCGTGATCAAGGAGATCCGCGCGGCGAACGGCCAGGCGGCCTTCCCGGTCGGCGACCCCCACTACTATGCGTCCCCCTCCGGACCGCTCAAGCTCGGGGATATCTTTCATTCGAACCCGCTTCTCGTGGCGGAACCCGAAAACGTCTTCTATTACCAGACGAATTTTCACAACTACCAGGACTTCTTCAACAAGCACCAGCATCGCCGGCGCACCCTCTATGCCGGAGCCAACGACGGCCTGCTCCACGCCTTCGACGTGGGGGTCTGGAATCGGAACACCTCCGTCTGCACGGGCGGGCTGACGGCGTGCTACGACTTCGGAACGGGAACCGAGCTCTTCGCCTATGCCCCCCGGTCGATCATGCAGGTGTACCCGAACCTGAAAGACTCGCTGGGCCTCCAGGACAAGACGGACGAATGGACGGCGGACGGCGCCCCTGCCGGAGCCGACATGTTCATCGACGTCAATCACAACGGTACGCCGAAGGCGGCCAACCGTGCATGGCACAGCATCATCGTCGGCATGATGCGGGAAGGCTCCGCCTTCGAGGGCCAGACACCCTGCCCGCCGTTGAATACCACGACGGCGTTCCAGAACTCGGCGTCGGCGGTCTATGCCCTGGATGTGACGCAGCCAGAGCCCTCCAGCGGAGGCATCGAGACCAACGGCTCCTACGCGAGCCCCGGCTGCCTGGATGGCGGGTCCAACTGCCCATCCAAGTGGCCGACCGTACTCTGGGAGATCCAGGACGCGAGCGACGCCGACTCCAACGGATATCCCGACATGGGCGAGAGCTGGTCGAAACCGGGGCTGGGACGCATCTGCGTCGCCAAGGACAACGCCGGCAACTGCACAGACGAGCGCTACGTCGCGCTCTTCGGCGGCGGCTTCGATCGGGAGCGGAAGAATCGCCGCGGCAACTGGTTCTACATCGTGGACGTGGAGACCGGCTTCGTCCTGTACAAGGTCAAGTCCGGCTCGGCCAACTTCGGCTCCGGAAACGTCAGCGTGAACTTCGCGTCAATCCCGTCGGAGCCCTCGGCCATCGATCTGAACAACGACGGCCTGCTCGATTACGTGTACTTCGGCGACCTGCTCGGGCAGGTGTGGCGGCTGGACCTGAGGGACTTAAAGATCGGGTCGAGCACGCCGACCGACCGATGGTCCTCCAAGCTTCAGAAGTCGGATGGGAGCGCTCTTTCCCCGCTCCTCCTTTTCCAGGCTCCGCAGCCGGGCGGAACCTCGACGCAGTACTTCCCGATCTACTACCGACCCTCGGTCGTCTACCTCGGGCTGACTTCGGGGGGGCAGCCGATGCTCGGGATCGCGTTCGGGACCGGAGACCGCGACGACATCACCGCGACCTGCGACACCTCGACCCGGTCGACCTCCTACAACC
>JBKPBH010000028.1:0-6797 GCA_046726795.1 Acidobacteriota bacterium
AAATCACCTGTTGTCGGGCAGTGTCAGCGAGAGCCAAGTCTCTCGATCGCGCCGCAAATCCGAAGCAATTTGGCTCATGCAGTGTCATCGGCGCTCCCGGTCGGAGTCTTCGGGACCGAGTGGTCGGTGGTTCAAATCCACTCGCCCCGACCAACCGACACGCCGACGGGGATCGGCGTCATTGGACAGGGCCGGTCGATTTCGCTATCTTGATAGGGAGCCATGAGGCGAATTGGGTATCTCGCCCTGTTTCTCCTGCTCGTCGGATTGCTCGGGCCGCTTGCTCGCGCCACCTCGGGTTCGGCTTGTTGCTGCCCGGGGAGCGCCGACAGGTGTCCGGCGAGACAGGACTCGTGCGCCTGGACGAACGGATGCGGTTCGCACGAGGAAGCGTCCCCCGTGCCCCTGACGGTTCTGGTCTTACCCGCGGCGAATGTCCTTCCCGCGCCGGCATTGGCCGGACTTCTCGGACCGGGCGTTCTGACTCCAGCGGTCCTGAGGGTTCCGGCCGTCTTCGATCCTCCTCCCCGCGCCTAGGCGCGATCCTTTCGTCCGACCGAAAAGACGTTTCAGAGGAGGAGTGTGTGAGAACCGTCATTGGTTGCCTCTCTTCGATCATCCTCGTCATGGCCATGCCGATCCAGGCGCAGGAGAGGCCGATCTCCCCCGACGCGATCGCCCGGCCGCCGGAGGTCGCGCTCTTCGACGAGAGCCCCGAGCGGCGTCTCTCGATTACGGGATTCGGCGTCGGGAATTACACTTACGACTTCAACACCGACCACAATTCTTTTGGCGACAGCGCGCTCGCGGTGGCGTTCTCCAAGGTGATCTCGAATCATCTCTCCGTCTTCGCGCAGTTGACTGTGTCGCGCGAAGAGTCCTCGCCCTTTCTCTCCGACAAGTCCGAGTCCGACATCGTGACCGACATCGACAACCTGCAGCTGACCTGGACCCCGTCGGCTCACAGCGGCCTGGCGGTTACGTTCGGGAAGTTCGACTCGCCTCTCGCGATCGAGAGAGACGACGCGCCCCTCAATTTCCAGGCCACGAACTCCTTCACGTTCCAGTTTGCCCGCCCCGTCAAGTTCACGGGCGTCGAGGTCTACGATGCGGTCTCCCCATCTCTGGATGTCTGGGCCATCGTGGCGAACGGCTGGGACGTGGACCGGGACAACAACAAGGCCAAGACCGTCGCGGTTTACGGCCTCTGGAGCCCATCTCTGTCCGCCCATGTGGGCCTCGGAGGAATCTATGGCGGCGAGAAAGACGATCGCAGCGGCGACGCGCGAGCAACGGCCGTCGCGACGCTGCTGTTCCAGCCAGCCTCGAATTGGGTCTTCGGAGGCGAAGCCGTGTTCGGACGCGAGCCGCACTCCGCGGAGGACGGCGGCGCGGCCGAGTGGTACTCCGGCATGGCTTTCACGCATCACCGATTCGGACGGAACTGGGGAGTGACACTCCGGGGCGAGTACTTCGACGACCGCGACGGCTCCCGCACCGGACAACGTCAGGTGCTGCGCTCGCTGACGGTATCGCCGCAGTATCTGGTCGGAGGCGGTTTCTTCGGCATCTTCCGGTATCTCGACCGCACGTCTCTGCGTCTTCCCGAGGTCTCGGTCCGGCTGGATTTGCGGTACGACCGCTCGACGGAGCCCGTCTTCCGGTCGGCCGGATCCGAGGAGGGAAGACGGGATCATTCCTCCGCCACTCTTCAGACGGTCTTTCTCTTCTAGGAGTCGCATGGGAAAGCTCCCCGGCAGCGCCCTGGAGGTCCGGCTCGCAGCGACACTCTTCCTGCTGCTGCTCGGCCTCGCGAACCTGTTCGGAGCCTGGGAGGTTCGCAACTTCGCGTCCTTCACTCCGGAGGGAGTCGCCTCGGCCGTCGGAGCCTCGGGGCACGAGCGACACGGCATGTCCGGGGCCGCTGCCGGAGAGAAACCCGTGGACGTGGAGACCTTGAACGAGCCGAAGCATCACATCGATCGGGAGCTGCTCGTACAGGACTCTCACGTACATATCCCGGTTTACGCCATCACGGCCGCGTTCCTCGCCCTGATCGTCTTCGCCCTCCGTCTCACGTCGGGTCGTCGGGTGGCGCTCGTGCTGCTCGCGTTCGCCGCGCCGCTGCTGGACTTCGTCGGACTCTGGGGCGCGCACCTCTGGAGCGAGTCCGGGCGTCTGTGGGGCGCCGTCGCGGTCTTGGGCGGAGTCCTGATGGGTCTGGTCTACCTGGCCGTGCTGGGTCTGACGCTCAAGCAGTGCTGGCTTTCGAATTCGGAAAAAGGAGAAGCAGATGCGTAAGGGGATTCTGTTCGCCGTGGCGCTCGGCGTCGCGTTGGCCTTGAAGGCGCACGTCACGCCCAACGTCGTTCTCATGCGTCGGGGAGACTTCGTCAAGGCGTCTCTGCCTGGAGCCACGAAGTTCTTCGAGAAGACTTTCCATGCGCCGGCCCGGGCGGCCGTTCGCAGCGAGACCGGATGGACGCCTTCCGGCGATGACACGAAGATCTACGTGGGGCGCGAAGAGGGCGGGCGTCTGGTCGGAAGCGTGGTCTTTCTCTGGATGCCGTCGCAGCACGGACCCCTAGGCATCGGCGTCGCGTTCGGTCCGGACGGGACGATCCGGCGCGCGACCGTCACAGACGTCGGCACGGAGCCCCTCGTGTGGGTGCGGCCGTTGCTGCGCGACGGCGTCCTGGCCGGGCTCGACGGCGTCTCGCTGTCGGTGTCGCCGGATCCTGGCCGGATCGCCCCGGAAACTTCCGGCGCTATGAGCCGCTACTACGCGAAGGTGATCGCCGAGGGAGTGAGCTGGGCTCAGGCGATCGAAAAAGCCTCGAAGACCTCTTGAGTCCGGAAACGCCTTCCGTCATTGGAAGGCCTCACATCACGTGGCCCATGCCGTGCGGCTTGCCCCAGCGCAGCCGCAGGGTCGAAGTCCCGCAGGTACCGAGCGTCAAGGCCTGATGCGCACGACCCGAGTCCTGACTGGGTTGCCCCGGACGAGGCCGACTTGACTTACGCCAATGTTACGCCTACACTGCCGATAGGCCGATGGGCCGTTCCCCAGGGCCCGGGGACGGCCGCGGTGGTCCCTCGGCCTAATTTAATTTTGGGAATCTAGTTTTACTCCTTACGAAATAAGGAGACTCATGAATCTCACCAGACGCCAGAAGGATGTGCTCGATTTCATCCGGTCCTACCGTGAGAGCCACGGGATCTCGCCCACCCAGCGCGAGATCCGGGAGAATTTCGGCCTCTCTTCCTTCGGCACGGTCCAGAAGCATCTCAAACGGCTCGAGGAGAAAGGCGCCCTGGCCAGGCAGTCGAATCGCAGCCGCGGGATCTCGCCCGCCATCGAGCGACCCTCCTCGCGCGACGTGGCGCTGCTCGGGTACGTTGCCGCGGGACGGCCCATCGAGCCCTTTCCCGACGAGGAGAGAATCGAGGTCCCGGCATCGCTCCTCGGAAAAGGGGAGCATTTCGTCCTTCGCGTGCGCGGGGATTCCATGATCGAGGATGGCATCCGGGATGGCGACTACGTCGTGGTGGCCCGCCGATCGACCGCGCGCAACGGGCAGACTGTCGTCGCGCTGGTCCGCGGCGAGGCGACCCTGAAACGGTACTATGCCGAGGGAGCGCGAATCCGGCTCCAGCCGGCCAACACCTCGATGAAACCGCTGACCGTGGACGCCCGCGACGTGACGGTGCAGGGCGTCGTGACGGGCTTGATTCGCGATTACGCCGGCGCCTGACTGGCTTTGGTCTGTGGCGGTCGCGTCGCGCGGCCAGCCTGAGAGCTCTCAAGAAGCCCCGGGACCCGACCCCGGGTCAGCCTGCTAAAATGCCCGGCCTGTGGCGACGTACCCAAGTGGTTAAGGGAGAGGTCTGCAAAACCTTTATGCGGGGGTTCGAATCCCCCCGTCGCCTCCAAACGCGAAGGACGAGCCGGTAAGCGGACGAGGCGAGACGTCAGGCGGCACGACCGGCCTGCGTCTTCCGTCTCGCTTCTCCCGCCTTCCGACTTGCGGTTTGTATGGCCGGAGTGGCGAAATTGGTAGACGCACGGGACTTAAAATCCCGAGGGCCGAAAGGCCCGTGCCGGTTCGACTCCGGCCTCCGGCACCAGAGCACGAACGCAGGATGTCATCGATGAACGACGCCGTCGCGGAGACTTCTTCCGACTTCGAGCGGCTTCTCGGCTACACCTTCCGTGATCGGGAGCTTCTGGCGCGCGCCCTGACGCACAAGTCCTATGCAAACGAGCGCCGGGAGACGTCTTCCTCGCACAACGAGCGGCTGGAATTCCTCGGGGATACGGTCCTCGGCTTCGTCATCGGGGAGCTGATCTACCGGTCCTTCCCGAACCTGCAGGAAGGCGCGCTCTCGAAGATCAAGGCCCACCTGGTGTCCGCCTCCATGCTCTCTGCCAAGGGGCGGGCGCTCGGGATCGGCCGGTATCTCCGGATGGGAGCAGGGGAGGCGCGCTCGGGAGGCGCCGAGAAGCTCTCGCTGTTGGCCGACGGCTTCGAGGCGGTCGTCGCGGCCATCTACCTCGACGGCGGCCTGTCCGCCGCGGAGGCATTCCTGCGGCGCATCTTCCTGCCCGACGTAACGGGCATCGACATCGGCGACCTCTCCTTCCAGGACTACAAGACGGCGCTTCAGGAGTCGGCGCAGGCCCTGGGCCTTCCGCTCCCGGAGTATCGGATCGTGGACGAGTATGGGCCGGATCACGAAAAGGTCTTCGTCATCCAGGTTTTCTGGAACGGCGACGCATTCGCCTACGGACGCGGCGCCTCCAAGCGAGAAGCACAGCGCAAGGCTGCCAAGGAGGCCTTGAGGAAGCTGGGACGGCTCCCGGGATGAAGAGTCCCTAGTCCGAAGTCCCTAGTCCGAAGTCCGTAGTCCTTAGTTCGTGCTGCCGTTGCCTTGACTAAGGACCAAGGACTTAGTTCACGGCGCATTCTGCAGCCGCTTCAAGAAGGAATCCGCGTCTTCGAATCCGACGAGTCGCAGATCGCCTCTCTCCCGGCCGGTAGCGTCCAGGAACACGATCGTGGGGACGCCGAGGATCGCATATTTGCCCGAGAGGGCCAAGACGTCCGGTGAGGCCGACCGGGTCATGTCCGCCTTGAAGAGCGCGCGCCTTTCGAGCTCTCGCCGCACGCGCGGATCCGAGAAGGTCTTCTCGTCGAGCTCGCGGCAGGGCGCGCACCAGGAGGCGGAAAAATCGATCACGGCCGAGCGACCGGCCCTCCCGACATCCGCCTCGGAATAGGGGCGCCAGTTCGGCGCCGCAGCGGCGCTCGTCCCTCTCGGAAGGAAGAAGATCGCGGCGGCCAGAAAAACGACGGCGGCTGCCGCGCGGGCAGCGGGACGGAGCTTCGCTCCACGAACCGCGAGGACGATGGCGCCGGCCGCGAGGACCGCGGGCAGGAGCCAGTCACCGGCGGGACGCGGCAGGGCCGTCCGCAGGAAGTACGCGGCCATCGCCAGAAGGATCCAGCCGAAGACAGACTTGACCCCTTCCATCCACTCTCCGGCGCGGGGAAGCCGCGAGAGGCTCCCCGAGAAGGCCGCGAGGAAGAGATAGGGGAGGCCCAGGCCGAGCGAGAGCACGAAGAAGAAGAGGAACCCGAGGGCCGCGTCCTGCCGCGCCGCCACGAAGGCCAGGAGCCCGAGCACGAAGGGCCCCACGCAGGGCGCCGCCACGACTCCGACGAGAAGACCCATCGCGTACGCGCCCGCGCGCCCCGACCTCGCCCCCGTCTTCTGCACGAGCGCGGTCGGCATCCGGATGTCGTAGAGCCCGAACATCGAGAGCGCGAGCGCGACGAGGACCCCCGCCACGCCGGCGAGCACCCAGGGGGATTGCAACGCGGCCCCGAAGAGCTTGCCGGAGAGGCCCGCCGCCACTCCGAGGGCCGAGTAGGTCGTCGCCATTCCGAGGACATAGATCGCGGCGAGACCGAAGACGCGCCCGGTTTCTCCCTTCGCCTGGCCGCCGAAGAAGCTGACCGTCAGGGGGATCACGGGATAGACGCAAGGCGTCAGGTTGAGAGCCAAGCCCCCCGCGAAGAGAAGAAGCAGGACGAAGGGGAACCCCCGGCGTTCGAGGAGACGACCGAAGTCCTCCGAGGCGCCCGCCGCGGCCGTGGACGCGGCGGCTTGCGATTCCCCGGGGGCCTGCGAAAGAGGGACCGCGCCGCCGGAGAGCTTCGGAGCCGCTCCCAAACCCGAGGCGCTCGCGTGGAACGGGACGGAGGCCGGCGCCAGGCACTGCGTGTCGTTGCACGCCTGGAACTCGACGGCTCCCGTCACCTCCGGGGGCGCCGCGCCCTCGAACGTCAGGGGCACCTCCACAGTGAAGGAGCCCTCGTAAACGGACAGCGGTTTGTCCGCGAAGGAGAACTTCTTCATCCGGCCTTCCGGATACCGCGCTCCTCCCGCGCGCACGCCGCCCGTGGGATCGACGCGGACCGAGGTCGCGATCAGGTAATCCTCGGAGGGAACGTGGCTGTTGACGTGCCACCCGGCGGAGAGAGACGCGTCCACCTTCAGCGTCGCGCCCGCAGTCGCGGGAGCGACGCGCGCTTCGACTCTCAAGAGCGTCGCGGGCGCCGGAGCGGGAAGGGCCGCCCCCGCGGTGCCTTGGAGGAGAAGGCCCGCCACGAGAAGAGCGCGAAGGGGCGTCATGATTTCGGCTTTTCGCCGGCCAGACGCTCGGCCAGCGCCCGGACCTGGGGAAGGTACCTGGAGTCGGGATGGTCCTTTTCGAACTTCTTGTAGAGGGC
>JBKPBH010000029.1:0-19172 GCA_046726795.1 Acidobacteriota bacterium
GGCGACGGCCGTCTCGATCTTCTTCTCCACTTTCGGACACAGGAATCGGGCATCGCGTGCGGTGACACGTCCGTCTCCATCACGGGAGAGACGCTTCAAGGACAGGCCTTCAGAGGCTCGGACTCAATCGTAACGGTTGGCTGCCGCTGACTCCAATGAAGCGAGACAGCAGATAAGGAGTCGCTCGTGAAATCGCCTCCGGCGCTCACTCGCCTTCTCTCCCTGCCTCTCCTCCTCCTGGCGGGAGGGTGCGCGAGCATCGTCCACGGCACTCGCCAGAAGGTGGAGATCTTCACGGATCCTCCTGGAGCTACGGCCACCTCGGGAAACCAGCAGGTGACGACGCCGGGGGTCCTGAAGCTCTCGCGCAAGGTCAAGAACACGCAGATCCGGATCGAGAAGGAGGGGTTCGCGCCGAAGACCATCCTCCTCGAGCGGCGCACCTCGGGGCTCGTCTGGTTGAACTTCGTCGGAATTCCGGCGGGCGTCCTCGGCGGCGCCTCTGCGGGCGCCTCGACGTCGAACGACAACGGATGGTTCGGCGGGCTGGAGCAGGCGACCAAAGGCGCGTGGGTCGGCGGAGCCGCCCTTCCGGCGATCGGGTTTCTGACCGACTTCCGGAACGGCGCGGCCTATCGGCTCGACCCCGCCCGAATCGTCGTTAGACTAGAGCCCGTCGGCTTCTCCGCCAGGGAAGGGCCGTAAATGATCGGAACGAATCTGGCGGAGCCGCTAGTGCGGGACTAACCCTCGGAGAAAGGAGTTTGTCATGAACGCCCGTCAACGTATTTCGTCCCTCTGCTGGGCCTTTCTCGTCCTCGCCGCCGCCGCGCCTCTCTTGGCGGCTACGCCCCCGCAGGCGAACAAGCCGAAGAACGTAACCGTCATGACGAGGAATCTCTATGTCGGCGCCGACCTCACTCCGGCGATCGTGGCCATCATCGGCGGAGTCCCGATCGAGATCATCACGGCCGTTTCGGAGGTCTGGGCCAAGGTGAAGCTCACCGACTTTCCCGCCCGAGCCGAGGGGCTCGCACGTGAGATCGCCGAGTCCGAGCCGGACTTGATCGGCCTTCAGGAGGCCGAGCTCTGGCGCAGCCAGACTCCCGCCGACTTCGTCATGGGCAACGCCAAACACGTCGAGTACGACTTCGTCAAGATCCTGCTGGATGCGCTCAAGAGGCGCGGCCTTCACTACGATGTGGTCGCCGAGGAGACTGGATTCGACGCAGAATTTCCCGGGTTCCTGTCCGAGTCCGCTAGAAAGCTCTCCGATATTCGCTTGACCGACCGCGAGGTCATCCTTGCACGAACCGACCTGGAGCTCTTCAACCCGCAGACCGGCCATTTTGCGACGAACCTCGAATTTCCGATCTCCCCCGACTTCACCTTCGTCTTGCAACGCGGCTGGGCCTCGGTGGACGCGCACGTTCGGGGCAAGAGCTTCCGTTTCGTGACGACGCATTTGGAAGCCGATTCCGAAGGAGTCCGTGAGGCTCAGGCGATCGAGATCCTTCTGGGGCCCGCCAACACCAGCTTGCCGGTTGTCCTCGTTGCCGACGCCAACTCCAACGCCAATGGCGACGCCACGACACCGGCCTACAGCTCTTTCATCGGGGCTGGCTTCACCGACGCCTGGCTCGAAGCACACCCTGGCTCCTTCGTCAGCACGTGCTGCGCCGACGAGTTGCTGTTGAGCGCGGTTCTTCCCATCCCGACTGACGACGAGGGTCGAATCGACCTCGTGCTCTTTCGGGGTGCCGGCGACTTCAGCACTCTGGGAGTGGACCTCCTGGGGAAGAACCCGGTGACCGATAGAGTCTTCAACGGTGTGACGCTGATCTGGCCCTCCGACCACGCCGGCGTCGCGGCGAAACTGCAGATCCTCAACTGAAGATAAACGAGCTGTCATGGACACCACCGTGCCGCGCCTGCTTTTCTGGGTGCCGCGGCTCCTCTGCATCCTCTTCGCGATCTTTCTCTCTCTTTTCAGCTTGGACGCGCTTGACCGGGGGCCCGTCGCCTTTCTCATTCACCTCCTCCCCGCCGCACTGGTCGCCCTTGTCCTGATGCTGTCCTGGCGCCACGATCTCGTCGGCGCGATCGCCTTTGCGGCTCTCGGAATCCTGTATATCGTCGCCATGTGGGCCCGCTTCCGCTGGTCCGTGTACGTCCTCATCTCGGGGCCCCTCTTTGTTATGAGCGCTCTGTTCCTGGCGAACTGGTCTCTGAAACGAAGAGGCGCGGCTGCCGGACTCCAGCACTGATCTCGATATGGAGGACCCGAGCGGCGTTCTCCGATGAACATCACAGCCGGGCTCTCCTCGTGCATCCTGCTCCTTCTTCTGGTGACCGACGAGGCTCCGGCGCAAACGGAGCGCACGCCGCGTGCGGGAGAGCCGTACACCGGGACTCTTTTCGGCAGCACCGTGTCGGTCACGGAGCGAGACCGAACTCGAGTCACAGAGATCGGCCTCGGCTTTCAGTGGATTCCGGACGGGCCGGAGCGGCGTGTGCTCGTTCCGACGGGCGGTCTCTTCTTTTGGCGCAACCGTGGCGGCGGCGACTCCCGCCTTCGCGCCGTCGTCTCCGGACTGTACGACGACATCCGATACGACCGCAGGCTGATGCCGGGGAGCGCCTGGGAAGCGGTCGGGACCTTCGAGAACGTCACCCTTCCATTCGCGCGCTCGGAATACGTCGAAGGGGCACGGATTGCTTCGGAAGAGTTGAAGTGGGGTTTCGCTCGGGCCGGAGCGGGACTGGGGTACCGGCGGGCGCTCGAACCAGGCCATCAGGACAACGTGTTCGAGGCCGCAGTCACTTACGAAGCGGCCTACGTGTTCTTTGCTCGCGGCGGCGACACGGAGGCGGGTTTCCACCTGCCGGCCGACACTTACGAAGGACGGTTCCACCTGAGAAGTCGCGCGGACGCCTTCGAGCGCAACATCCTGGAGCTTCCGCACAGGGGTTGGGCCGCGGGGCTCGACGCTTGGGCAGGCCGGCGGTCGCGTTGGAAGGACTGGGGCGGCTCGGTCTTCGGGATTCAGAGCGGGAAGGAGGGCGCAAACTGGGAGGCCGTTGCCGTTTACGCCGCGGTGGCCGCAGGCGTCCCAGGGGTTGCGAGCGAGCGACACAGTCTCGTCGCCTCTGCCTACGGAGGAACAGGGCGACACCTCGACCGCTTCTCCGCCTTTCGCCTCGGCGGAGGATCCAACGCTGGGGATTACGAAACCCTGTCACAGCCGATCCTGCCCGCCGCCGCTTTCGAAGAATTCTTCTCCTCGCGCTACGAGATCGCCAACCTCGAGTACCGCTATCAAGCCCTTTTCTTCCTCTACCTGCAGGCGCGCGGCACGCTCACTCGACTCGACCGCCCGCGGTTCTCTTCCACCGGGGCCGTCGAAAATGAAACCGACACGCTTCGCGCCGTGACCGCTGCCGTGACCAGCGGATTCCTCTGGGATTCGAGCCTGGAGATCGCCTACTCGCGCAACTTCGATCTGTTCCGGCAGCGAAACGGCGTCGCCAAGCGCGGCGGCGGGGCCTTTTACTTCTTCTGGACCAAGGAGTTTCGGCCACGCCCCTGACTGTCTTCGTCGCAGTGGACTAGAATTCCCTGCGGGGTCCTCCTTGACACTTCGCTCAGGTCTGTGCCTGGGCCCTTACGATCCGCCTTCGCCAAGGCTGCGGCGGATAACGGCATTCCTGCGCTGATGACTCTGACGGCGGGAACTCGTCTCGGCCCTTATGAGATCCTCTCGCCGATCGGGGCGGGAGGCATGGGGGAGGTCTACCGCGCGCGCGACACCCGGCTGCACCGTGAGGTCGCGATCAAGGTCCCTCCCGAACACCTCGCGCGCGATCCCGGGGCCCTCTCGCGTTTCGAGCGGGAGGCCCGGGCGATCGCGGCGCTCTCTCACCCCAACATCCTCGAGATCCACGACGTGGGCAGCGACGCCGGCGTCACCTTCGTGGTCACGGAGCTGTTGAAGGGCGAGACGCTGCGCCAGAGGTTGAGTGGCGGCGCGCTTCCATGGCGCATCGCGGCCCAAGTCGGGCTTTCCATCGCCGATGGTCTCGCGGCGGCGCATGCCTGCGGCGTTGTCCACCGCGATCTCAAGCCTGAGAACATCTTTCTGACCTCCGACGGGCGGGTTAAGATCCTGGACTTCGGACTGGCGCGGCTCGAGCCGGAAAAGGATCCGACGCTTCAGTCCACGATCCCGACGAACACACAGAGCGGCGTTCTGCTGGGCACGGCCGGCTACATGTCGCCCGAGCAAGTGCGCGGCCGACGGGCCGACCCGAGAAGCGACATCTTCTCTCTTGGTTGCGTCCTGTACGAGATCGCTACGGGCCGACGCGCGTTCTCGGGGGAGACGACGGCGGAGATCCTGGTCGCGATCCTGAAGGAAGAGCCGCGGGATCCCGCCGACGTCGTTTCCGATCTGCCGGAAGATCTCCGGATGATCATCCTGCGCAGCCTCGCCAAGGACCCGGAAGCCCGCTTCCAGTCCGCGCGTGACCTGGCCTTCGCCCTGAAAGTCGTGGGGAGTCAGCCGGCGCGCCACGGTTCCCTGGGACCCCCGGCGCCGCTCCCGCGCCGCCCGGTCAAGCCCTGGATGATCATGGCGGCCCCCGCAGCCGTCCTGGTGGCCGCGGGCATCATCGTGCTCTCTTCTCGAGCGAGCGGCTCCATGGATACCCTCGCCGTTCTTCCTTTCGCCAATGTGAGCGGAGATCCGAACGCCGAGTACGTCAGCGACGGACTGGCCGAAAGCCTCATCGCGAGTCTTTCCAGGCTTCAGAACGTGCGGGTCCTCGCCTGGACCACCGTCCTCCAGTGCAAGGGAAAGGAGCCTCTGCGAGCCGCGCGGGATCTCGGCGTGCGCTCGTTCTTGACAGGACGAGTCCTGCGCCGCGGCGATGCCCTGGTCGCCGAGGCGGAGCTCGTGGACGTCCGGCGCGGGACCCGGCTCTGGGGCGATGAGACTCCCCGGAAATTCCCCGATGCGTCCGCCGCAGAGCAGATCGCCCGCGAAGTTTCACGCTCCCTTCGCGCCAGGCTCCCCGCGCAAGACGAGCGAACCCTGGCTCGGCACGCGCCGGACCCAGAGGCCTACGACCTTTATTTGAAGGGCCGATATTTCTGGAACAGGAGGGATGAAGAGGGGATCAAGAGGAGCATCGGGTTTTTCCAAGAAGCGATCGGGAAGGATCCACATTACGCGTTGGCGTTTGCTGGACTGGCCGACTCCTACGACCTCATCGCCTTCTACGACACCCTTCCGCCCAGGGAGATTCTGCCCAAGGCGCGTTTCGCGGCAATCCGGGCGTTAGAGCTCGATCCCACGATCGCCGAGGCCCAAGCCTCGCTCGCGGACGTCCGGTATGAGTTCGACTGGGACTTTCCCGCGGCCGAGCAGGGATTCCGCAAGGCGATAGCTTTGAACCCCAACTACGCGCAGGCTCATCAGTGGTATTCGAACTTTCTGTCCGTCTCCAAGCGTTTCAACGAATCCTTCGAGGAAATCGCGCGGGCCCGCCAACTCGACCCCTTGAACATCATGATCGACACGGACATCGGGCTCGCCTCATATTGGGAGGGACAGTACGACCGCGCGATCGCGCAGTTGAGGCAGACCGTGGAGCTCAATGCCAGTTTCTTCCTGACTCACTTCTATCTGGGTCTGGCGCAGGCAGGGAAAGGGCTCTTCGACGCGGCCATCACCGAGGCACAGACCGCGAGGAGTCTGGAGCCCGGTGATCCCAACCCGATCATGCTCTACGGCTACGCCTGCGGCCGGGCCGGCCGGAGGCTAGAAGCCTTGCAGGCGCTCGAGGATCTGCGCGCGATGTCTCAAAAGAGGTACGTTTCGGCCTTTCTAGTCGCCGGCGTCTATGTGGGGCTCGGAGAGAAAGACAAGGCCTTCGAGTTGTTGGAGAAGGCGTATGAGGAGCGGTCGGGCCGGCTCATCTATCTGGGAGTCGAGCGAGCAGTCGATCCCTTGCGGTCCGATCCGCGATTTCAGGACCTCGTCCGAAGGATCAGACTCCCGGCCTGACTCGCCGTTACTCCCGTGAGTCACTTGGGGTCCTTTCCACGAAAGTGGTGTGCCGGAACTCGAAATGATTCGAACGAATCTGGCCGCTACGAGAAACTTCGACTAACTCTGCGAACCGGGAAGAAAACCATGACCATCGCTTCAACCCGATTTTTCTTTTGGGCGCCCAGGATTCTGTGCCTTCTGCTCGCCGTCTTTCTCTCCCTCTTCGCCCTGGACGCGTTCGACGAGGGAGGGAGCATCGGGAGGACCGTCCTCGCGTTTCTCATTCATCTCTTTCCCGCCGCATTGGTGGTCCTCGTTCTCGCGCTGTCCTGGCGCCGCGAGCTCGTCGGCGCGATCGCTTTTCTCGCTCTCGGGCTTCTCTACATCGTCGGCATGGGGATCCGCTTGCGCTGGTCCGCATCGGTTGTCATCGCGGGCCCCCTCTTTGTCGTGAGCGCGCTGTTTCTCTCGAACTGGGCTTTGAAACGGAGAGGAGCGATCGCCCGGCCTCAGGATTGACGGGGAATTGGGACGCCTGGCGCCCGTCCGGGCCCAGGTCGTATGATTCTGTGCCATGGCGCTGCTCCATCCGCGGAGTTCCGGCCTGGCGGCAGCCGCCATCCTCTGGGCTGCGATCCTGCTGGCGCAGGCCGCGCCGTCGGGAATCAGCTCCGACCGCCGGACGCGGGTTCTGCCGCCGCGGGATCTTCTGGGCCAGGCCGGCGTGACCTTCAACAAGGAAGTCTCGCGGATCTTCCAGGCGAGCTGTCAGAAGTGTCACCGCGACGGAGGCATCGGGCCTTTCCCGCTCGTGACCTACGCGGACGCCTTTTCGCACAAGAACGACATCCTCGTGAGCACGACGGAGCGCAAGATGCCGCCCTGGCACGTCAACTCCGCCTGCAACGCATTCGAAGACGATCCGTCGCTCTCCTCCGCCGACATCGCCACGCTCTCCCGATGGGTCCTTTCGGGTGCTCCCGAAGGAGACCCTGGGGACCTGCCCGCGCCGGTGACTTTCCCGGCGACCTGGTCGCTCGGCGATCCGGACCTGATCCTCTCGATGCCTGAGCCGATGAAGCCCAATTTCAACCAGGGAGATGTCTACCGCTGCTTCGTGCTCCCCACGAATCTCTCGGAGGACCACTTCGTGCGGGCCGTCGAGATCCTGCCCGGCGCCCGCAAGATGGTTCACCACGTCATCCTCTTCCTCGACACGTCCGGACAGGCGCAGAAGCTGGATGACGCGGACCCGGGCCCGGGCTATAGCTGCTTCGGCGGGCCGGGCTTCTCCGTCAATGCCCTGGCCCCGTCGCTCGGCGGCTGGGCGCCCGGAAACCAGCCGCGCTTCCTGCCGGACGGCCTGGGCCTGTCGCTGCCAAAGGGAGCCGCAGTCGTCATGCAGGTCCACTACAGCGCGCACAACGGGATTGGCGCTTCGGACCAGTCGTCGGTCGGGATCTACTTCACGAAGGCGCCCGTGCGCAAACGCGTCTTGATCGCTCCGGTGATCAACCAGACCTTCGTCATCCCGGCCGGGGCGTCGAACTACGAGGTCACCGCCTCGATCCCTTACCTGCCGTTCGACGCGCATTTGACCGCCGTGACGCCGCACATGCATCTTCTCGGCAAGACGATGACAATGACCGCTTTCTCGCCGGACAGCCAGAGCCTGTGCCTCGCCGAGGTGCCCGACTGGGACTTCAACTACCAGGCCACCTACACTTACAAGAGCGCGATCGCCGCGCCGCTCGGCACGAAGCTGCTGCTGACGGCCCGCTACGACAACTCGTCGGAGAACCTGAGAAACCCGAACAACCCGCCCCGGGCCGTCGGCTGGGGCGAGAACACGACCGACGAGATGTGCATCGGATTCCTGAACTTCACGCTCGACGCCGAGAACCTGACCTCTTCGCGCGCCGTCAGTCCCGAGCGCGCCCAGGAGCTGTCCGCCGTCGGACCCTTCCTGCGCGACCTCTGGTCCCGGCTCGACCCCAAGAATTAGAACGCGAGCCGGTGTTCGGTTCTCGGTGATCGGTCCTCGGGAAAGGGCTCTGACCGAACACCAAACCCCGAGCACCGAACACTGGCTGCATCACTTCAAGCCGTCCACGATGTAGAGGTCGGACAGGTTGTTTGTGTAGGCATACACGTACGAGCGGCCGTCGGGCGTCAGCAGGATCTGCTCGATCGACGCGACGCCCGCGGGATCGGCCGGGGAAATCTCCTTGAAGAGCTCCTTGCGGCCGGTCGCGAGCTCGTAGCGCCAGATCTTCGCGGGCAGCTCGCCTCCCCGGTGCGTGGAGAGGAAGCGACTGTCCTCGCTCGAAGCGGCGGAGCCGGTCGGCGTCGGCGGAGAAGGAGGCCGGCAGCACCTTGATCGCGACGTCGCCCGAGCCGCGGGTCCTTCGCCCGATAGACCTCGCCCATCCCTCCCGACGCCGAGCGCAGAGAGAATTTCGTAGGGCCCGAGACGAGAACCGGCGGCGATCATCGATTCAGGCTCAAAAGCCAAGGGCGAAGAGAAGGGCGGTGCGCAATTCTCCCATGCGCTCGGGCGCCAGGGCGGTGATCAGCGCTCCGATCTTCTTGCGGGATACCGTCTGAATGTGATCGAGGTTGACGGCGCAGTCCTGCGGCATTCCGTCCTTCGAAGTCAGCAGGACTTCGGAAGGGATCTCGCGGGTCGTTGAGGTCACCGGAGCGATCGTTACTTCGCCCAGGTACTCCAGAATCGAGTCGCGGGTCAGGACGACGACGGGTCGTCGTTTGTCCGGCGAGGCGAACCGATACCATCGGATTTCTCCTCTTCTCACGGCTCGCTCCAAACCTGCTCACGCTCCCAAACGCTGAACTCACCGCGGCGGACGGGGGAGCGAGCGTAACCCTCGCGGTGCCTCTGCTCCAGGCCGCGGGCCCGTATCCGAGCGAGAGCCTCGCGCAGGGCCTCGCGCGCGAAGGCCGATCGGCTCGTGCCCAGCCTCTTCGCGACGCGGTCCACCGCCTCGACCAGGTCTTCATCGAGAGTCATCTGCACGGTCTTCATCGGCCCTCCATGTGGATAGAAGTAGTTATTGTAATCCACACGACGGGGACCGACGGAAAGGCCGATCGCTGGCGCTGTCGCGACTCGGGATCCTTCGGCGCCACGCGCCTCAAGATGACGGGGCGGGGGCGCAATGGCCCCCGCGCGTCACTTCTCGACGCCGAGCTCCTTGAAAACGAAGGCGTAGTCGAAGGCGAGCTCCTTCAAGCGGTCGTAGCGCCCCGAGGAGCCGCCGTGGCCTCCAGCCATGTTGATCTTGAAGATGAGCGGGTTGGAGTCGGTCTTCAAGGTTCGCAGCTTCGCGACGTACTTGGCGGGCTCCCAGTACATGACCTGGCTGTCGTCGAAGGACGTCTTGACGAGGATGATCGGGTAGGGCTTGGCCGCGAGATTGTCGTACGGGCTGTAGGACTTGATGTAGTCGTACTCCTCCTTCTTCCTGGGGTTGCCCCACTCCTCGAACTCGCCGACGGTCAGGGGGAGGGACTCGTCGAGCATGGTGTTGATGACGTCCACGAAGGGGACACGCGACACGACGATCTTGAAGAGATCGGGCCTCATATTCGTGACGGCCCCCATGAGCAGCCCTCCGGCCGATCCCCCCTCAATGACGAGACGGTCCTTCGACGTGTACTTGTCCGCGATGAGTTGTTCCGCGGCGACGACGAAATCGGTGAAGGTGTTCTTCTTCGACATCATCTTGCCCGCGTCGTGCCAGGGCTTCCCCATCTCTCCGCCTCCGCGGATATGCGCGACGGCGAAGACGAAGCCGCGGTCGAGAAGCGAGAACCGGTTCGAGTTGAAGGTGGCGAAGGAAGGGGCTCCGTAGGAGCCATACCCGTTGAGCCACAAAGGGCTCTTGCCATCCGCGACGAAGCCCTTCCGGTATACCAGCGAGATCGGGATCTTCGTCCCGTCTTTCGCGGTCGCGTACCGGCGCTCGGACTGGTAGCGGTCGGGGTCGTAGCCCCCGAGGACTTCGGTGCGCTTCAACAGCTTCCGCTCCCTGGTGGCCATGTCGTAATCGAAGACCGACGGCGGCGTCGTGAACGACTGGTATCCGAAGCGAAAGGCCCGGGTGTCGAACTCGGCGTTGTTCTGCGGACCGGCCGCATACACGGGCTCGGGGAACTCGACGCGGTGTTGCGCATTCGTCTCGAGATCGATGATCCGTATGCGCGGCAGACCGTCTTCGCGCTCGAGCACGGCGGCATGGCCGGCGAACACGTCCATCCCCGAGACCATCACGGCCGGGCGGCAGGGAAGGAGTTCCTTCCAGTTTGCCGGGCTCGGGCTGGCGACTGGAGCAGTGACAACGCGAAAATTTCGGCAGCCCTTGTCGGTGCGGATGTAGAAGAGATCGCCGCGGTGGTCCACCGCGTACTCGTGCTCTTTCTCGCGCGGAGAGATCATCGTGAAGGCGCCAGCCGGCTTGTCCGCCGGGAGGTAACGCCATTCGTCGGCCGTGTGAGATCCGGAGACGAGAAAGAGGACCTTCCGGCTGCGCGAACGGTGGACATTCACCCGGTACATCTCGTCCTTTTCCTCGTAGACGAGGACGTCGTTCTTCGGGTCGCTTCCTAACTCGTGCCGGTAGAGCCGGTAGGGCCGCTTGGCGTGATCGTCCACCGTGTAGAACAGGGTCTTGTTGTCGGCCGCCCAGGCCGCGGAGGAGACCTTCTCCACGGTCTCGGGAAAGTCCTTGCCTGTCGAGAGGTCTTTGACGTGAAGCTTGTACTCACGGAAGCCGACGTTGTCCGTCGTGTAGGCGAGCGAGTTCCCGTCGTCGGAGACCTCGAGCTCGGAGACTGCCATGAATCGCTCGCCGCGCGCGAGCTCGTTCAAATCGAGCATGACCTGCTCCAGCGCCTCGACGGCAGGACTGTCCGGCGGGGGACCTTGCGGTCCCCCGACCCCTGCTCTTTTCCGGCAGTAGATCGGATACTGCTTCCCCTTCTCCGTGCGCGAGTAATAGAAATAGTCCCCCTGGCGATAAGGGACCGACAGGTCCGTCTCCTTGATCCGGCCGAGCATCTCCTCGTAGAGCTTCGTCTGTAGGGTCTCGGTCGGCTTCATGAACGCGTCGGCGTAGGCGTTCTCGGCTTCCAGATACGCCTTGACCTCCGGGTTCTTCCTGTCGCGAAGCCAGAAATACTCGTCCGCGAGCTTCTCGCCGTGAAGCGTCTCGACGTGCGTCACTTTCTTTGCCATAGGCGGTCTCGATACCTCCCGGATGTCGTCTGCGTTCGAGGCGGAGCCCATGAGGAACCCGCCGGCCACGGCAGCGGAAGAGAGAAGGCGTCTCATGGAAGCGTACTCCTTCATTTGGCCGAGGATGGCGCGGACGCGGCCTTTGCGAAGTCTCCGGCTTTCATGATCGTGATCCCGGACGGGTCGATGTGCCGCCGGAGGGCCGAGACGATCTGGTCGGCCGTCAACGCCTGGACTTTCCTCTCCAGGTCAGCGTCCCAGGCGAGCGTCCGCGCCAGATACAGGTTCTGGGCGAGCGTGCGGGCCAGCGCGGCGTCCTGGGCGCGACCGACCTGGCGCGACTGGAGCCAGCCAGACCTGGCTTCTTCGATCTCTTTGGCTTCGAAACCGTCCTTCAGGGCCCGAGCCATCTCCTCCTTGAAAGCCGCCTCGAGCCGGGCGGCGTTCTGCGGCGCGTAGATCGCAAACGCCAGGAACTGCCCCGACTTGTCCAGCGGCGAGGCCGAGAACTGCGAGCCCACTCCGTAGCTGACGCCTTCCTTCTGGCGGATGCGGACCGCCAGACGGGAGTTCAGGAAGCCCCCGCCCAGCATGTAGTTGCCGAGCACGAGCGCAGGGTAATCGGGATCGTCGTCGCGGACAGGCAGGTTCATCCCCGCGATGAAGAACGCGTTGGCCTTATCCGGCGCCTCGAAGGAGTGGTTGACCGCGGAGACCTGGCGGTAGGGATTCGGCACGCGTGTGTACGGTCGGGGACTTTTCCAGTCTCCGAAAAGGCTGGCCGCGAGCTTGCTCGCCTCCTTCGCATCGAAGTCTCCGACGACCGCGAGCTCTCCGACGGACGCCCCGTAGAATCCGGAGTAGAACGCCTTGACGTCGTCGAGTGTCGTCGCCTTGACCTCCGCAATCTCCTCGTCGGGGGTGGCCGTGTAGCGGACGTCCCCCTTCGGATAGGGAGCCGCATGCCGCCGGTAGGCGGTGCCCGCGATCTGCTGCGGTTCGCTCTTGCCCTGCTCGATGGACGCCAGGGTCTCCTGCTTCAGCGTCTCGAACTCGGAGGCGGGGAAGCTCGATTCCCGCAGGCACTCCGCGGCGAGAGTCAGAACGGCCGGCAGGTTCTCGCGCGTGGTCTCGATCGACAGGAAAGCCTGGGTCGGCCCGCCGTTGATGGCGACCCGGGCCTTCAGTCGGTCGAACTCGTCCTTGATCTGCAGGCGGCTGTGCCTGGAAGTTCCGCGCATCAGCATGCCTCCCGCCAGCTGCGCAGCCGTGCTTCGGTTCATCAGGCTCTTCTCGTCGCCGTACCGGAGAGTCAGGGAAGCCACCACCGTTGCGCCCCGCGTCTTCTTGGGCAGGAGGGCGAGCTTCAAGCCTCCCGGAAGAGTCTCACGCGCCGTGCGCGACTCGATCGAGGCGGGAGACGGATCGAAGGCCTCACCGGCGGCGATGGCGGCGTCCCCCTTGTAGTCCTTGAGCAACGCCGCAACGTCCGCCGGCACCGGGATCTCGGCGCGGTCGGGTTTCGCGGTCGGCACGAACATCCCCACCGTCCTGTTGGAAGGCTTCAAGTAGGACGCGGCGACGCGGCCGACGTCTTCCGCCGTGAGCTTGCGGATCCGGTCCCGGTGCAGGAAGAAGAGGCGCCAGTCCCCCGCCCCGATCCATTCGCTCATCTGCAGGCCGACGCGGTCGGACGCGTTCAGCGTCAGCTCGATGTTCTTCAGCAGCTTGGCGCGAGCTCGCTCGACCTCTTCCTTCGTCGGCGGTTTCGTCACGGCTCCGTCGATGGTCTCGAGCATGGCGGCGCGAGCGTCGTCGAGCGAGGACTCCTGGCGCACCTCGGCGCGCAGAATGAGGAATCCCGGCTCCTTCAAGTCCAGGAGAAAGGACGAGACCGAGGTCGCCTTCTTCGTATCGACGAGCGCCTTGTGGAGGCGGCCCGAAGGCGTGTCGCCCAGGACCTCGGCGAGAATTCTCACCGCCGCGGCATCGGCATCGGAGCCCGCGGGGACGTGATATGCGACCACGAGAGCCTGGACGTCGCCGACGCGCCGCAGCGTCACGGAACGTTCCCCGTCCTGTGTCGGCTCGGCCGTGTAGGTCTTCTGGAGGACCCGCGAGGGAGGGGGGATCGGACCGAAGGTCGTCTGGATGAGGGCCAGTGTCTTCTCCTCGTCGAGCTTGCCGGCGACGAGCAGGACCGCGTTGTCGGGCTGGTAGTAATTCCGCCAGAAGGCCTGCAGGCGGTCGATCGGGACGTTCTCGATGTCTGAGCGCGCGCCGATCGTGTCCTTCCCATAGTTGTGCCAGAGGTACGCTGTCGAGAGGACCCGCTGCTCGAGCACGTTCTCCGGGTTGTTCTCTCCGGATTCGAACTCGTTGCGCACGACGGTCATCTCGCTGTCGAGATCCTTCTTCGCGATGAACGAGTGGACCATCCGGTCGGCTTCGAGCTCCAGCGCCCACTTCAGGTTCTCCTCGGTCGCCTGGAAGGTCTCGAAGTAGTTCGTCCGGTCGTACCAGGTGGTGCCGTTGGGGCGCGCGCCGTGTGAGGTCAGCTCCTGGGGGATGTTGGGATGTTTGGCGCTCCCCTTGAACATCAGGTGCTCGAGCAAGTGCGCCATCCCCGTCTCGCCGTAGTTCTCGTTGCGCGACCCGACGAGGTACGTGATGTTGACCGTGATCGTCTGTTTGGTCGGGTCGGGGAAGAGGAGGACCTTCAGGCCGTTGGCCAGCCGGTATTCCGTGATCCCCTCGACCGACGTCACCCGCTCTGGCCTTGCGGAAGATTTGCGTTGGGGCTCCGCGGCGGTGCATGGTCCCGCTACGAGGACCGCCAGGGAAAGAAGGACTAAAGCCTTTCTCGAGAATCGCATTCTTGTTCCTCTGTGAGACCAGCCGGTCTCGGTCTTGTTATGCCGGTTCGCGCTCTCCGCGGTGGCGGATCGCGACGGCAAGGATCTTGCGGCCAACGAGCAGGTAGGCCCGGCGGTCCCACCAGGACCCTTCGAACGCCGTGCCGACGCGCCGTTTCACGGCGCGAATCTTAAACCGGATCTCGACCGTAATCCGGAAGGGACTCGGGTCCGTCTAAGAGATGGGGAGCGGATAGATGGCTGCCAGCGACGTACGGCGACGGTGGACGTGGAGGGCGATCCTCCTGCTGGTCGCCTTGAACACCCTGCTTTGGGCGCCCTTCGCTCTGTCGGCCGGGCACTCCCGGCTCAGCGCGGCGCGTTCTGCCGACGCGGGATGCCAGGCACTCTCTCCGCGATGAGCCGACCCCAGGCGCGGCCCCTGGCCCGATAAGCCTCGCCCATCCCTCCGGCGTCCAGGGCGAGAGGATCTCGTCGGGTCTCAGGCAAGTGCCCGGCGAAACGGCTCATCGGACCCTACCGAAGTTATATGATCCGAAGGCGTCGGGGCCGGTCAGAAGGACGGATGCCATGACTCCAGCACCTTCGCCCGAGAACGAATCTGCCAGGCTCGAAGCTCTTCGCCGGTACGAGATCCTCGATACCGAGCCGGAGCAGAAGTTCGACGACCTAACCCTCCTCGCTTCCCACATCTGCTCGACGCCCATTGCGCTCATCTCGCTCGTGGACGCGGAGCGCCAGTGGTTCAAGTCGAAGGTCGGGCTGACGGCCAGCCAGACCCCCCGGGCGGTCTCCTTCTGCGGTCACGCCATCGAGCAAGACGACGTGATGGTGGTGCGAGATGCCAGGGCCGACGAGCGCTTTGCCGACAACCCGCTCGTCACGGGGGAGCCGGGTATGCGTTTCTACGCGGGAGCGCCCCTCGTGACGCCTACGGGACATGCGCTTGGCACTCTCTGCGTCATCGACCGGGTCCCGAGGGAGCTCACTGCGGGACAGCTCGAGGCGCTGCGGGCTCTCGCCCGGCAGGTCGTCGCGCAGCTGGAGCTGCGCCGCCGGCTCCAGAAGGAGCGCGAGGAGGCGAAGCAGGCGATTGAAGAGAGAGACTTGACATTGCAACTCATCGTCTCCCAGATGCCGGCGGTCCTCTGGTCTACCGACACGAACCTCCGGCTCACCGCCTCCGACGGAGCCGGGCTGCGCTCTCTCGGCCACAAGCCGAACCAGTTCGTCGGCGTCACGCTCTTCGATTTCTTCCGAACGACGGACCCGGAGTTCCTCCCCCTGGTCGCGCACAGGAAGGCGCTCCTCGGGGAGTCGGTGAGCTTCGAAGTCGAGTGGAGCGGCCGGACCTACGCCTCCCACTGCGAGCCGCTGCGAAACCCCGACGGCACGATCAAGGGAGTCATCGGAGTGGCCCTGGACATCACCCGGCAGAAGCGGACGGAGCGGGAGCTGCAGAAGTCCTTCTCGCTGCTGCGCGCCACTCTCGATTCCGCGGCCGAAGGGATCCTCGTCGTGGACGAGCGAGGCAAGATCGCAAACTTCAATGAGAGCTTCGTCGAGATGTGGCGCGTGCCCCGGGACATCGTCCAGACGCGCGACGAGGACCGGCTTTTGGCGTTCCTCCTGGAGAATGTCGAAGACCCGGGAGACTTCGCCAAGAAGGTCATGGGACTCCACTCGCGGCGGGACGTGGAGACTTCGGGGCCGGTGAAGTTGAAGGACGGCCGCGTCTTCGAGCGCTTCTCGAGACCGCAGAGGGTGGACGGCAAGACCGTCGGCACCGTCCTCTCCTTCCGGGAGAGAGAGGCCGCCTCCGCGCCCGTCGCCGGCTCCGCGACCGGATAACGTGAGACGGGTCTTCACGAGTCTCGCACTTCTCCTCTTCGCGGCGGGGGCCTTCGGACAGGCACCGGCAGTCGTGATCCGCGCGGGTGTTCTCATCGACGGGAAGTCGGCCGCGGCGCGGCTCGGCCAGGTGATCGTGGTGCGCGGCAATCGGATCGAAAGCGTCTCCGACGCCGCGAAGGCGGCGATCCCGGCGGGAGCCACCGTCCTCGATCTATCGCGCGCGACCGTAATGCCCGGACTGATCGACTGCCACACCCACATCTTCCTGCAAGGGGAGGAGCCGTCCGAGGGGGGCTATGACGTTCAGCTCCTGAAATACCCGCTGGCCTTCCGTGCCGCTCGGGCGACCGTTTCGGCGCGACGAGCGCTGGAGCAGGGCTTCACGACGATCCGCGATGTCGAGACGGAAGGCGCGGGCTACGGCGACGTCGGTATCAAGCAGGCGATCAATGCCGGTTACATTCCCGGTCCGCGCATGTTCGTGGTCACGCGCGCGATCTCGACGAGCGGCGGCTACCCGCTCGAGGACTACGCCCCGGAGATCGAAGTGCCCAAGGGCGTCCAGATCGTGGATGGGCCGGTCGAGGCGAGAAAGGCTGCGAGGGAGCAGCTCGACCATGGAGCCGATTGGATCAAGGTGTACATGACGCACCGCTCCTGGCTCGACGGCTCGGGCAACCTCGTCTCGCAGCCGACGCTGACGCTGGAGGAGATCAAGGCGATCGTGGACGAGACGCACGGCTGGGGAAGGAAGGTCGCCTGCCACGCCTACAACGGCGTCGGCCTCCACCGCGCGCTGGACGGCGGCTGCGACTCGATCGAGCACGGCCTGGATCTGGACGACGCCGCAGTCGCGCAGATGGTCAAACAGGGGACCTGGTACTGCCCGACGATGAGCGTCTATTACAACGATCAGGCGCCGGCCGACACGCCCGCGGGAAAACGCGACCGCAAGCGCGTCGCCGTGCACGGTCCCTCCCTCCAGAAGGCCATGAAGGCCGGCGTGAAGATCGCCTTCGGCACCGACGTCGGCGGCTTCCCCTGGACCCAGCCGATCGCCCAGGAATTCCCGCACCTGGTCGAGTTCGGCATGAGTCCCATGGCGGCCATCCAGTCGGCGACATCGAGCGCGGCCGGGATGCTCGGCATGTCCGGCCAGCTGGGCGTCATCGCCCCCGGCGCCTACGCCGACATCGTCGCCGTCCCCGGCGACCCCCTGAAAGACGTCAAGGAGCTCGAGCGCGTCTCCTTCGTCATGAAGGACGGAAAAGTCTTTCGCAACGACGCGAAATAGCCTCTATTCGCCTCAACTCAAAGCTGACAACCTTACCTTCACTTCAGCCCTTCCACCAGGTAGAGGTCCGACAGAATCTGGCCGGAGGTGTAGGCGTAGGAGCGCCCGTCACGAGTGAGCAAGACACTGACGATCACATTGACGCCGGCCAGATCGTCCGGCAGGAGCTCCTTCCACGGCTCGCGGCGTCCAGTCGAGAGCTCCAGACGGAAGACGCGCGCGGGCACCTCGTTCGGGCGGCACACGTAGAGAAATCGGCCGTCGGTGCTCCACTGGACTGGTACTTCTCCCTCCGCGAGGCCCGCAATTGGAACCGGCGTACCTCCCTCGACCGGGAGGATCGAGAATCCGGGCCCGGGGCCGGCACCCGTGACAAATCTCCCGTCCGGCGAAATGACGTGCCCCAGGTAGCCCGCCCCGCTGCCTTCAGGAGTCACGGGCCTCGCCCCCGGCGCTCCTCCTGCCAGGCCCTGGACAAAGAGCCGCGTGGGACGCCCCTTCTCGCTGCCTGCGAAAAGGATCTGCTTGCCGTCGGGAAGGAAGTTAGCCCATTGGTACCTCTCGACCGAGTAATGCTCGATTCGCCGAGCTTCCCCGACACCGGTCGGCAGCAGGAGGAGCTCCGAGTAGTCGGTCGTCGTTGCAAGAGCCCATTTTCCGTCCGGGGACAGCGCTAGCGCGGAACCCTCGCCCAGACGCACTGCCGCAGAACCGTCGGTCTTACGCAGATAGACCGTGCCCGCTGCCCCGCTGCTTCCCTCACCCCCCTCCGTGAAGAGAAGCATCGCCCCGTCGGTGGACAAGTCCGCGCCGAGAGGAACGTCCAGCCAGGAAAGGTCCCGCTCTCTTGTTTCGCCCGAGGAGCGAGTGAGGATCCGAGCGCGGACGAGGTCGCGCGTGACGAGGGCGCGGCCGTCCCGGGAGATGTCCTGGAGCGTGCCGATGAACTCCGCGATGAGGCGCTCACTCCCCTCGGGGGTCGCAGCGTGGAGAGCGCGGATGACCCCCCGGTTGGACGCCGTGAACCAGATCTCCCTTCCGCCGGGGGACCAGGCGAGACCCTGCGCGCTGTACCAGGTTCGCGAGAGAGCCTTTTTCTTGCCGGAAGAATCCGCTAGCCACAACGTGCCCGAGTCGTCCCCCCGGACAGGATGGTCGAAAAAGGCGATCGCGTCCCCTCCCGGAGAGACGCGAGGATGACTGATCCATCCCGTGCTCTCGGAAAGGGTCTTGCCCGCGGGATACTCCAACCGGAAGACTCCCCGCTCGACGTGAACGAGGGCGAGACGGGCGCCGTCCGGGCTCCAGTCGGCCGCCGCGACGTTCTCGAGGATCTCGCGAGAGGCGCTGCCGGAAAGCGGCGCTCGGGCGAGCGTGCCGATAGTCTCCCAGGGACCGATGAAGTGTCGCCCCAGACACAGGGCCAGCTCTCCCGCCGACGAGACTGATAGAACATCGGCGTTCGGCAGAGGGAGTGGAAGAGACTCGGGATTGCCCGGACGCGTGGAAAAAAGCTGCGCGGGCTTGCCGTCCCAAGCCGCCCCGTAGACGACTGTCTGGCCGTCCGGGGCGAACCGCGCCGTCCAGATGTGGCCGCGGCGGAAAGTCAGCCGGTGGAAGGAGGGCAGCGGGCGCTTCCCTGCGCGCTCGCCCAGGAGGAAGGAGGCGATCGCAGCGGCCGCCAGCAGCAGGACCCCCGCTAGAGCCGGCCAGAGAAGCCGGCGTGATCGTGTCGGCGCACCGATCGGAATCTCTGCCGGGAGCGCTGTGTCGGAGAGATGATCGCGAACGGCGGCAAGATCCCGGGCCAGATCGCGCGTCGAGACATAGCGCTCCTC
>JBKPBH010000030.1:0-15836 GCA_046726795.1 Acidobacteriota bacterium
CCTTCGGGCGCACCGGCGACCGACTCGGCCGGGTGCGGCCTGATCGCCCGCCTGACCCGCGCTGTGCGCTCGCTCCCGCGGCGCGAGGCTCCTCCTTCGATTACCTCAGGAGACTCCTCGCGCCGCGACCGGGCCAACGGTTCGCCCGGACCGAGGGCTCTCGTCTTTAACTCTCTCAGCCGCCGGTCGCGCAGCGACCGCCGCGGCTGAAAGTTTCGACCGCTCGCCTGGTCCCTCGCTGCGCTCTCGCGACCGGGGCATGGCACCGTGAAATGTGAAACGTAAGACGTCAAACGAAGCCGGGATCTTCTTGGCGTCCCGTTTTACGTTTCACGTTTTACGTTTTACGACTCTCGCACCACGCCGTCGGCCGACGGTCTCAGGCCCGGACCGCTTCTTGCGGTAGAGATCCCGCAGCTCTTGTTTCGCCTTCTCGAGGCGGGCCCGCTTAGTCCGCGGGAGGGCTCGTCCGGCGCGATTGATGTAGAAGTTGAGCATCGACATCGCGGACCGGAAGGCGCTCGACTTACGGCGCCGGCTGAGCTCGGCGGACCGTTTCAGTGAACGCGCGATGGCGCGAGGATCCCTCTTGTTGAAAACGCCGGCCTCCAGATCGAGCGCGTTGCTCGTCCTCGTGACCCTCTGCGACCAGCGCCTCGTGGTCGCCATCGTGTCTCCCCTCAATCGCTTTGCAAGACGCAAGCCGGTTTCCTCGACACCGATTCCGTCCGCTCCACGAAGAACCTCGCGGGCCCGCTGTCGTATTGTCAAGCTGCCCGAGAAATCGCATGGCGCAGATGGCGACCGCCCAGAAACGGGTGGACGAAAGATGGCCGGTCGGTCCGTTCGAGGGCGGATTCCTTGCCCTGATCGCAGGAGTCAAGGTTCTGGTCCACGTCGCCACGGCCGGGCGGTACGGCTATTTCCGCGACGAGCTGTACTTCCTCGACTGCGCGCGGCACCTGGACTGGGGTTACGTGGACTGCGCGCCGCTCATCGCTGTGTACGCGAAGATCGCCTTGTTGCTGGGCGGCTCTCTGGAAGTCCTCCGGACGCTCGCGGCGCTGGCCGGGGCGGCGCGGGTCGCTCTGGCCATGCTGCTCGCGCGCGAGCTCGGAGGAAGACGCTTCGCTCAGGCGCTCGCCGGCCTCTGCGCGCTCGCCGCTCCCATCTACCTCGGGGTGGACAGTATCCTGACGATGAACGGATTCGAGTCGCTCTTCTGGATGGGATGCGTCTATTTCGTCATCCGCATCGTGCGCACGGGCGACTCACGCCTCTGGCTGTGGTTCGGCGTGCTGGCGGGCCTCGGGATCGAGAATAAGCACTCGACTCTCCTCTTCCTCGCGGCCTTCGTGGTCGGACTCCTCGTGACCCCCGAGCGCCGCGAGCTCGCGAAGCCCTGGATCTGGGTCGCCGGCGGGATCGCGCTTCTGATCTTCCTCCCCAACATCCTCTGGCAGATCCGCCACGGGTTCCCGACCCTGGAGGATCTCCAGAACGTGAAGCGGATGGGAAAGAACGTCGTGCTCTCCCCGGGTCAGTTCGTGGCGCAGCAGATCCTCCTTCTCCATCCCCTGCTCTTCCCGATCTGGCTCGCGGGACTCGTTTCCTTCCTGTTTGGCCGAGGGTCCCGGCTGCGAATCCTGGGCTGGACCTCCGTCGTGCTGCTCGCTCTGATGATCGCGCTCAAGGCGAAGAACTACTACCTGACTCCGATCTACCCGATGCTCTTCGCCTCCGGCGCCGTCGCGATCGAGGGCTGGCTCGAGCGCCGCGCCTGGAGCCGCGGCCGAACCTGGCCGAAAGCCGCCCTCGCGGCCTACGTCCTCGCCGCCGGCGCCATCCTCGCGCCCGCGATCCTGCCGATCCTCCCTCCGGAGAAGCTCCTGGCCTACCAGAGGCGTCTCCATGTGGCGCCGCCCAAGAGCGAAGCGGCGCACAGCGGTCCGCTGGATCAGCGCCTCGGAGATCAGTTTGGCTGGCCCGAACTGGTCGCGGACGTGGCGCGGATCTATCGGTCCCTTCCGGAAGAGGAACGGGCACGGACCGGCATCTTCGCGAGCAACTACGGCGAGGCGGGCGCCCTCCATCTCTTCGGTCCTGCCTACGGGTTGCCGTCCGCGATCTGTGCCCACCAGAACCATTACTTCTGGGGCCCGCCGAAGGTGGAACCCGAGACCCTGATATGGCTCCAGTGGGGCCGGCGGGGTATCGAAGATCACTGCCACTCGGTTGAAAAGGCCGGCGAGCACTTCCACCCCTGGGGCATGGCAGAAGAGAACCGCTCGATCTACATATGCCGCGGCCTGCGCCACACGATTGCGGAATACTGGACCCCCGACTTCAAGCTCTGGAACTGAAGGAGGCTTGACTCGATCCGTCTCAATTCTCAGACTGCCGCTGTGGCGATGCCGTTCGCGTTGATCCTGCTTCGACGGCTCAGTGGGCTCCTCGTCGTGCTGTTCCTGACGGCAGGGACGGGGCTCGCCGACTCGGGAAGAATCACCAGGGAAAGAATGTCGTGGAGAGGAAAGGAGCGCGTTTATTATCTGTTCGTCCCGACGGGCGTCGCGCCGGAGAAGAAGCTCCCGCTGCTCTTGACGCTGCATGGATCCGGGCGCAACGGAGAGACGCTCGTCTCGAAGTGGAAAGACCTGGCCGAAAAAGAAAAGATCGTCCTCGCGGGGCCGGACTCGGGCGACTCGGTCCATTGGGGTTCACCCGGGGACGGACCCCTCTTCCTGCACGACGTCGTCGAGAATGTCGCCGCGAGATACCCGATCGATGGAAAGCGTGTCTACCTCTTCGGGCATTCGGCGGGGGCTGTTTTCGCCTTGCAGATGGCGGCGCTCGAATCCGAGTACTTCGCAGCCGCCGTCGTCCATGCCGGATCGCTTCAGCCTGCGTACTTCAGCCTCCTCGACTACGCGACCCGGAAAATCCCCTATCTGCTCTTCATCGGCACGCGGGATTCCTTCTTTCCGCTCGAATCGGTCCAGGCGACTCGCGATGCCTTGAAGTCCCGCGGATTTCCGGTCGAATACGTCGAAATGCCAGGGCACACACACGACTATTACGGGAGCGCGAAGGAGATCAACGCGAGGGCCTGGGAATTCCTGCTGAAGAATCCTCATCCGGCTGATCCCAGATACATCGCCTATCAGGACCCCGGCTGAGCCGTCGTCAGCGGAATCCACGGCGTGCCGCTCTTCCCCGCGTGGATCATCGCGGTCCCGCGCCGACCCCGCCGGGAAGGTTCCGGGTCCAACTGGCTTCTCCTGGCTGCGCTATGTTCTCGCCATGGCTAGACGCTCCCAGATCCTCGAGGAGATCCGGCAGACCAGACCCTTCGCATCGCTGCAGGCGGAGGCGCTGCTCGGCTTGCTCAAGACGGCGGACCAGCTCCGCCGCCAGGGGGCGCGGATGCTCGCCCCCTACGGGATTTCGAGCCAGCAGTACAACGTGCTGCGCATCCTGCGCGGAGCAGGGGAGAAGGGGATTCCGACTCTCGAGATCGCCGGCCGCCTGATCGAGCAGGCACCCGGCATCACGCGGCTCCTCGACCGGCTGGAGAAAAAGAAGTGGATCCGCCGCCGCCGCTGCCCGGAGGACCGGCGCCAGGTCCTTTGCTGGATCACCGCCGACGGGGTGAGACTCCTCGCGAGGCTGGACGAGCCGGTCGAGCGGTACGGGCAGGAGGCCTTGAAGATGCTGTCTGAGAAGGAGTTGCGTGTTCTCGTCGGGCTCCTCGACCGCGTCCGCAAGCCGACCTGAACCCTTTTTTTCGCAGATTGCATAACTAGTAAATAGTTAACTAGTTGATCTTTAGCCGGGTCGGAACAGGAGGTCCTCATGGATACCATCTTCCTGATCGGACGGATCATCGTCGGGCTCTACTTCCTCTTCGCCGGGTACAACCATTTCAAGAACCTCGGTTTCATGAGCGGGTACGTCGCGAGCAAGGGAATCCCGGCTCCGAAGCTCGCCGTCGCCGGCACGGGCATCCTGCTCCTGGCGGGCGGCGCGAGCGTGATGCTCGGCCTCTATCCCCGGGCGGGGATCGCACTCCTGGTTCTCTTCCTGCTCGGCGTTTCGTTCACGATGCACGCGTTCTGGAAAATCACGGACCCGCAGCAACGCATGGGAGAGCAGGTGAACTTCCTGAAGAACATCGCGCTTCTCGGGGCTCTCCTGATGTTCCTGGCGATCCCGACACCCTGGCCGACGAGCCTGAGTCTCTGAAAACCCGCATTCTCTGGTACAAGGACGGAGCATGTTCGTCGTCGCGGGAGTCACGGGGAAGACGGGACGAGTCGTCGCGGAGACGCTGCTCGCGCACCGCAAGCCGGTTCGGGTTCTCCTTCGCGATCCGGCAAAGGCCGCGCCGTGGACGTCGAAGGGAGCGCAGGTCGCCGTCGGATCCTTCGAGGCCGGAGGCCTCGCGCGCGCGTTGGCCGGAGCGAGCGGGGCCTATGTGCTCGTTCCGCCTCAGTACGCCGCGGATGACGTGATTGCCGCGCAGCGGCCCGTGGCGGACGCGATCGCGAAAGCCGTTCGGGAGAGTGGTCTTCCTCACGTCGTGTTGCTCTCGTCCATGGGCGCCCAACACGCGGAGGGGACCGGACCGGTTCGATCCCTCCACTACGCGGAAGACGCCGTCGGGAGAGCCGCGAAGACCATTACGATTCTCCGGGCCGCTTATTTCCTGGAGAACTGGGTCCCGGTGCTCGGGGAGGCGAAGGCGAAGGGCGTCCTCCTTTCGTTTCTGAAGCCGGGGCAAAGCCTTCCGATGGTCGCGACCCGGGACATCGGGCGGGCAGCGGCGGATGCCCTGCTGGACCCCGCTCCGGCCCGTCGCGTGATCGAGCTCGTCGGGCCGGCGGAATGGACTCCCGAGGAGATCGCCGACGCTCTCGCGGCGAAGCTCGGCCGGTCGGTTCGCGTGGAGGGACTGCCGGCCGAGGCGATCTTGCCGGCCTTCATGGCGAGCGGAATGTCGAGGGGGACGGCCGAGCTGTTCACCGAGATGTACGCGGCCGTCCACACCGGCCGCCTGGCTCTCGAGGGCGGAAAAAATCTCTTGCGGTTCGGCACTCTTACACCGGGCGAAGCGCTGGCGCCCTTTTTGTGACCGAGGGATTCTGGCCGGGCAGGCGCCCTCACGTCGGACCTCTCCCTGCGGGAGAAGGGGAAGAGTCCACCGCGCTCATGCCGGCCATCTTCATCGCGCACGGCTCGCCTCTGCTGCTCGATGACGCCGGCTGGGTGTCGGAGCTCGCCAGTTGGGCGGCGGCGATGCCGCGACCCGAGGCGGTCCTGATGCTCTCAGCCCACTGGGAGGAGAGGCCCGTGACGCTGGGAGCCACGCGGACCGTCCCGCTTCTCCACGATTTCTACGGGTTCCCGGCGAAGTACTTCGGCGTCGAGTACCCGGCGCCCGGCGCTCCGCGTCTGGCGGCGAGCGTCCGGGAGCTCCTCGGAAAGACCCAGCCCGTCGCCGACGAGCCGGACCGGGGCCTCGATCACGGCGCCTACGTTCCGCTCGCCGCGATGTACCCCGGTGCGGACATCCCGGTTCTCTAGGTCTCGCTCCCGACTCTGGATACCCCGGTTCTCTTCGAGCTGGGCCGCGCACTCGCGCCGCTTCGCCGCGAGGGCGTCCTCATCGCCGGGAGCGGGTTCCTGACCCACAACATGCACGCCTACGACGCGCGGCCGGATGCCCCGACACCCGGCTGGGCGGCGGACTTCGACGCGTGGGCGGCCGAGGCTCTGGCCCGGCGCGATGTCGACGCTCTCCTGGACTATGAGAGCCGCGCCCCGGCCGTGAATGTCGCGCTGCCCACCCGTGAGCACTTCGCGCCGGTCGTCGCGGCGCTCGGCGCCGCCGCGGAGGGGGCGGGGCCCGTGACCTTCCCGATCGCGGGTTTCGCGTACGGCTCGTTCACACGGCGTTCGGTGGAGATTCCCTGAAGCGACGGAGCGGCCCTGCCCCCCTCAAGCCTTCCAGGCGGAATGGTTTAGCTCCACGGCAACAATTTGCCGCAAACAGCCGTAATTGCAGAAGCGGCCTTCTGTGGAAGGGTCGGCCGTCCCGTTTCGTTAGAGTCGTCCACGGAACCCGCAAAGCGCCGGATCCGCAGGAGACGATACCAGTGAAGAATCCCCGCTCGCCGGAGGAAAGGCGCGCCCAATTCGCCGTGAGCGCCGCTATTCTTCTGCTGACGGCGTTCGCCGGCGCTTCCTGCGGAGGGAAGAAAGACCCGCAAGCCTTCGAGCGACCGCCGGCTCCCGTCACCGTCTCTCAGGCTGTGGCGCGGGAAGTCCCCGTCTACCTGGACGAGGTCGGCAAGTGTGTCGCGCGCGAAGTCGTCTCCATCCAGCCCCAGGTTTCGGGCCGCATCACGCAGCTCCACTTCACCGACGGCGCCGATGTGAAGAAGGGAGCTCTTCTCTTCACGATCGACCCGCGCCCGTTCGAGGCGCAACTTCATGCGACGCAGGCGGACCTGGCGCGGGCGAGCGCGGCCCTGAACCTGGCGCGGACCCAGTGGAACCGCGCGGAGACGCTGATTCAGACAAAGGCCATCTCCCAGGAGGAATACGACACGAGGAAGAACGCCGTGGACCTGACGCAGGCGCAGGTCCGCCAGGCCACGGCCGCCTCGGAGACGGCGCGTTTGAACCTCGAGTACTGCTCGATCCGCTCCCCCATCGACGGCCGTGCGGGGCGTCGGCTGGTGGACGTCGGCAACGTCGTGACCGCCAATACCACGACGCTTCTGACCATCGAGCGCCTCGATCCGATCTACGCCGATTTCACCGTCGCTCAGAACGACCTGACCGCAGTGCAGAAGAACATGACGCGGGGAGACCTCAAGGTCGAGGTGCGGCTGCCCGACGAGCCGGACAAGCCGGTCCTCGGCGCTCTGACGTTTCTCGACAACGCGGTCGCCGATGCGACGGGGACCGTGACGCTGCGGGCAACGGTCCCCAATCGCGAGCACCGCCTCTGGCCGGGCCGGTTCGTCCGCGTGCGGCTGCTGCTCTCGACGGTTCCCGGGGCGATCCTCGTGCCGGCCGTGGCGCCTCAGCTTTCGGGCAAAGGCCCGTTCGTGTATGTCGTCAAGTCGGACTCGAGCGCCGAGATGCGCCCGGTCAAAATTGGTCAGCGCCAGGGAGATTCCATCGTCATCGAAGAAGGAGTCAAGGCCGGCGAGAAGGTGGTCGTCACAGGCCAGCTCGGCGTGACGCCCGGAGGCAAGGTGCGCGAGCTCCCGGCCGCCGCCGCGACGACGCCGGCTGGAACCGGGGGAGGCAAGTCATGAATCTCTCAGAGCCCTTCATCCGACGTCCGGTCATGACGGCGGTGCTGACCGTCTCGGTCGTGCTCTTCGGCGTGCTCGCGTACCGGAGACTTCCGGTCAACGACCTGCCGGTCGTGGACTATCCCGTCATCCAGGTCAACGCGGACTACCCGGGCGCGAGCCCGGAGACCATTGCCAACAACATCGCCACTCCGCTCGAACGCCAGTTCATGCAGATCAACGGGCTGGAGCTCATCACCTCGCAGAGCACCCAGGGGCACGTGACCCTCACGCTCCAATTCGGGCTCGCCAAGAGCATCGACGCCGCCGCCACCGACGTGCAGACGGCGATCTCGCAGTCCACGGGGAGCCTGCCGATCGATCTGCCCTCTCCGCCGACGTTCTCCAAGAGCAATCCCAACGACCAGCCGATCATGTATATCGCGCTGACCTCCGACTCGGTGACACCCGGCCAGATCTACGACTTCGCGAGCACGCAGGTCGGCCAGCGCATTTCCATCCTGCCCGGCGTCTCACGGGTCAATGTGTACGGCAGCAAGTCCGCCATCCGCATCAAGGCCGATCCTTCGGCAATGTGGGCGCGGAAGATCTCGGTGGACGACCTCACGGCGGCGGTCAAGGCCGGCACGAGTTACACCGGCGCGGGGCAGCTCGACAGCGCGGCAGGCACCGAGGTCCTGCGGCCGCAGGGGCAGCTCGACACCGCCGAGGGGTACAGCAACCTGATCGTGGGCAGCACCGGCGGCTCCCCGGTCTACCTGCGCGACGTGGCCGAGGTGCGCCAGTCCGTCCAGAACGAGCGGCTGAACATGCGTTTCTGGGTCCGCGGCTACAACGTGCCCTCGGCCACGGTCGTCATCGCGGTCAACCGCCAGGCCGGCGCCAATGCCGTCGAGGTCTCCAAGAGCATTCGCGAGATCCTGCCGATCGTCCAGACGGAAATCCCGGGCTCGGTGCGGATCACGCCCATCTACGACCGCTCGCAGTCGATCGTCCACTCCGTCACCGACGTCCAGGTCACGCTGCTCATCGCCTTCGTCCTGGTCGTCCTCGTCATCTTCCTCTTCCTCGGCCGCGCCACGGACACGCTCATTCCGGTCGTGGCCTTGCCCCTTTCGCTCCTCCTGACCTTCGTCGCCATGAATCTGCTGGGATACAGCCTGGACAACCTGTCGCTCATGGCGCTGACGCTGGCGATCGGTTTCCTGATCGACGACGCGATCGTGTTCCTCGAGAACACGGTGCGCCGGATGGAACGGGGCGAGGGCGCCCTCCAGGCGGCTCTGGGCAGCGCGAAGACGATCAGTTTCACGATCCTCTCGATGACGATCTCGCTCGCGGCCGTCTTCATTCCGCTCGTGTTCATGTCGGGGCTCGTCGGCCGCATCTTCCGGGAGTTCGCGGTCACGATCATCATCTCGATCTTCGCCTCGGGGCTGGTGTCGCTGACGCTGACGCCGCTCATGTGCGCGCGGCTGTTGAAGGACCGCGGTCCGGGCGCGAAGAAAACGTGGATGGAGCGGGTCATCGGCGGCGTGGAGAAGAGAGTCCTCGGCGCCTACGCCGACTCGCTCTGGTGGTTCCTGCGCCGGCGCTGGATCTCGATCGCCATCTGGGTCGTGTGCCTGGCCGGCACGGTCCTGCTCTTCGTTTCGATCCCGCGGATCTTCCTTCCCCCCGGCGACAGCAGCGTCATCTTCGGCGCCTTCCTCGGCCGCGAGGGCTCCTCGCCCGAGCAAATGCGGGCCATCCAGGACCGCGTGGACGCGACGCTGCACGAAGACCCCAACGTCCTGATGGACTTCACGATGACGGGCGCGGGCGCGTTTCTCCCGTCCAACATGGGCATCACGTTCACCTTCATCCGGCCGCCAGAGACCCGGCCGCCGATCCCCAACGTCGCGGCTGCGCTGATGGGCAAGATCGCCGCGACGCCGGGGGCCTTCGCCTTCCTGCGGCCGTTCCCGGTGCTGGAGATCTCGACCGGCGCGACTTCTCAGACCCAGGGGCAGTACGCCTTCTCCGTGTCGGGGGTCAACGCCGCGCAGGTCTACGAGACGGCCGGCAAGCTCATGGCGAAGCTCAACCAGTATCCGGGCTTCCTGACCGTGTCGTCGGATTACTTCGCCAACACCCCCAACGTGGACGTCGACATCCGGCGCGATCAGACCAAGATCTACGGCGTCTCCGAGGCGCGGATCCTGAATCTGCTCCGAAACGCGTATTCCCAGAACTACCTCTACCTGATCAAGAAGCCCGAGGACCAGTATCAGGTCATCCTGGAGGTGGGAGATGCCGCCAGGTCCAAGCCCGAGGATCTCGCGCTGCTCTACATCAAGTCCGACGACGGGAAAAACCTCGTCCCGCTCTCGGAGCTGGTGAGCTGGAGGAGCTCGCTCGGCCTGCAGTCCGTCAATCACTTGAACCAGTTCACGAGCGTGACGATCTTCTTCAATTTGAAGCCCGGCGTCGCGATCGGCGACGCGACGGACTACATCGGCAAGGCCGCGAAGGAGATCGTGCCGCCGACGATCCGCGCGAGCCTGCAGGGAGAGGCCCTGACCTTCCGCAACACCGTCCGGGACCTGACGATCCTGATGTTCCTGGCCGTCTTCGTCATGTACGTGATCCTCGCGATCCTTTACGAGAGCTACGTCCTCCCGATCACGGTCCTCTCGACCCTGCCCACGGCCCTCGTCGGAGGACTCCTCGCGCTCTTCCTCTTCGGCCAGCAGGCCTCCCTCTATGCGTTCGTCGGGATGTTCATGCTCATGGGGATCGTGAAGAAGAACGGGATCATGATCGTGGACTTCGCCCGGCAGCGTGTGGACGCCGGCGAGCCGGCCGAGAAGGCCATCCACGACGCGAGCATGGACCGGTTCCGCCCGATCCTGATGACGACGCTCGCGGCGGTCTTTGGCGCATTGCCGATCGCGCTCGGGTACGGAGCCGGAGGGTCCTCGAGGCGGCCGTTGGGGCTCGTCATCGTCGGCGGGTTGCTCGTCTCGCAGCTCATCACGCTCTACATCACGCCGGTCATCTATCTCTACCTCGAGGAGTTCCAGGAGAAGGTCTTGAACCGTACCGCCTTCTTCCACTCCGGCCATTTGCCGCCCTCGGCGGTCGGGGAATCCTCGCCGCAGCAGGTCTGACGTGAGAAGAGCCGGTATTCGGTGCTCGGTGTTCGGTGCCCGGGAAGATTCAACCGAGAACCGAGCACCGGGCACCGGGCACCGGCTCCTGGTTCTCCCTCTCCTTCTTCTTACCGGCTGCGCGGTCGGACCCAACTACAGGAGGCCGCCGATCGCGGCGCCGGAAGAGGTGCGCGGCGCGGTGGGCCCCGCCCAGGCCGCCTCGCTCGCCGACAAGCCGTGGTGGGAGATCTTCGGCGACGAGACGCTCCAGACGCTGGTCGGCGAGGCGTTGAAGAACGGCTACGACATCCGGCTGGCCGCAGCCCGCGTCGAGGAGGCTCGCGCCAACGCCGGCATCGCGCGCTCGGAATTCTTCCCGCAGGTCGGCTATCAGGCGCAGTGGTCGCGCTCGCGCCAGTCCGAGTTCGCCACGCCGGGCGTGGGGGCGGTCAGCCTCCACGACGTAAACCTGGGCCTGTCCTGGGAGCTTGATCTGTGGGGCCGCATCCGGCGTTCCAACGAGACGGCGCTGGCGCAATATCTCGCCACGGAGAACGCGCGCCGAGGCGTCCTGCTCTCCCTCGTCTCGGAAATCGCCACGGATTACTTCGAGCTGCGGCAGCTCGATCTGCGGCTCGAGATCGCCCGGCGGACGCGGACTGCGTTTCAGGAGACGTTCGACCTCTTCAACCGCCGTCTCGAAGCCGGGATGGCGTCCTCGCTGGAGACCGCGAGCGCCGAGGCCTCGCTCGCCGGCGTCGCCGGCCAGGTCCCGCAGCTCGAGAGCCAGATCGTGGCGCTGGAAAACGCGATCGGCCTCTTGCTGGGGAGGAACCCCGGACCGATCGCGCGCGGCGCGGCTCTGACCGATCAGTTCCTGCCGCCGGATGTCCCGGCCGGCCTGCCGTCGGACCTGCTCCGTCGACGTCCCGACGTCCGGCAGGCCGAGCAGCAGCTCATCGCGGCCAACGCGGCCGTCGGCGTCGCGATGGCGAGCTTCTTCCCCACGATCAGCCTGACGGGGGCCTTTCGGAGGCGTCAGCCCGCAGGTCTCCGACCTCTTCGGGCCCGGCAAGACATGGTCGATCGCCGCGGGCCTGACGGGCCCGCTCTTCCAGGGTCTGCGCTTGAAGAACCAGTACGACGCCCGGGTCGCGCAGTGGGAGCAGGCGAAGATGCAGTACGAGAAGACGGTGACCAAGGCGTTCGGAGAAGCCTCCTCCGCGATCGTCGCGCACCAGAAGCTGGCCGAAGCGGAGAAGGAACAGTCGCGCGCCGTCGCCGCCTATCGCCAGGCCGTCACCCTGTCCAACCAGCGGTACGTCGCAGGCTTCGCCGGCTATCTCGACGTCCTCCAGGCGGAGCAGAACCTCTTTCCCGCCGAGAACCTGCTCGCGCAGCTCCGCTTCAATCGCCTCGCCAATTTCGTGCAGCTCTACAAGGCCCTGGGCGGCGGCTGGAACATCGAAGACCCCACCTGGTCCCAAGTCTCTAATCGCTAGTGCTTTGTCCTTTGTCCTTGGTCCTTAGTCCTTGGTCGAGCCCCGACCGGAGACCGGGAACTAGGGACTAAGGACTGACCCCGCGCGGGCGAGGGCGGCTTCGGCATCGGCGACGAGGCGGCGGACGATCTCCCCCGCGGGCAGGATGGAATCGATCAAGCCGGCGTCCTGACCGATGAAGAGCGGGGCGTAGGAAGCGTCTCCCGATTGGAAGGCGGCGGCCATCGCCACGCCGACCTCGGAGCGCCGCGCCCGCAGTTCGCCTTCGCGCCCGGCCCACTCCTCGATCAATCGGTTGCGCACGACTCGCGAGTACGCGCCCGGCCAGACCCGGCCGCGGGCGATATCGGGGATCTCGGTCACGATCGTGTCGTGCCCGTCGCTCGCCAGCACGGCCTTCTTGAATCCCTCCGCGACCGGACATTCCGGCGTCGCCAGAAAGCGGGTGCCGATCAGGGCTCCTTCGGCCCCCAGAGCGAGCGCGGCGGCCAGGCCCTCGCCCGTCGCGATTCCTCCGGCCGCCAGCACGGGAACGGGAGCCACCGCGCGAACGACCTGCGGGACGAGAGCGATCGTTCCCATGAGCCCGACGTGCCCGCCTCCCTCGGTGCCCTGGGCGACGATGGCGTCGGCTCCCGCTTCGATGGCACGCCGAGCCTCCGGCACGCCAGAGACCATGTGCAGGACGCGTGCGCCGATGTCGTGCGCCCGAGCGAAGAGATCGCGCAGCTCCTGGTCCGGCCACGGCCACGCGGTCGAAAAGACGTGAGGCCGCGCCTCGAGGACCGCTCGCACGGCGGTCTGGTCGGCTTGAAAGAGGAGCAGGTTCAGGCCGAAGGAGCGGTCCGTCTTCTCGCGAACCGCCCGCGCGGTCTCCGCGATCCAATCGGTCGTCCGTCCCACGCAGCCAATCATGCCGAGGCCGCCCGCGTTCGAGACGGCCGCGGCCAGGTCGGCGCCCGTCGCCGATCCCATCGGACCGAGCACCACGGGGTGCTCGATTCCGAAGAGCTTGCAGGCGCGCGTCCGGAGCATGCCCCAACCTACTTCGGATGAGGCGAGGCGGTCAAAACCGCGCGGGTGGCACGGGATGTGGAAGAGTCCCTTCCAGATGGGAGCGGAAATCCCCGCGAAAACGACTCTCTTCGTCCGAGCAGGCTTGATCCTGGCTTCGCCGGCGTCGAGCGCGGCGACGAAAGCCCCGAGCCCCTTCGGGCGGGCGACCCCGACGGTCCTCTCGGAAATCCGAAAGACCGTCGGTTGAGCAAGGCGGATCCGGTTGCGGTTCGGCATCGCATCGATACTCGCCTTGCTGGGAGCGGTCCATTTGATGGCTCAGGCCGAGCCGCTGCTGCCAGAAGGCGCGCCTCCGGAATGGGGCGCGGAGGCCGGGTACGGGTTGTCCGTCCATCTGAACCGCGGCCGTTCGGTCGAACACCTCATGCTGCTCGAACCGTGGGTCGGACTCCGCCTCGGCTCACGTCTCCAGTACGTCGTGGAAGCGCACCTCGCTCGCTATCTGACGCCGGGTGGATACATGGTCGGTCTGATGCCCGTCGGCGGGCGGCTCTCCATCGGACGCGGTCCGACTCTCCCATACGTTTCCATCGGAGCCGGGCTCGGCTGGACGAACCTCGAGATCGAAGAGGTAGACCGGCGCTTCAACTTCCTGCTGCAGGGGAGCGCCGGCGTGCGCCGCGCGCTGTCTGAAACGGAAGCTCTCACCCTGGAGGCGCGTATCGTTCATATCTCCAACGGCGGCACGAAGAGCCCGAACCTGGGATTGAACTGCCTCGTCCTCCTGGCCGGCTGGAGCTTTCGCTAGCCGAGATCCTTCAACTTCTCGGCAGCAGGGTGCGGGGGGTGCGTGGAGAGGAGCAAGGGCTGCCGCCGATGGAGACGCATGCGCCGCTGCCGGAGAGGGAGACGGTGAGCGGCGAGCGGGCTGTGTCGTCACTGACGATCGTGAGCCTGGCCGTCTTCGGTCCCGTAGAAGTCGGCCTGAAGTTGACGTTGACGCTTTGAGACCCGCCGGGCGCGATTGAGAAAGGAACCGCCGCGTCGGTCGAGAACCGAGCACTATCGAAGGTCAGCGCGGTGACCTTGACGGCGAGCTCGCCGCGGTTGGTCAGCAGGATCGGCAGTGTCGAGGACTGCCCGGTCGCCACGGTGCCGAAGTCCAGACCGGGCGTGGCTTCGATGAAGGGCTGCGGCAGGATCGTCACCGGGCCGACCGTCGCGGCGGTCGTGTTGAAGCCGTCGGAAGCCAGGACCTCGAAGAGGGTCTTATTGCCGGCCGAAAGCTCCGCCGTATCGAAAGAGTACTGGGAAGCCGTCAGGCCGGCCTGCAGCGGCACCCAGCTGGCTCCTTCATCGGCGCTGGTCAGGATAGAAAAAGTCAGCGGATCGCCGTCTTCGTCGGAGGCGGTCCAGGCAAGGGTGTTCGCGCCGCTCCAGACGGCCCCGTTGGCTGGTGAGGTGATGGAGATCTTCGGCGCATACGCACTCTGGGCAGCCGAGGCCAATTCGGCCGTCCCGGCCAGGAGCGCGATCCTCGTCGCCCCCGCCGGGAAGGGAGCCTTGACCGAGAAGCTCGCCGTGTCCAGGCCGGATGCGTTCGTGTCGCCGGTTCCGCGGATCTGGGTGTCGAAGCTCGGCCTGAAACAGTAGCGTGAAAGGACCATCGCGCCGGAGGAAAATTGCAGGCAGTGCGCGTTGGAGGGGCAGTTCTGCAGACTCAGATAACAGAGCGGGAAATAGGCGATCCGCAGCGGAGAAGACTTGTCGAAGTGTTTGGGTTCGGGCAACGGCCTGCTGTCGTTGTCGTAATTGCTCTCGGGGACAGTGCGGCCCGGGTTGAGGACGGCGGTCAGGGAGAGATCCCCTTCCACCGTCCAATCGGGTGGCAGCGCGAAGTTCAGTGAGTCGTTCGTGGCCTCGCGGTCCGGAGAGAGCTTCGCCGTGACCGTTTTTCCAGGATTGAAAGGGGTCAGCTCTTTACCGCCGGGGCCGCGGAGCACGCCCGTAACGCCGGCAAGCGACGTGTTCGCGGGGTTCGCATCGGTCAGCTTCGGAAAGACACGGACGACCGTGCTCTTGCCGACGAAGACCGGCTCGGAGTTGTCCGCCTTCTGCACCGTCTGAACAATCTCGATGTGATCCACCAAGAGATCCGACGACGGAAAGTCATAGGTCGAGATGATGAATCTGGCAACGGCGGTCAAGTTAGGGCCCGCGCCTGTCGCGGAAAGGCCGAAGGCGTCGAAGAACATCGAGGAATCTATGACGGCATCTCCTCCGAAGCCCACTTTGGAAAACGGAAGACTCGTCCAGGTGCAGTCCGCCGAAACCTGGAAGTGGTACGGCGTGTTGGCCACGAGTCCGGGCTGGATCGGGGCTTCTCCGTTGGAGAGCGGCGTCCCGCAGTGAGAGTGTCTGAAATCCTCCAGATCGGGTCTCCACGTCTCCGCTGCAATCTGGGAAGAGAAGATATTTTCCGGGGAGCCCGCCTTCTGGGTGGGCGTCGTCCACGTGATCTCGAGCGAGGCGTGCGTCAGCATCGGGCTGTCGAGAACCAAGCTCGTTCCCGCGTCGGCAATCCGTCCCGGAGGGGTAAAGTCGGGGAAGTCGACCGTGAAAGCGCCGGCCAATCTTCCAAAGCTGGGGTCGCTCACATCGAACGGAGTGACGATCTTTCCGGTCAAGAAGGTTTGGCCCGAGCCAAGGCCAAGCACGTGGCTCCGAAACCTCCCCGTCAGGATCGTCTGCGCCGAGGCGAAGGAGGAGAAGCTCGCGCATCCCACGGCGAGAAACGCCAAAAGAACAGCGCGCGGCGCCCAAAAGCGTCTCATTGATCCACCGGAAAGGCG
>JBKPBH010000031.1:0-13236 GCA_046726795.1 Acidobacteriota bacterium
GGAAGGAGGGGGCCGGCCTGCGCTCGAGCGACCTTCCCGCGAAGAGGCCCACGAGAACCAGGAGGGCGCCGGCCGGCAGGAGACCCGCCAGAAGAAGCCAGCCCCGGCGTTTGCGCGGGCCCGCCGCGGCAGCGGCCATTCCCGACGAGCTCGTCTGCGAGAGATGGTCGCGCAGGGCCGCGAGGTCGTGCGCGAGATCGCGGGTCGAGGCATAGCGACCCTCCGGCTCCTTGGTGAGGCAGCGCTCGATCAGCCACTGCAACGGCAGAGGCGTGCCGGGCCTCGCAGCGGCGAGCGTCTCCGGCTCCTCGTGCAGGATCGCCGACAGGGTGTCCACGACGCTCGCGCGCTGGAAGGCGCGCCGACCCGAGACCATCTCATAGAGGATCGCCCCCAGAGCAAACTGGTCCGAGCGGAAGTCGAGCGGCGCCGCGACTGCCTGCTCCGGAGACATGTAGCCGACCGTGCCCACGATGACGCCGCTCGCGGTCTGCGAGCCCGCCATCGTCAGCGCGTCCGTCAGATTCCCCGGCCGTTCGGCGACGAGCTTGGCGAGGCCGAAATCCAGGATCTTCACGAAGCCGTCGGCCGAGACCATGATGTTCTCGGGCTTTAAGTCCCGATGGACGATGCCCGCGGCGTGCGCCTTGGCGAGGCCGTCCGCGGCCTGCGCCGCGATGGACAGGGCGCGTTTCCATGGGAGCGCGCCGGACACGAGAATCTCGCGGAGGTTTTTTCCTTCGACGAGCTCCATCGCGATGAAGGACGTGTCCCCGGATCGTCCCACGTCGTGCACCGCGACGATGTTGGGATGGTTCAGCGCCGACGCCGACCGGGCCTCCTGCTCGAAGCGGTTCAGGCGCTCCGGGTCGAGCGCGAGCTCCGCCGGTAAGACCTTCAGCGCAACATCCCGGGAAAGGCGGGTATCGCGCGCCCTCCACACCTCACCCATCCCGCCCGACCCGAGCTGCGAGAGGACCTCGTAGGGCCCGATGCGGCTTCCGGGCGTCAGAGACGGCACGGCGAAAGTCTATCCGCGTCGGCCCGAGGACGAAACGGGCCGAGGGTTCGCTCAGCGCGCCAGTTCGGCGTTCCAGTTCAGGACGATCGTCGTCGGGTTCAGAGACTCGCGGCCCAGGGGAGCGACCATCAGGAAACGCTCCGCATCGGCCGTGGCGACGTATTTGTTGCGGGCGACCCCGGGCTGCACCCTCGCCGCGAAGAGAGGCCTCGGGATTCCCGCCTTGAACGTATCGCCGCCCAGGATATCCACAGCCATGAGCTTCTGGTCGGCCGAGCGGTAATAGATCTCCTTTCCGTCGGCGCGCCAGGACGGGTCGGAGCCGCCATTGGTGGAGACCTGGAACTTGCCGCTCGCGACCGGAAACGACTGGACGTAGATCTCGTCGCGGCCGGATTCGTTGGACTGATACGCCACCCATTTAACGTCGGGAGAGAAATGCGCGTAGCGCTCGCGGAATGCCCCCACGGCGATCGGGATCGGCTTCTTGTCCCCGAAGGTCGGAAGCGCAAAAGAGTCCCACCCCGTCTTCTTGCCCTGGGCGTCGAATGCGATGTAGCGGCCATCGCGGGACCAGTCGATGGGGACCTTGTTCGTGTCATTCTTGAGAAGGACTTTCTCTTCTCCCTGGCCGCTCGCGGGCTTCTCGAAGAGGTCGAAAGCGCCTTCGCGGTCGGACCGGAAGACGATGGTGTTGCCGTCGGGAGACCAGATCGGGACCTCGTTGTTTGAGCCTCCGAAGGTCAGGCGGGAATTGGCGCCGCGCGCGAGGTCTCGGATCCAAACGTCGGACTTCCCGCTGCGCGGATCATTCAAGCCGAATGCGAGGCGGTCCCCGGCCCGGGAGAGAGCGGGGCTGAAGTACTCGCCCCGTTCGCCGGCGGTCTCCAGCTCCTTGCCGGAACGGTCTACCCAGAGCAGCCGCGCTCCGGACTCGCCGGTCCGGTACACGAGGATCCCGTCGCGAGAAACCGAGAAGGTCGCCAGGCCGACGCTGTCGGTGCCGATCTGCTCGGCGAGCGGAATCGGCTCCCCCTTCGTCTTCTGCGCGGCGGGATCGAACGGCTGCGCGACGAGCGTCTTGTCGCGCACGAAGAGGAGATAGCCGGGGGGCGCGTAAGTCACCAGCGTCTGGGCCGGCGCGACGAGCTTGGATTCAGTGGAGTCGAGAGAGCCGACGCGGTAGGTGCTGTCTTCGGTCCTCGCTCCGAAAGCCATGTAGAGAAAGTGCTTGCCGTCCGGCAGGAACTCGGGCCAGCCGACCTGAGTCTCCTTGCGGGAGGCTTCTTGTTTCGCCGCCACCACAGGCGTACCGCCGGCGGCCGACACCTTGTAGATCGGATCCGTGCCGGTGCCGTCGTAAAGGATCGTGCCTTGCGGGCTCCAGCTCCCGTCCGCCCCCGTCGGCGCGTCACAGATCTTCTGCGCGGGTCCGCCCGTCACCTCGATCTTCTTCAGCTTCCCCTCGGCCATGAATCCCAGGAACCGGCTGTCCGGCGACCAGAAGGGACGCGCGGTGCCGTCCGTTCCGGCGAGAGGCTGCGCGGCCAGGGCGTTGATGGCCCGGATCCAGATCCGCGTCTTGCCCTCGTTGTCCGTGGCGCTGAAGGCCAGGTAGCGCCCGTCCGGAGAGATGCGCGGGGCGTCCACCGCGATGACTCCTTCCGGCGTGCCGATCTCGAACCGCGACAGGCGCGGCTTGGCGGGAGCCCGGCGGACATAGCCGAATCCCAGCGCCGTCGCGGCGAGGAGCGCAGCCAAGGCCGCGCCCCAGGCCAGGCGCTCGCGGCTCTTCCGCCGCGCGGCGACCGGGGCCGGCAGGCCCGCCTGCGATCCCCCTTCGGCGATCCACTGGAGCTGCAGCTTGACGTCGTGCGCGGTCTGGAAGCGGTCCTCGGGGTCCTTGGCGAGGCAGGTCTTGATCACGCGGTTCAACGCCGGAGGCATCATCGGCGCGATCTCGGTCACCGAAGTCGGATCGTCGCGCAGGATCGACCCGGCCAGGCTCGCCTGGGTCTTGCCCGAGAAGGCCTTCTTCCCCGTGGCCATCTCGTAGAGGACGGCGCCGAAGGCGAAGATGTCCGACCGGGCGTCCGCCTCGCCGCCCTCGAGCTGCTCCGGCGCCATGTACTGAAACGTGCCGAGAACGGTGCCGTGCTCCGTCAGCGGCCGGCTCGGCTGGGCCTGCGTCGCCAGCACCGAGACTCCCGAAACCGCGCCGCTGCGCGCGCCCGCCTGAAACTTCGCCAGGCCGAAGTCGAGCAGCTTGACTCCCGACTTCGTCAGCATCACGTTGCCGGGCTTTAAGTCCCGGTGGACGATCCCCTGCCGGTGCGCTTTGTCCAGCGCGTCGGCGATCTCGATGCCGTAGCGCAGGAGCTGCTCGGAGGGGAGCGGACCTTTGTCCAGCCTCGCGGCCAATGTCTCTCCCTCGAGAAACTCCATGACCAGGTAGTCGCGGTCCCCTTCGCGACCGATGTCGTAGAGCGCGCAGATGTGGGGGTGCGAGATCTGCGAGATCGTCTTGGCCTCGCGCTCGAAGCGCTGCCGCAGCTCCTCGCTGGAAGTCAGATGCTCGGGCAGCACCTTGACGGCGACCGTTCTCTCCAGGCGCGTGTCCCGGGCCTTGTACACCTCGCCCATCCCGCCCGCACCGATCGCCGCGAGGATCTCGTAGGGACCGAGCTTGGAGCCTGCAGTCAGGGTCACGCTTCCCCCTCTCCGATTCGAGTCATTCCCGCCGGTTGCTCCGAATGTGGGAAGACTCTCTCACAAAAACACCTGCCGTGCCTCAGTCCGCCCCTGCCGACGGGAGGCGCGGCTCCCAGCATGCCAGGCGACGACGGCAATTCCCCTTCCCGGCCTTTTTAACCCCGCCGGGGGTTTGAGTCACCGCTGTGCCGCCAACGCCCTCGTCTTGACAACGTCGCTGGCGAGAATTCCCTGGAGATCCCGGTCCCGCGTGAGCACGTCGCAATCGCGCTCCTCGGCCAGCACGGCGATCAAGCAGTCGATGGTCGAGCGAACGGTGACCCCCTTGTGTCGGAGAGCGCGGTAATACCTCCGCCGCGCGGAAGTAAGAGTCGACGCCCGCCGGCTCCAGGAAACCCAGGTCCCGGAAGAGGCGCCCGAGGCCCTCCCCATGCATATTCTATGACTGTATCTTATGCATCGCAGCTCTACGGGCACGGGAAGCCTGGACGCCTTCCGGGCGGTGTTACAGCCTCACTTCAGGCCCTCCGCGACGTTGAGCTCGGAGAGGACTCGGCGGAGGCGGTAGACGTAGTGCTGCCCGTCCCGGGCGAGGATCACGTTCCCGTACAGAAGGCCGACCGGGTCGGCCGCGAGCTCTTTCCAGATCGTTCGTCTCCCTGTCTCGAGCTCGAGGCGCGTGATCCGCGCAGGCCAGGTCCGGTCCCAGAGGAAGAGCGTCTTGCCGGAGGCCTCCCACTCGAGCGGAAACTCGCCGGGAAGAGCTCCGAGAACCTCCTTTGGCGGGCCGCCGGCAACGGAACAGAGGAGCATCTTTCCGTCGGGATCCACGGTCGCGACTGACCCTCCGTCAGGGGACAGGACCGCCAGACTGCACCCCTCAGGCGTGACGGCGCGAGGCGGACCCGCGCCGGCTAGATCGAGCAGCCAGGCCCGAGCGGGCCGGCCAGGCTCGGATCCGGAGAACAACAGGCGGCGGCCGTCCTGCGACCACCGCGCGGATTCCTGAGAGATGGCGCGGGGGCGAACCTTTCCGATCGGAAGCATGCGAGGATCTCCCGGTCCAGTCGGCAGGAGGGTCAGCCGGGCGTCGCCCTTTTCGGACTCGGTTTGGCTCACGACCCAGCGACCATCCGGGGACAGGCCGATGGCCGTGCCGGTGCCGAGCCGTACGGGCGAAGCCTCGTCCGCCCGCCGGTAGTAAAGAAACGGCACGAGCCCAGCGCCGGGAGCGCTCTGTTCGATGCCGGCATAGGCCGAGCCGTCCGCTGCGATCCCGGAAATCGACTCGTCGCTCCAGGTCGAGAGATCTCTTTCTCTGGCATCGCCTTTGAGCAAGCCGCCGATCTCGCCCCGCAAGTTCTCGCCCGAGAAGATGACCGCCCCCGCGGGTGAGATGTCGTGAAGCCAGAGGTGCATCGGCGGTCCGTAGACCAGCCGCGGCTTGCGGCCGGGAGCGACCGCCCAGAGCTGGTACCGGGAACCGTTGGTCGCGGATTCGTTTCCTCCGGTGAACCAGATCTCCTTGCCATTACGCGACCACGCCAGGCCCTGGGCTCCCTGCCACTCGCCGGTCACGCGCGTGACGCGCCCTTCTCGCGAAGCGGTCGAGACGAATCCGTCGTCGTTGCCGTACGCGGGGTGCTCCAGAAAAGCCACGCGGGTCCCGTCGGGAGAGATGCGCGGGTGTCCGACCCAGCCGTCGGTTTCGAAGACGACCTTGCCGAGCGGAAACTCGAGACGCTGCCGCTTGCCGACTTCTCGGACCACCGCGAGATCCTTGCCGTCGGGAGAGATGTCAGCGTCCGCGACGTGTTCCAGAATCTCCCGCGGGACGCCGCCTCCGAGTGCGACGCGCGCGAGTGTTCCCGTACGGATCCAATAGCCGCGGTGGACGCAACGGAGGAGCAGCGCCATCTCGCCGGTGCGGGAAATCCCGAGCACGGTGGCCCCGGGCGGCAAGTCGAGCGCCCGGGACTCGACCGAGTCGAGCCGCGTCGAGTAGATGCGCAGGGGTTCGTCCCGGCGGGTCGAGCCGAAGACCACGGTCTGGCCGTCGGGAGAGAACCGGGCGGACTCGACATAGCCGCGGTGGTACGTGATCCGGCGGAATTGCGGGTTCGACGGCGCGCGAAGCTTCAAGCCGAGCAGAAGGCCCGCGCCCAGGGCCGCGGCGACGGCGACAGCGCCGAGAATCCGCCCGAACATCGATCTGCTGCGTTCTTGCGGAGCCGCCGGCGCCCGCGGGCCGCTCGAGACGCCCATCGCCGTCTCGATCGCGAACGCGAGGTCGTGCGCGGTATCAAATCGATCCTCGGGACGCTTCTCGAGGCAGTGCCGCAGGATCCGCTCGACGGCCGTCGGGAAGCGACCAGTCGACTCCGCAAGCTCCGGTGGGTCCTTCTGCGCGATCGCCGCCATCGTCTCGGCGGCGGAATCTCCCCGGAAGGCCCTCTCGCCGGAGATCATCTCGTAAAGGATGGAGCCCAGGGAGAAGATGTCGGACCGCTTGTCCACGGACTTTCCCCGCACCTGCTCGGGCGACATGTAGCCGATGGTTCCCATCACCGTGCCGGGCTCCGTCGCCGCGACTGCGGTCGGCGAACGCGTGTTTTCCGGCTCGGCGCCCGTCACTTTTGCCAGGCCGAAGTCGAGGATCTTGACGCGGCCGTCGGTGGTCAGAAACAGGTTCTCCGGTTTCAAGTCGCGGTGGACGATTCCCTTCTCGTGCGCCGCGGCCAGACCCTGTGCGACCTGCAGCGCGTACTCGAGCGCTTTGCGCTGGGGAAGGAGTCCCTCCTCGAGTCGCTGGCGAAGCGTCTGCCCGACGAGAAGCTCGGTGACGGCGTAGGCTGTTTCGCCCTCTTTTCCGAGATCGAAGAGGCCGAGGACGTTGGGATGGGAGAGGGCCGCCACGGCCTTCGCCTCGCGCTCGAAGCGGGCAAGCGCCTCCGGATCGCTCGCGAGCTTTTGCGGAAGAACTTTGATCGCGACCTCGCGGTTCAACCGCGTGTCCCGGGCCTTCCAGACCTCTCCCATGCCTCCGGCCCCGAGCGGCGACAGAATTTCGTAAGGCCCCAGCTTCGCGCCGGCAGCGAGTGTCACCGGATTCCCTCGGCGAGGTAGAGGTTGGAAAGGCTCCGGTAATAGCCGTATGCGTACCGTGTGCCGTCGGCGGTGATCTTCACGGTGAAGATGCTGTTCAGGCCGGCGGCGTCGGCCGGCAGGAGATCGCGCCACTTCTCTTCATGACCGGTGGCGAGATCGATTCGAACGATCCTGGCCGGCAACGACGTCGAGGAACCCCGCCGTACGTAGATGCTCCGATTGTCCGATCCCCAGCCCTCGATGCCATCCGCATCCTGCGTGATCCCCGCGATCGGGACCGGATCGCCCCCGTCGATCGGACAGACGTAGAAGCGGCCTTCGGGTCCGCGAGCCACCACGCGTTTTCCGTCCGTGGAAACGGGGCCGCTCCTGTAGCCCTCGGGAAGAAAGACGCGCGGCTTCCCACCGGCGGCGTCGAGTATGTAAGAGCGGACGTCGTGCCCGGGCTCGGCCGCGTTCATCACGATCCGGCGGCCGTCCGGCATCCAGGCCGCGAAACGGACCTGAAACCCCGCAGGGCTCACGACCTTCGATTCTCCCGCTCCGGTCGGGTACGAGACCAGACTCTGCTCCGCAGTCGGGTGGACGATCGCGAGGATCTGCTTGCCGTCCGGCGACAGGGATTGCCCCGAGCCTTCACCCAGCCGGACCGCCGCGGCGGCGCCGACCTGGCGCAGATAGACGGAGTATCCCGGCCCGCCGCCCTCGCCGGCTTCCGAGAAAATGACGGTCCTGCCGTCGGAGGAGAGATCGGCGAGGAGGCTCCAGTCGAGCCACGTCAGGTCGGTCTCGTCCGACGCGGCGGACCCGGCGATGAGGCCGACCCGGTTGAGGTCCTGGGTCAGCAGGACGCGTCCATCGCGAGACACGTCATGAAGCGTCAGCAGGCCGGTCACGCGGGCGAGGGTCCTGCGGCGGCCGGAAAGAGTGACCGCATGAAGGCCGCGGTTGCCTCCGACCGCGGCCGCGGTGAACCACACTTCGCCGCCGTCCGGGGACCAGGCGAGCCCGGCCGCGCTCGCGTAGACCTGCGAAATCGTCGTTTTTTTTCCGGAGAGGTCCACGACAGCCACGGAGCCGCCGTCGTCGTTCACGACGGGATGATCGAGGAACGCGATGCGGTCGCCTTTCGGCGAGAACCGTGGATTGCCGATCCAGCCGGCCGTCTCGTAAAGAACCTTCCCGGCCGGAAACTCCAGCCGGCGGGTGCGCCGTTGCACCGCCCGGACGACGGCGAGTTCCCGGCCGTCGGGCGACCAGTCCGCGAACTCCACCTTTTCGAGGAGCTCCCTCGGGGCGCCGCCGGTCGCGCCGACCCGGGCGAGCGTTCCGGCCCGCGAGAACGCGGTGTCGAAGTCGGCGTTGACTAGCACAGCGAGCTCGCCGGAGGGAGAGACGGCGAGCACGTCGGTAGCGGCCACCCCAAAGGCCCGGGACTCCGGACTCTCGGGATGACTGACGTAGATCTCCGTGGGCTTGCCGCCCCACGAGGCGCTGTAGAGGATCGACTTGCCGTCGGCGCCGAGCCGCGCTCCCCAGATCGCGCCCCGCCGGAACGTCAACTGACGGAAGGCCGGAGGCGGCGCCGTTCCCTTTCGCAGCCCGAGGAAGTACCCGGCCGCGAGCGTTCCCGCGGCGAGGACGAGGGCGGCGGCAATCGGGAGGAGACGCTTTCTCGCGGCGGAACGGTCGGGCACCGCCACCGCCGCCAGGCGACCCGTGGCTGATACATCGGCCAGTGTCTCGAGGTCGAAGGCGAGGTCATGCGCCGAGTGGAACCGCTGCTCGGGATTCTTTTCGATGGAGTGCCGCACGATCCGCTCGAGACCGGGCGAGATGCTCTGGTTCGTGACGGACAGGTCCGGCGGTTCCTCCCGGAGGATCGCCGACATCGTCTCGGCGGCCGAGTCGCCGTGGAACGCACGCTTCCCCGAGAGCATCTCGTAGAGGATGGCGCCGAAAGAGAAGATGTCCGACCGGGCGTCGGCGGGCCGGCCCTTCACCTGCTCGGGCGACATGTAGCCGAGCGTCCCGAGCACGACGCCCGGCTCCGTGCCGCCGGTCGCCGTCGGCAGGCTCGTGACCTCCGGCCCCGTCTCGGTGTGCGTGAGCTTGGCCAGGCCGAAGTCCAAGATCTTGACGCGGCCGTCTTTCAAGACGAAGAGGTTCTCGGGCTTCAGGTCCCGATGGACGATCCCCTTCTCGTGCGCCGCCGCGAGTCCGTGCGCGATCTGCAGCGCATAGTCGATCGCCCTTCGCTGCGAGAGCTTTCCGCCCGAAAGCGCCGTGCGCAGGGTTTCCCCTTCGAGCAGCTCCGACACGACATAGGGCGCACCGTCGTGCGTGCCGATGTCGTGGACCGCGGTGATGTTCGGGTGATTGAGGATCCCCGCCGCCCGGGCCTCCTGCTCGAAACGCCGGAGGCGATCCGGATCGGCGGAGAAGGACGCCGGCAGGACCTTGATCGCCACGTCGCGCCCGAGGCGCGGGTCCTTCGCCCGATACACCTCACCCATGCCTCCGGCACCGATCAACGCGAGGATTTCGTAGGGGCCGAGGCGCGATCCGATTTCCATGCCGGTCAGGCCAACAGTGCCAATCGACCGGCCGCGGCGGCCAACCGGCGATCCAGTGTCCAGAGAGAGGCGCCCGTCAGCGCGGCGGAGACGAGAAGATGGACGTCCACCCACCCCACGCCGCTGCCAGCGAGGCCGTGCCGGTCGACGAACTCGAGGGCCTCCTCGTGGTTGGCGGCTTCTGCCCGCGGCATTTCGTCGAGAAGGCCGAGCACCTCGGCGCGCCTCTTCATCCGGCCGAGCGCCAGCTCACCCAGGACGAACGGGTGGACGAGAACGAGCCCGTCGTCCAAAAGCGCCGTGAGCCGCGCGTTGCCTTTGCGCAGATGGTCGACCCAGACCGACGTGTCCACGAGAATCAACGAGGCGCCCTCCCTGCGGGGCGCGCTCGCCGCCGGGGCGCGCGGCGCAGCTCCTTCTCCGAGCCTCCGAGCGCGGCCAGTCGGCGCGCGCTTTCACGCGCGATCAGGGCCTCGAGGCCGGCGTGAATCGTCGCCGTTTTCTCCTTGAGCCCTGTCAGACTCCGGGCCCTTTCCAGGAGGTCGTCATCAAGGATCAGCGTCGTTCTCATATGCATTAGTATGGTCATTCAATATGCGGCAGTCAAGTCTCGCAGCGCGGAGCGGCTTCTTGTCCCGCGCCTTGTAGACCTCCCCCATCCCGCCCGCTCCGAGGGGGCCGAGGATCTCGTAGGGACCAAGCTTCGAGCCGGCAGCGAGCGTCATCGCGCGATCCCCGCCGCCCAGCCGAGGGCCACGGTCATTGGCATCGTGTCGCGGCTGATGAGGTCCACGCGGATGAGAAAGCGCTGGCCATCGGGAGAAACATCGTAGTCGTTCCAGATCGCGAGCTCCGAGCGGTTCGACGTCGCGGTCGGCGAACGAAAGAGGGGAACGGGCGCTCTGAAGTCCATCGGTTCGCCGACCCGGACGGGAACCGCAATGAGACCGCCAATAGCGTCCCTTGTCTCTCAATCCGAGATCCAAAATTACTTCAGCCCCTCCGCCAGATACAGCTCGGAGAGGGAGCGGCTGTATTGGAAGAGAATCGTCTTCCCATCTGGCGAGATCGCCCACGATCCGAGGTCCTCGATGCCCGCCGCGTCTGCCGGCATGAGCTCTTTCAAGACCTCCCGGCGCCCCGTTTCGATTTCCACACGAAAGACTCGCGCGGGGAGCCCTCTTCCCCTGCGACCGACGAACAGGCTTCGGCCATCGGGCGCCCACCGCAATGGCCGGTCGCCCGGCTCGAGGCCCGGAATCGGGTGCGAGCGTCCACCCTCCAACGGAGTCGACGCGAACCCCCGCTCGGTGCCGATCAGGAGAGACCTGCCATCCGGCGAGAGGAGGCTCGCGACGACTCCTTCCGGAGTGACGGGCCGAGCCGCTCCTCCTGCAAGGTCCTGGAGGAAGACGCGAAGCGGGCGTCCTGGCTCCTTGGCGGCGAAAACGATGCCCTTGCCGTCCGGGAGGAACGCCGCGAAGTCGCCGCTGGCATGGTCGATCGAGTCCTTCGGGAAGCTCTTCGGCTCTCCGGCCCCGGTCGGCAGGAGCACGAGCGGCGGAGGCGTGGAGCTGAAGACGCAGCCTAGGATCCATTTTCCGTCCGGAGAGATTGCCCGAGCCTCCCCCGCTCCCAGCCGCACCGCCGGCGAGCCGTCGAGCTTGCGCAGATAGATAGAGTAGCCCGACGGCCCCGCGCCCTCGCCCTCCTCGGTGAAGACCGCCAACTTTCCATCCTCAGAGAGGATCGGGATGACCGAAAAGTCGAGGCCGGAGAGGTCCCGCTCCTTTGCCTCCCCCGGGAGCAGGCCGAGGATACCGGCGCGCGTGTGGAGCTGGACGAAGAGAACGCGTCCATCGCGCGAGACGTCCTGAAGAAACATGCCCCCCGGGGCCGTCGCCACCTGGCGCAGCCGACCTGAGGGCGTCACGGCGTAGAGAGCGCGGGCGAGTCCGGTCCGTGCCGCGGTGAACCAGATCTCTTCGCCTGTGGCTGACCACGCGACGCCCTGCGCGCTTCCCCATCCGGCGGAAAGAATCCTTTTCTTTGATGCTCGATCCACGATCGCTACGGAGCCGAGGTCGTCGCCGAAGACGGGATGGTCGAGAAACGCCACCGCATCCCCATTTGGAGAAACCCGGGGGTGGCTGATCCAGCCGGTCGTCTCGTGGAGGACCTTGCCGACCGGGAACTCCAGCCGGTAGCGCCATTGGGGCGCGCGAACGACCGCGAAGGCGCCGCCGTCTGGCGACCAGTCCGCGTCGCTCACATCCTCGAGCAGCTCGCGCGGCGCGCTGCCGGAAAGGGGCGCTTGTGAGAGCGTGCCGGTAACCGTCCATCCCCTCGAGAAATGGAGAGGATTCAAGAGCAGCATCTCACCGCCGCGCGAGATGGATGCGATCGTCCCTTCAGGCAGCGCCAGCCGGAGCGACTCGGGGCTCTCCACGCGCACCGAAAAGAGCTCGGACTTCTGGGCGCCGTCCCAGGACGCCCCGTAAACGATCGTTTGTCCGTCGGGAGCAAAGCGGGCGGACCAGACCGGCCCGCGGCGAAATGTGAGCGCGCGATATGTGGGGAGAGCGGAGGGCCTCGGCTTCCAGGCCAACCGTCCGGCAAGTATCCCGACTGCGACCGCCGCCAGAAGAGCCGCCAGAGCCGCTGGCGAGAAGAGCCGTCGGCGGGCCCGGAGCGCCGAAGGCTCGAGACGGGGCGCGGAGAGTCCCGAGAGCGACTCGAGATCGAATGCGAGGTCGCGCGCCGACTGGAAACGCTGCTCGAGGCTCTTCTCGAGGCAGTGGCGGACGATCCGCTCCAGGGCCGGAGAGATGTTCTGGTTGGTCGGCGAGAGGTCGGGCGGGTCTTCCCGCAGGATCGCCGACATCGTGTCCGCGGCGGAGTCCCCGCGAAAGGCGCGTTTGCCCGCGAGCATCTCGTAGAGGATCGCGCCCAACGTGAAGATGTCGGACCGGACATCCGCCGGCCGGCCTCGCACCTGCTCCGGCGACATGTAGCCGATCGTCCCGAGCACGATCCCCGGCTCGGTGCCGGCGGTCGCCGTCGGGATTTCTGTCAGGAGGGCGGCTCCCGTCTCGGGGTGTGTCAGCTTCGCCAGCCCGAAGTCGAGGATCTTGATCCGCCCGTCCTTCATGACGAAGAGGTTCTCGGGCTTTAAGTCCCGGTGGACGATCCCCTTCTCGTGCGCGGCTGCCAGGCCGTGCGCCGTCTGCAAGGCGTAGTCGATCGCCTTCCGCGGCGAAAGCCTTCCGCCCGCCAGGGCCGTGCGCAGCGTCTCGCCTTCGAGCAGCTCGCTGACGACGTAGGGAGCACCCTCGTGCGACCCGATGTCGTAGACCGCGGTGATGTTGGGATGGTTCAAGAGCCCGGCCGCCTTGGCTTCCTGCTCGAATCGGCGCAGGCGATCCGCGTCCTGCGAGAACGTCGCGGGCAGCACCTTGATGGCGACGTCGCGGCCGAGCCTCGGATCCTTCGCCCGGTACACTTCTCCCATCCCGCCGGCCCCCAGGGGGGACAGAACTTCGTAGGGCCCGAGGCGACTGCCTGCGTTGATCGCCATCGTCACTTCACCCGATGACCCGATTGCAGATCACCCGAAGGCGTAACCTCTCCCCTCCCGCCCGCGTCGAGTGGGGCAACGGTCTCGTACGGGCCGAGGCGAGTCCGCGTGATCATTGGGTTTGGAGCGTGACTCTACATCCCCGGCGGAGCTATTTCCCGGGAAGCTCCTTCGGTCAGTTGGTCAGCACGTTCGGCGGTTCGCGATCAGAATGAGACTCGCACGGTCGCTCGCAACAGTCT
>JBKPBH010000032.1:0-4788 GCA_046726795.1 Acidobacteriota bacterium
GGCCTGTCGGGAAGGAGCCGCGCTCTCTCCGTCGCAAGGGAGCAGGGACTCCCGGAGAAAGTCCTCGCCCGCGCCCGCGAGATCCTCGGCCAGGCCTGGCGGCGGCGCGAGGAGCAGGAGTCGGAGGCGGAAGCGGCCCTGGAGAAGCTGCGGCGCTCGGAGAGAGAGTTGGAGCGCGAGCGCGAAGAGGCGAGGAAGGAGGCCGAGAATCTCGCGAAGGAGCGCGAGCGCCGCGCCGCCGAGCACGCAAAGCTCAAGGAGGAAGGGCTCGCCGCGTTCGAGCGGGCGCGCGCGGAGCTCGAGCGGAGCGTCGAGAGAGAGATCGACGCGCTCCGGGTGGACGCGGCGCGGCGCGCCGAGGCCTCCGCGGAGAAGGTTCTCGCGCGGGCCGAGGCGGCTACGCCTTCGGAGCCGATCGTCGAGGAGGCGAGGGAGGAAGTTTTCGCCAGAACCCGGGAGCTCGCCGTCGGGCAACGGGCGCGTGTGCGCGGGACGAAGACGGAAGGCATCGTCCTTTCCCTCGACCGCGAAGCTCTCTGGCTGGACGTCTCCGGGAAGAGGATGCGCTTCTCCCGCGGCCAGCTCGATCCCGCCGCCCCGCTGCCGTCGCCGAAAAGCCTCCCTGCGCAATCTCGGACGCCGGCTCCTTCCGAGCCGGTCGCGACCGCGACGCGGGAGGTGAACGTCATCGGGCACAGAATCGAGGAGGCCCTGGCCGAGATCGAGAAGTCTCTGGATGCCGCGCTCCTCGCCGGAGCCACTCACCTGCGCGTCGTCCATGGCCACGGCACGGGGCGTCTGCGCGAAGCCGTCCGCGGCCATTTCCGGGAGCATCCCGCCGTCGCGTCGCTCTACCCCGCCGACGCCCGCGAAGGCGGCAACGGCGCCACCATCCTGGAACTGCGATGAGTCAACGGCTGGGTGACTGGGTGACTGGGCGACTGGGGGATCGAGCGCCTTTTCTCCCAGTCCCCCCATCTCCCAGTCCGCCAGTCAGCGATTGCACAGAAGGCAGCAGGTTCGGCCGATGAGTGACTTAGACATTACGGACGCCGTCATGGCCGAGCTGCGCAGCGCGGCGGACATCGTGCAGGTCATCGGCGACCACACGCGCCTGAAGAAGGCGGGGCGATCCTGGAAGGGCCTGTGTCCCTTCCACAACGAGCGCACTCCCTCCTTCACGGTGGACCGCGAGAAGGGGCTCTACCACTGTTTCGGCTGCGGCGCCGGGGGCGACGTCATCCACTTCGTGCGGCAGGTGGACCGGCTGGATTTCCCGGAGGCGGTCGAGGCGCTCGCCTCGCGGTTCGGGGTCACGATCCCGCGCCGCTCGCCGCGAAGCGGGCGGGAGGACCGGCGGGAGAAGCTCCTGGAAGCCCTCTCGGCAGCGCACCGCTTCTACGCCGCCGAGCTCGCGAAACCCGGCAGCAAGGCGGCCGCGTACTTGAACGACCGCGGCGTCTCACCCGAGATGTCGAAACGGCTTGCGCTGGGGCACGCGCCGGACTCCTGGGAATCCCTCTCGAAGGCCCTTTCGCCCGCCTTTTCCGAGAGCCTGCTCGTCGAAGCCGGCCTCCTGCAACCGAGGCAGGATGGACGAACCGGATCCTACGACCGCTTCCGGGATCGGCTTCTCTTCGTCGTGCGGGACGAGCGGGGCCGGCCGGTCGGGTTCGGCGGGCGCGCGCTTTCGCCCGAGAGCGAGCCCAAGTATTTAAATTCCCCCGAATCCCCCATCTTCCAGAAGAAACGCCTTCTCTACGGCCTCTCGGAGGCGCGCGATGCCATCCGAAAGAAGGACCGGGTCGTCTTAGTCGAAGGCTATTTCGACCACCTTGCGCTCCTCTCCGCCGGGATCGAAGAGACGGTCGCCTCCATGGGGACGGCACTGACGCCGGAACAGGCGGGCAAGGTCAAGAGGCTCTGTCCGGGCGCCGTCGTCTGTTACGACGGGGACTCCGCGGGGCGCGCCGCGACCCGGGGCGCGCTGGCTCACCTGCTCGCGCAGGGCCTGTCCGCCCGCGTGGTCCGGCTGCCCGCCGGGCGCGACCCCTATGACGTTCTCCGCGAGGAGGGCGCCGGACGCCTGGCCGCCCGGGTCGAGGAGGCTCCCGACTACCTGACCTGGCTCCTCGAGGACGAAAACCCCCTGGAGGCGGGCCTCGATTCGGCCCAGAAGAGCGCGCGGATCGGGAGCCTGGTCGAGCTCATCGGGAATATCCCCGACACGATCCTGCGCCATGAAGAGTGCCGCCGCGTGGCGAAGTCCGCGGGTGTGCCGGTCGAGCTCCTCTGGGAGCGGATCAAGCCTCCGAGCGGCCGGCCCGGCGGACTCCGCCAGGCGCCGGGAACGCCCGGGAGTGCTCCGGTGTTATCCGATGGAGGGATCTCCCAGACGGAACGGGCACTCCTCTCGCTTCTGGTGCGGGCGGACGTGCTCATCCCTCTGATTCTAGGGACTTTGAAAGACGAATGGCTGGCCCATGGCACGGTCAAGAAGGTCGTGGATGCCTACCGGAGGGCGGGCTCCTCAACCGGACCTATTGATTTTCATAGGCAAATCGCTCACCTTAGGGAAGATAACGACATCAATCTACTCGCCCGTGCCGCGGCCGAGGAGGGGCCCGAGCCGTCTCCGAGCAGGGTTGTCCAGGTGCTGCATGCGCTGGAGGAAGCGTATTTGAAGCGGCAGGGCGAATCCTTGCAGGAAGAGATCCAGAGGGCCGAGGTCGAGAAACGCCCGCGGGAGGAGATCGAGAGGCTGGGCCGCGAGAAGCAGGAAATCGGAAGGCGGATTCAGGAGTTGAAGCCGTCGCGGAAAGGAAAAGCTCTTGTTGATTGAGGAAAAGTACCCGGAAGTCACGCTCCTCTTCAAAGCGGGGAAGGAGAAGGGCTACCTGCTCTACGAAGAGATCCAGACGGTTCTCTCCGACGAAGTGAGCGGAGAGCCGAAGGATCTCGAGGAGGTCTACACCCGGTTCTTCGACCTCGGCATCGAGATCGTGACCGACCCCGACCGCGCCGCGAGGAAACGGGCGGCGCTGGAAGCCGAGACGGCCGAGGAGGCCCGCGAGGCGGTCGAGAAGACCAACGACCCCGTTCGCATGTACCTGCGCGAGATGGGCACGGTCAAGCTCCTGGACCGCGAGGGCGAGGTCCGCATCGCCAAGCGCATCGAGCAGGGCGAGGCGAAGATCTACCAGGCCCTGGCCAACAACCCGGTCGTCCTCGAAGAGCTCTTGAAGCTCCTGGAGAGCGCCGGCCGTGATTCCCGCATGGTCAACGAGCTCGTCAATCTGTCCGAGGACGAGGAAGAGGAAGACTTGGACGACCGCGCCGCGCAGCGCATCGAGGGGGTGCTGGCGACCTTCAAGAAGATCGGGGCGCTGGACAAAGACATCAAGCGGATGAAGTTCAAGTCGCGCACGATCAAGCGCGGGACCAAGGGCCTCGCCCGCATCGAGGCGTCGATCGACAGGAAGATCGCCGCGATGGCCAAGCTGATCCGCGCGGCGGACTTCACGCCGGCGGTCCTGAACCGCGCCATCGGGATCCTGAAGGACATCGACCGCCAGATGTCGGTGCCGGAGTCCACGATCCGCCAGGACACGAACACGCTGAAGAAGGAGAAGAACCCGACGCGGGTCGACTTCTACAAGCGCCGCATCGCCAAGTACCGCAAGACGCTGAAGGAGCTCGAAGCCAAGTTCGGCGTCACCCACGAGGACGTCAAGAAGACCCTGCGGATGGTCCGAGAGGGGGAGGAGGAGGCCGATCAGGCCAAGCACGAGCTGATCGTCGCGAACCTGCGCCTCGTCGTCTCGATCGCGAAGAAGTACACCAACCGCGGCCTCCAGTTCCTGGACCTGATCCAGGAGGGCAACATCGGACTGATGAAGGCGGTCGAGAAATTCGAGCACCGCCGCGGGTACAAGTTCTCGACCTACGCGACCTGGTGGATCCGCCAGGCCATCACGCGCGCGATCGCCGACCAGGCGCGGACGATCCGCATCCCGGTGCACATGATCGAGACGATCAACAAGCTGACGAGGACCTCCCGGTCGCTCGTTCAGGAGCTCGGGCGCGAGCCCAACGCCGAGGAAATCGCCAAGCGCATGGACATGCCGGTCTCCAAGGTCCGCAAGATCATGAAGATCGCGCAGGAGCCGATCTCGCTCGAGACCCCGATCGGGGAGGAGGAGGACTCCCATCTGGGAGACTTCATCGAGGACCGGGGCGTCCTTTCGCCGATCGAAGCGGTGCTCGTTTCGAATCTCCAGGACCAGACCCGCCGGGTCTTGAAGTCCCTGACGCCGCGCGAGGAGCAGGTCCTGAAAATGCGTTTCGGCGTGGGCGACGGCTCCGAGCACACGCTCGAGGAGGTCGGACGCTCCTTCAACGTGACCCGGGAGAGGATCCGCCAGATCGAGTCGAAGGCGCTTCGCAAGCTGCGCCATCCCTCGCGGGCCAAGAAACTGAAGCCTTTCCTCGAAACCATCCGCTAGCACGTCGGCTTCGCTCGCTCGGGACCTGCGGCGGGCGGCGGCCCGCCTGGTCCCTTCCTCTCGCTACGCCTCCCGCGGCGCGCGCCTCCTCCCTCGCTCCGCTCGGGAGACTTCCCGCGCCGCGACCGGTAGTCGTAGTCAGAGTGCCGCGGATAACGGCAGCTCCGCCACACGACGTAGTGAGAGGGGGCGCCGGGCACGTCGGCTTCGCTCGCTCGGGACCTGCGGCGGGCGGCGGCCCGCCTGGTCCCTTCCTCTCGCTACGCCTCCCGCGGGGCGGGGG
>JBKPBH010000033.1:0-16055 GCA_046726795.1 Acidobacteriota bacterium
GGGGCAGATAAGTCGCCGCCCGAAGACCATTCGCGCCGAGAGTGAGCAAAAGGAAGCCGAAGAGGCAGGGAAGACGCCCAGGTTTGATGGTGAGACCTCCGAGGAACGGTTGATCTGTTTCTTCGTTGACAATGGTAGCCGCCGGAGTGTGGGTTGTCTAGCCTCGAAAAGACTGGCGTTGGCTGCCCCGGCCGGCTCTTGCCGACCTCTACCCGACCTCGCCTCCGATTGCCGCGCCATCCCGGTTCGGCTATATTCGCGGGCGACGCGGGCATAGCTCAGCTGGTAGAGCGTCAGCTTCCCAAGCTGGATGTCGCGGGTTCGAACCCCGTTGCCCGCTCCAACCCCGGCGTCTAATTTCCGCTCCTGAGTTTGCGCAGTCTCTCGGAGCCGTTGGTGTTGGCGGGGTTCAACGCGAGGGACTTCTCGTAGCTCGCGATGGCGCGGTCCCGCTGGCCGTCCTCGGCGTAGGCCTCGCCGAGGCTGTCGTGGACATTCCAGGAGTCCGGATGCTCCCGGACATTCTTCTCGAAAACGGCGATCGCTTCCTTGGTCTTCTTCTTTCCGAGGAGCCAGTAGCCCACGCGGTTGACCTGCTGCTCGGGGAGCGTTGCGGACGCTTCGACCGAAACGACGGCGGCACCGCCGGTCAGGATCTCCTTGAACCAGGTCCTCGCCGGCGAGTCGTAGCGCTCGTAGTCGAGCCAGGCGAAGGCGGGGTGGCGTCCATCCACGGCCGCCGTGACGATGTCCGGAATGATGCCGTGGCCGCCCAGGCCGTTGGTGAAGACGACGACGCCGAGCCTCTGACGCGGGTAGCCGAGGACGTAGCAATGGAAGCCGCTGCCGTTGTCTCCCCAGTGCCAGAACGAGGGGCCATCCTCGGTCTCCTGCAGTCCCCACCCGAGACCCCAGGCGATCTCCCGGGAGAGCGGACCGGGCTGCTTTCCGATGCAGTTGGAACAGGTCTGGTCCACGAAGATCTGCGGCCGGAGCATCTCGGCGGCCATCTTCTTCTGAAGCCCCGCGCCATCGAGAACGGCGATGACGAAACGCGCGTAGTCGAGGGCGGTCGTGTGGAGGCTGGCGGCGGAGACGGCCTCGGCGGGCCGGCGCGGCGGCAGAGGCGTCCCGCCAGCGTCGTGACCCGTTGCCTTATGTCCTTCGAAACGATCCTGCCAGGTGTAGCTGCTGCTCGTCATCCGAAGTGGATCGAAGACCAGCCGCCGCATCACGGCTTCCAGCGTCTGGCCGGTCACGCTCTCCACCGCCTTCTGGAGATAGACGAAGCCTTCGCCCGAATAGCTGAACCTCTCTCCCGGAGTCAGCTGGATCTTCAGGTCCTGTCCCCGCGGCCTCCAGTTTGGCAAGCCGGCCGTGTGCGACAGGACCCGGCGGGCGGTGATCAAAGGAAGCCTCGGGTCTTCGACGTAGTCTCCCGGCAGGTATTTCGTCAGCGGCGCGTCGAGGTCGAGCCTCCCGGCGTCGACGAGCTTCGCGACCGCGTACGCGAAGACCGGCTTGGAGAGGGATGCCGCCTCGAAGATCGTGCTGTCGTCCACGCGGACGCCGGTGCCCGCGTCCTTCACGCCGAACGCCCGGTGCCAGAGCACAGTCCCATCGCGGACCACGGCGGCAGAGACCCCGGGGACGTCGCCGTCCTTCATGAGCCGCGGGACGAGTCCGTCGAGCGCTGCGCTCAACTGATCTTTCCCGACAGGTTGCGGGAGTGGGGCTCGTTGCCCGCTCGCCGACACCGACGCCGCGACCCCCGTAACGTGGAGCAGCAGAAGCGCTTCGCGACCGAACCTGGCGAGAGTCTTCATGCCTTCTTCGTACGTCCGAGGCGGGCAGGGGTTTCGAGGTCCTGTCACCGCTGCGCGGGGTAGAATCGTCGGGGAAATGACACCGACGATCTCGCATCGCGGACAGGCGATGCCCGCCTCTCCGATCCGCAAGCTCATGCCGCTCGCCGAGGGGGCGAAACGGCGCGGCGTGCACGTCTATCACTTGAACATCGGCCAGCCGGATCTCGAGACCCCTCCGGCGATGCGCGAACGCCTGCGGCTTCTGGAGAGCGAGACGGTGTACGCCTACACGCCGTCGGGGGGGACGCCGGAGTATCTGGAATCGCTTCGGAAGTATTACTCGAGGTGCGGGATCAGCCTGTCGCTCGACGAGGTGATCGCGACCACGGGCGGCAGCGAGGCAATCCTCTTCGCGATGATGGCCTGCGCCGGAGAGGGGGACGAAGCACTCGTCGTCGAGCCGTTCTACACGAACTATGCCGCGTTCGCAGCAATGGCCGGCGTGCGGCTCGTGCCGCTGCCGAGCCGTGTCGAAGACGGGTTCCATCTCCCGCCGCGCGAGGCGTGGGAGCGGGCGGCGACTCCGAAGACCCGCCTCGTCCTCCTCTGCAACCCGAACAACCCGACGGGAACGGTGTACACGGTCGAGGAGCTGAAGATGGTCGCCTCCTTCTGCCGCGACCACGGGCTCTTCCTGGTGGCCGACGAGGTCTATCGGGAGTTCGTCTACGACGGCCGGGAGACCCTCTCCGCCCTCCAGCTTCCGGGCTTCGAAGATTACGTGGTCGTCGCCGACAGCCTGTCCAAGCGATACAGCGCCTGCGGAATCCGCCTGGGCAGCCTCGCAACCCGCAACCGCGACATCTACGGAGCCTGCCTGCGAATGGCACAGGGGAGGCTCTCGCCCCCCGGGTTGGCGCAGTTCGTGGCCGTCGGCGCCTCGGAGCTCGGCCCGGACTACCACCGCCGGGTCGTCGAGGAGTACCGGGGGCGCCGGGACCTCCTCTATCGCGGGCTCAAGGAGATACCGGGCGTCTTCCTGACGAAACCCGAGGGGGCGTTCTACTTCGTGGCCCGCCTGCCCGTCGCCGACGGCGAGGACTTCGCGAGCTGGATGTTGTCGGATTTCGACCTCCGGGGGGCGACGGTCATGGTCGCCCCGGCCAGGGGCTTCTACGCGACCCCGCGTCTGGGCGCGGACGAAGTTCGCATCGCCTACGTTTTAAAGAAGGAGGACCTTGAGGCCTCGGTCCGGATCCTGGCCGCCGGCCTCGAACGCTATGCCCGGGTTCGCCCGGTCGAGCCCGGCCACGCGGCCGTGGCCGCCGCTGCCGGGGGACCCGATTTCACGCCCGCAGGGACTTGAGGTTTCGCGCGCGCATATACTCAGCATCTTTCTGGAGGAATCTTGACCATTTTTGGAAAAAACTCCCAGGGGGTCGAAACTCCTTCTCCTTCTCCTTCTCCCTATCCGGCGCCCGCACCGCCGGCGCCCCGCCCCGTCTCGGCGAGCTCCAAGACCGTGATCGGCTCCGGCTCGCGACTGGTGGGCGACCTGATCTCCGACGAGGACGTGGTGCTCGACGGACAGGTCGAGGGGAAGGTCCGGGCCGAGCGCAGCGTCACCGTGGGCTCCGGAGGGGAGCTCGAGGGCGATGTGCAGGCCAAGACCATCGTCGTCGGCGGGAAAGTCCGCGGCCAGATCCTCGCGACCGAGCGCGCGGAGCTGACGGCAAGCGCCGTCGTGAACGGCAGCGTGCAGGCGCCCAAGATCATCATCGCCGAGGGAGCCCATCTGCAGGGCAACGTGGCGATGTCGATCGGGGACGTTTCGTCTCCCGCGCCACGCAAGTCCGAAGAGTCGTGACCCCTGCCGCGCTGACGCTCGAATCGCCGGCGAACTTCATCGGCGGCGAGTGGATCCCCGCTGCGTCGGGGAGGACCTTCGAGGATCGCAACCCTGCCGACGCCGACGATCTCGTCGGAATCTTCCCACAGAGCGGGCGCGAGGACGTCGAGACGGCCGTGGCCGCGGCGAAGAAGGCGTTCCCAGGCTGGCGGGACACGCCCGCTCCTGCCCGCGCCGAGATCCTCTACGCCTCCGGCGAGATCTTGAAACGCGACAAGGAGAAGCTCGCGCGGGTGATGACCCGCGAGATGGGGAAAGTCCTCGCGGAAACCCGCGGCGACGTCCAGGAGGCGATCGACATGGCCTTCCTGGCGGCGGGCGAGGGCCGGCGTCTCTTTGGTTTCACGACGCCGTCCGAGCTTCGCCAGAAGTTCGCCATGTGCGTGCGCCAGCCCGTCGGCGTCTGCGGCTTCATCACCCCCTGGAACTTTCCAATGGCGATTCCGGCCTGGAAGTCCATGGCGGCCCTGATCGCCGGTGACTCGATCGTGATCAAGCCGGCCACGGACACGCCCGCGTCGGTCGTCGCGCTCGCCCGCGTCTTCGAAGAGGCGGGACTTCCCCCCGGCGTCTTCAACGTCGTCGTGGGCTCGGGAGGGGAGGTCGGGGATCCTCTCGTCACCCACCCCGACGTGCGGGTGGTCTCCTTCACAGGCTCGACCGAGGTCGGGCGCCGCATCTCGGTCGCCTGCGCGCCGACGTTCAAGCGACTGCACCTCGAAATGGGTGGCAAGAACGCCATCCTCGTCATGGACGACGCGGACCTCGACCTCGCCGTGGACGGCGCCGTCTGGGGGGCGTTTGGCACGACGGGGCAGCGCTGCACGGCGTCCTCGCGCCTTCTCGTCCATCGCGCGGTCTACGACGAGTTCCTCTCCAAACTCGTACCGCGCGTCCGGTCGCTCCGGGTCGGCAACGGCCTCGACCCGGGCGTCGAGATGGGACCCTGCATTTCAGACAAGCAGCGCGAAAGCATCCTCGCCTACATCGAGATCGGAAAGAAGGAAGGCGCCCGGCTCCTCTGCGGCGGCGAGAAGCTGGCGGAGGGAAGACTCGCAAACGGGTGGTTTCTGTCCCCCGCGGTCTTCGCCGACGCGGACGCGAGGATGCGGATCGCCCGCGAGGAGATCTTCGGGCCGGTCACGACGGTCGTGCCGGTCGGGTCGCTCGAAGAGGGGATCCGGGTCGCCAACTCGGTCCCTTACGGTCTCTCCGGCTCGATCTACACCCGGGATGTCAACAAGGCCTTCACCGCGATGCGCGATTTCCAGACTGGGATCTTCTACGTCAATACCACGACGATCGGCGCCGAGGTCCACCTGCCGTTCGGTGGAGTGAAAGACACCGGCAACGGCCATCGCGAAGCGGGGATCGCGGGGCTCGACGTCTTCACCGAGTGGAAGTCCGTCTACGTGGACTTCTCGGGGCGGCTTCAGAAGGCACAGATCGACACGCATTCCGGATAGAATCCGCGCCGCTGAAAAAAGAGACTTCCCTCAGCAAGGAGGCTGTTTTGAAGACGCTGCGCAGTCTTTTTGCCTTTCTGTGTGCGCTCGCCTCGCTGGATTTCCTCCTGGCGGCGGAGAAGTCCGGGGAGAAGAAGGACGCTTCCGCCGCGGCCACGATCGCGAAGGCCTACGAGGGGCTGGAGTTCCGCAACGTCGGGCCGTTCCGCGGAGGGCGCGTCACCGCGGTGGCGGGCGTGCGCGGGCAGCCCCTCGTCTATTACTTCGGGGGCACCGGAGGGGGAGTCTTCAAGACGACCGACGGCGGGTCGAACTGGACTCCGATGTCGGACAAGGACTTCAAGACCGGATCGGTCGGAGCGATCGGCGTCGCGGAGTCGGATTCCAACGTGGTCTACGCCGGGATGGGGGAGGCGCCGATCCGCGGCAACGTCTCGCACGGAGACGGCGTCTACAGGTCCACCGACGGCGGCAAGACCTGGAAGAACGTGGGTTTGAAGAGCACCTACCAGATCGCGCGCGTGCGCGTGCATCCGAGGAATCCGGATCTCGTTTACGTCGCGGCGCTCGGCCACGTTTGGGGCTCGAACCCGGAGCGCGGCATCTTCCGCTCGAAGGATGGGGGAAAGAGCTGGGAGAAGGTTCTGTTCGTCAGCGAGAAGACCGGCGCCTCGGACCTCTGCATGGACCCGAGCAACCCGCGCATCCTCTACGCCGCCTTCTGGCAGGTCTACCGCAAGCCCTGGATGCTCGAGTCGGGCGGAAACGAGAGCGGGATCTGGCGCTCGGCCGACGGCGGCGACACGTGGAAGAAGCTCGCCGGCGGTCTGCCGGAGGGGACCGTGGGCAACATCGGCGTGGCCGTCTCACCCGCGCGGCCCGAACGCGTCTGGGCCGTCATCGAGTCGAAGGAGAAGGGAGGCGTCTACCGGTCCGACGACGGCGGGGAGAAGTGGACGAAGGTCAATTCCGAGAACAAGCTTCGCCAAAGGGCCTGGTACTACACGAAGATCTACGCCGACCCGAAGAACGCCGACAGCCTCTACGTCCTGAATACCGCTTTCTTCCGCTCCAACGACGGCGGCCGCACGTACAACCCGATCCGGGTGCCGCACGGCGACAACCACGACCTCTGGATCGATCCGGACGACGCCGAGCGGATGATCGAGTCCAACGACGGCGGCGCCAACGTCTCCTTCAACGGCGGGAGGACCTGGTCCTCCATCATGAACCAGCCGACCGCACAGTTCTACCGCGTTACGACCGACGACCGCTTCCCGTACTGGGTCTACGGCGCGCAGCAGGACAACACGACCGTGGCGATCGCCTCGCGCGGCCGCGGCCGAGGCATCGACACCAACGACTGGTATCCCGTCGGGGGAGGCGAGAGCGGCTGGATCGCCCCCAAGCCGAAGAACCCGGAGGTCGTCTTCGCCGGCTCCTACGGCGGCAACATCACTCGCTACGACCACAAGTCCGGCCAGCAGAGAAACGTCGTCGCCTGGCCGCAGCTCGCGATCGGCCGCGGAGGCAAGGACCTGAAGTACCGGTTCCAGTGGAACGCGCCGATCGTCATCTCTCCGCACGACCCGAACACGCTCTACCACGCCGCGCAGGTTCTTCTTCGCAGCCGCGACGAGGGACAGAGCTGGGAGGAGATCAGCCCCGATCTGACGAGGAACGACAAGACCAAGCAGGGGAAATCCGGCGGCCCGATCACGCACGACGACACGGGGGTGGAGATCTACGACACGATCTTCACCGTCGAGGAGTCGCCTCTCGAGAAGGACGTCCTCTGGGTCGGCACCGACGACGGCCTCGTTCAGTCGACCCGCGACGGCGGCAAGAACTGGCAGAACGTGACGCCGAAGGGGATTCCCGAGTGGATTCGCATCAACTCGCTCGACGTCTCGCCTCGGGACAAGGGCAGCTGCTACGTCGCGGCCACGATGTACCAGTTCGACGACTTCCACCCGTACCTCTACAAGACGAAGGACTACGGCAAGACCTGGACGAAGATCGTCCACGGCATCCCGGAGAACGCCTTCACGCGCGTCATCCGCGAGGATCCCGAGAAGGCCGGGCTCCTCTACGCGGGGACGGAGCTCGGTCTCTACGTCTCCTTCGACGACGGCGCCAACTGGCAACCCTTCCAGTTCAACTTGCCGGTGGTTCCGATCACGGACATGACCGTCAAGGACGGAGACCTCGTGGTCGCGACTCAGGGGCGCGCATTCTGGATCCTGGACGACTTGACGCCCGTGCGCGAATACAGGGACTCACTTGCGGCCGAGAAGCTCCATGTCTTCAAGCCGCGCCCGTCGGTGCGTTTCCCGGGCGGAGGTTTCGGCGGAGGCGAAGAAGAGGGATCGGCCGGCGCGCTCGGCAGGAATCCGCCCAACGGCGTGCTGCTGAACTATTACCTGAAGGAAAAACCGGGCGAGAAGGAGTTCCTGACCGTCGAGTTCCTGGAGGGCGACAGGGTCCTGCGCTCCTTCACGAGCGAGAAGAAGACGCGGGAAGGAGAGGAGGCCGGGGCGGTCGGGCCGCCGGGCGGCGGAGGAGCCGGAGCGCCCGGCGACGAGGAGGGAGAGAAGCCGATCGAGCCGAAGGCGGGATTGAACCGCCTCGTCTGGGACATGCGCATCCTCCGTCCATCGCTCCTTCCGCGGGCGATCATCTGGGGCAACAGCCAGGGGCCGAAGGTCGCCCCCGGGACCTACACCGTGCGCGTGAAATACGCCGGACAGACCCTCTCCGAACCCTTCGAGGTGCGTCCGAACCCCAACGCGGGAGCCACGGCCGAGGACCTGAAGAAGCAGTACGACCTGCTGCGACAGGCCCGCGAGGGTCTCTCGGCCTGCCACGACGGAGCCCAGCAGATCCGCGACGTGAAGAATCAGGTCCGGGAGATCGGCGATCGTGCCGAGAAGCTCGGCAAGGGCAAGACCCTCAAGGACAAGGGGAAGGCCCTGTCCGACAAGCTGACTGCGATCGAGAAAAAGCTCGTCAATCCCGACATCAAGAGCAATCAGGACGTCCTGAACTTCGAGCCGGCGCTGGATCACCAGTTCGCCGGCCTGGCCACGGTCGCCGCCTCCGCCGACGCCAGGCCGACGGACTCCTCTCCGATCTACTTGAAGCAGATCCAGTCCGAGCTCGCATCAGTTCAGGCGGAATTGAAGGCCGTTCTCGACAAGGACCTCGCCGACTTCAACCAGGAAGTCCGCAAGGAGGAGATCCCTCCCGTCGTCGTCACGCCAAAGAAAAATGAGGGCGCGTAGGGGAATCCGCCGTCACGTCGGAGGCGGAGGATCACCGGCGCCGCTATCGGAAAGCGCCCTCTCGGTGGCTCCCCGCCAGGCCGGAGGCGGCGGCCTCCACGGCGGCGAGGAGGTCGGCCATGTCTGCGGGCAGGGGAGACACGATCTCGACCTGTTCGTTTGTCCGAGGATGGCGGAAGCCGACGCGCTCGGCGTGGAGGGCCTGGCGGGGGAATTCGGAAAGGCATTTCCTGAGGCTCTCATCCCTGACGCGGTCGTAGCGCGGGCGGCCGTAGACGGGATCGCCCACGACGGGGAGGCCGGCGGAGGCCAGATGGACGCGGATCTGGTGCGTGCGGCCGGTGACGAGGCGGCAGCGCAGGACAGCCAGGCCGAGTCCGGGCCACTCGCGCTCGATCTCGTAGAGCGTGCGGGCTTCGCGCGCGGCGGCGGGAGTCTCGACGGTCGGGCGAAAGGCCTTCATCTTCTTGCGGTCGCGGGGATCGCGGCCAATCGGCAGGGCGACCTCTCCCTTGCGCACCTTCGGGACGCCCGCGGCGAGCGCCAGGTACTCCTTGCGCATCGCGCGCTTCTTCATCTGCCGCGAGAGGGAGGCGTGCGCGAGGTCCGTCTTGGCCACGAGGAGGACGCCCGAGGTGTCCCGATCGAGCCGGTGAACGATGCCGGGACGGCGCTCTCCGCCGATGCCCGCAAGGTCTTTCACGTGGTGGAGGAGCGCGTTGACGAGGGTCCCGGCGGCATGTCCCGGCGAGGGGTGAACGACCAGGCCGGCCGGTTTGTCGATCGCGAGGAGATCCTCGTCCTCGTAGAGAACGGCGAGCGGGATGTCCTGCGCCTCGACGGCGGCGGGTTTGGGCTCGGGAACTTCGATCTCAACGTCTTCGCCGGCGCGTACGACGTGCGAGCGCTTCGCCGGTCGGCCCGCCACGCGAGCCGAGCCCTTCTCGATGAGTCTCTGGATCCGCGAGCGGGATAGGTCCGAGCTGACCGAGACCAGGAAGAGATCCAACCGCACGCCCGCAGACGGCTGTCCTACTTTGAAGCGGCGAATCATTGGCTTTTGGATTTTAGATCTTAGATTTTGGATTGAAGCCCCGACTCCAGGCTCTCGTCATCCAGAATCGCAAATCCAAGATCCAGAATCGTTTCAGGCTTCCGCGCGGCTCCTGCGCGAGAGGTAGAAGAGCATGGCGAGAGACGCGAACGCCGTCAAGACGCCGATGAACTGGGACGTGGAAAGGATCCCGGGGACGACGAAGCCCCGGACGAGATCGCCGCGCCAGACTTCCAGGATCCCGCGTGTGATCGAGTACAGGAGTATGTAAAGCCAGAAGACCTCTCCGTCGAACGTGCGCCGCTTGTAAGCCCACTGCAGGGCCAGGAAGATGAGGAACGCGTTGACCGACAGGTAGATCTGAGTCGGGTGCAGCGGGACGTTCAACGGCGTGCCGACGGCCTCGTGAGCGAACGGGTCGGTGAAGGTGACGCGAAAGGGGCCGTCGGAGGGCTTGCCGTAGCAGCAGCCGGCCGCGAAGCAGCCCCAGCGGCCGATCGCTTCGCCCAGAGCGATCGAGGGCGCCGCCATGTCGGTAACCTGCCACGCCGGCAGCCGGTGCTTGCGCAGGTACCAGATCCCGACGGCGGAGGCGCAAATGAGTCCTCCGTAGAAGACCCCGCCGGAGCGCAGCACCTCGACGAGATCCGCCGGGTGCGAGGTGTAACGGCGCCATTCGACGATCACGAGCATCAGCTTGGCGCCCAGAATCGCCGAAGCCAGGATATAGAGAGACAGGTCCAGGATCTTCTGTTCGGGCAGGCCCGCCGCGACGGCCTTCCGGCGCAGGAGCCAGATCCCCGTCAGGTAGGCGATCGCCAGGATGACCCCATACGTGGGGAGATAGAACGAACCGATGTGGAAGAGCCTGGGAAACATCTAGATCGTGGTCGGAGGGGGTTTGGGAGCCGCGGGCGAGCGTTCCTCCTCGCTGCGGAGCATGTCGAGAAAGAGCAGACCCACGCCGATGCAGATCGCCGAGTCGGCGACATTGAAGGCGGGCCAGTGGTGGCCGGAGATCGAGAAGTCCAGGAAATCCACGACGTACCCGAAACGGACCCGGTCGAGGAGATTCCCGATCGCTCCTCCGAGGATGAGCGAGAAGCCGACCTGGAGCCGGACACTCCTGTGCGAGGAGCGCAGAGCGTAGACGGACACCACGATGAAGACGAGCACGGCCACGCTGTTCAACATGATTGCCTTGATCGAAGAGTCCACGGAGGCGAAGAGGCCGAAGGCGGCCCCGCTGTTGCGAACGTATGTCAGGTCGAAGAGCCCCCCGACGATGGTCCGCGACTGGTGCACGTCGAAGGCGCGGGTGATGATCCCCTTGGTCCACTGGTCCAGGAGCAGAACCGCCAGCGAGACCAGGAAATAGGCCGCCCGGTAGAGCGCGCTCTCCTTGACGCGTGGAAGGCCCATCATGGCGCGGCCGTCAGCGGCATGTCGGCGCCGAGCTCCTTCAGGACCCGCCGGCAGCGGTCGCACAGCCCGGACTCGTCAGCTTCGGGAGTGACCTTCCAGCAGCGGTCGCACCGGCGGCCGGGCGCCTTCTCGAAACGCAGCGACAGACCCGGATAGGCCGAGGAGCTGCGCCCACCGCCGACGCCGGAGGAGGGTGTCTCCTCCGAGACTCGGGAGACGATGAAGAGGTCGGCGAGCCCGGATCCCTCGTTCCCCGTGGCCGCCCGGTCCCGCTCGAGGGCTTCGTTCCGCGTCAAGACCACGGCCCCCTCTAGGGAGGAGCCGATCACCTTGTCCCGGCGAGCCTCCTCGAGCACCCCGGCCACTTCTTCTCTCAGTTTCGTCAGCCTTTCCCACGCGGGCGCCGTTCCAGGGTCCCGAGCCGCGTCGTCCAGCGTCTCGAAACGCGCCAGATGGACGGATTCTTCCTTCCGCCCGGGCAGGGCCGCCCAGACCTCCTCGGCCGTGAAGGGGAGGACGGGCGCCGAAAGCGTCGCCAACGCCCGGGCGATCCGGTGGAGGGCGGTCTGGGCCGAACGGCGCTCGCGCGAGGCCGGCGCCGAGGCGTACATCCGGTCCTTCACGATGTCGCAGTAGACGGCCGACAGGGTCGTCGCGCAGAAGTTGACGAGCGAGTGGTACACCACGTGGAACTCGCAGCTCTCGTAGACCTCGGCAACCCGGCGGGCGAGCTCACGCGTCTCTCCGAGAATCCAGCGGTCGAGGGGCAGGAGGTCTTCCGGACGGACCGAGTCGCGGGCCGGGTCGAAATCATACAGGTTCGAGATCAGGTACCGGGCGGTGTTGCGGATCTTCCGGTACCCCTCGGCGCACCGGGCCAGGATCTCTTCCGAGATCGGGGTGTCGTCGCGGTAGTCGAGAGCGCAGACCCAGAGCCGCAGGATGTCGGCTCCGTAGTTGCGGATCAGGTCCTCGGGCTCCACCACGTTTCCGAGCGACTTGGACATCTTCCTGCCCGAAACGTCCTGGAAGAAACCATGCGTGATCACCTGTCGGTACGGAGCGTCGCCGTAGAGAGCGACCGAGGTCAGAAGCGAGGACTGAAACCAGCCGCGGTGCTGATCGTGCCCCTCGAGGTAAACGTCGGCCGGCGGGCCCGGCTCCGTGCGCGCCAGCTCGGGCCATTTGCCCGAGCGGAGCACGGCGATGTGCGAGACCCCGGAGTCGAACCACACGTCCAGGATATCGGTCTCCTTCTCGAAGCGCGCAAAGCCACGGTGGTCGGCGTCGGCGGGGAGGAAGTCCTCCACGGGACGCGCGTACCAGGCGTCGCCTCCCTCGCGGCGAAAGATCTCGACGACGCGGTCGAAGAACTTCTTCTGTTCGGCCGGGGAATCCTTCCAGGGGTAGACCTCCGCCCGCTCCCCGTCGCGCATCGCGTAGAGGAGGACGATCGGGGAGCCCCACCGCCTCTGCCGCGAGATGACCCACTCTCGCCGGTTTGCGACCATCCCGCCGATCCGAGCCTCTCCCCAGGGCGGAATCCATTTCACGCGCTGGATCGCTTCGAGGGCTCTCTCGCGCACGTTGACCACGGGGTCGTCCAGCCGGATGAACCATTGGATCGTCGCGCGGAAGATCACCGGCTTCTTGCAGCGCCAGCAGTGCGGATACTCGTGGGGGAACTTCGGGTCGACGGAGAGGAGAGCTCCCGCCGAGCGGAGGTCTTCGATGATCTCGGAGTTCGCCTCGAGCACCTTCTTGCCGCGGTACTTCGCGACGGACGGCGTGAACCGGCCGGCCGCGTCGACGGGGGAGAGGATGGGCAGGTCTTCGCGCTTGCCGGTCTGAAAGTCGTCCTCTCCCGCTCCGGGGGCGGTGTGGACGAGTCCCGTCCCGGCGTCCATCGTGACGTAGTCGCCGGCGACGACGCGGAAGGATCGCGCCTCCTCTTCCGGTGTGACGGTCCCCCGCATCTCCCGGGGGAGCGGGTGGCGGTAGCGGAGTCCGACCAACGCAGCTCCCCGCGCACGGCCATGGACGCTCCAGTCCCGCCAACCGACGGCCCGGGCCACGGAAGGAACCATCTTTTCGGCCACGATGAAGAGACGGTCCCCAGCCGCGATCAGCTGGTAGTCCTCCTCCGGATGGACGGCGACGGCCAGGTTCGAGGGGATCGTCCAGGGGGTCGTCGTCCAGATGGTCAGAAAAGCCTTGGCGTCACGAAGCCGTTTGGGCCGATCCTGCGGGTCGAAGGCTTCATCGAGCTTCCGGCGATCCTCCGTGGGCAGCGCTACAGTGATAGCCGGATCCTCCGACTGGGTGTACTCCAGTTCCGCTTCCGCGAGCGCCGTCTGATCCGTAAAGCACCAGCGGACGGATTTCAAGTCTCGGAAGACGAGGTCTCTGCCGTAGAACTGCCCGAAGGCCCAGGCCGTGTCGGCCTCGTAGTCGAAACTCATGGTCGTGTAAGGCCGATCCCAGAGGCCGCCGACTCCCAGCCGCTGGAACTCCCGCCGCTGGATCCCGATGAACTCCTCCGCGTACTCCCGGCAGGCCCTCCGGATCGCGACGACGTCCATCTCCCGTTTCTTCGAGCCGAGCTTCTTGTCCACCTTTTGCTCGATCGGGAGGCCATGACAGTCCCATCCGGGCACGTAGGGAGCGTCGAAACCCATCATCGAGCGGCTGCGCACGACGACGTCCTTCAGGATCTTGTTCATCGCCGTGCCCAGGTGGACATGGCCGTTGGCGTAGGGCGGGCCGTCGTGCATCACGAACTTCGGACGCCCGGCGGAGGCCCGACGGATGGCCGCCTCCAGCCCCATCGCCTCCCATGCGGCGAGCTGCTGCGGCTCCCGCCGGGGCAGGTCGGCCTTCATCGGGAAGCCGGTCCGCGGCAGATTCAGCGTGGCTTTGTAATCGTACGCACTCATGGTCGATTCGAGATTAGCCGACTGGCCGTCTAAAGTCGAAGGTCTCAGGTCTCGGGTCCGGGAGGCGCGTCGAGACTCGTCCGGCTCCCCCTCTCAGACTTTAGACCTTAGAGACGTCCCCCTCGGTCAGCAGAACGACACACGCCGCCGCCACTGTCTTCGTATGTGTGATCGAGACCTCCGCCGATGTCACTCTCAGGGCCCGCGCCCGCTCGAGCGCTCGGCCGCGAAACTCCAGGCGCGGCTTGCCGCTGGCGTGACGGCCCACGAAGATCTCCTTGAAGGAGACGCCGCGCCATCCGGTGCCGAGCGCCTTCATCGCGGCCTCCTTGGCGGCGAACCGTCCGGCCACGTGCTCGGCAAAGGCTCGCGGGTGACGGCGGCCGCGGAGAACCTCTCCCGGCAGGAAGACGCGATCGAGAAACCGATCCCCCCGGCGCTCGAGCAGCTGCGCCACGCGCGCGACTTCGGTCAGGTCGAGGCCGAGGAGCAGGCCCTTCACAGGCCGAAGAAACGGGCGATGCGCTCCGCCAGCGGCAGGGGCTCCTCCCCCTTCGCGAGAGCCCCGCGGCTGGCGTCGAACTCTCCCGCGGCGTGGCGTCGCCGCTTCTCCATGGTGGCCTCCAGGGCCTGCACGAGAGCCGGGTGCTCCCGCAGGATCGGGGCGAACGACTCCTTTTCGATCTCGACCAGCGTCGTTTCCGTCGCCGCCCGCACGGTCGCGGTGCGCGGCTCGCCGGTCAAGAGGCTGATCTCTCCGAATGCCGCGCCCGCCTCGAGCACCGTCAGTTCGCGGCTCTCGCCGGTCGCCCCCCGGATCGAGACGGCGACTCTTCCCGCTTCGATCAGGAACATCGAAGAGCTGCGGTCTCCCTCGCGCACGATGACCTCGCCCGGAGCATAAGAGAGCTCCCGTGATCCCTCGACGAGGCGCTCGCGCTGCTGTGCCGACAGCGGAGCGAAGAGCTCGGCCGCGTCGATCGCGGCGGTGATGGCAGGGCGGCGGGAGGGGACCTCGAGCCTTCCGGCCGCGTATTGGCGCTGGCGGATCACGGGGTAGGCGATACTGAGTCCGGCTCTCTTCAACGAGTACCAGGCCCGCTCCCGGACCCTCGAGTCCACCTCCAGGTACTGCACGTAGTCCTCGAGCCAGTAGCGGACCTCGTAGGTGACCGCCGAAGCGTCGAAGCCCTTCAGATACACGACGGGCTCGGGAGACGCGGCGACTCCCGGCACGCCGCCGACCGCCTCGCGGAGCGCCGCCTTCGCGCTCTCGGGCGGCGCGTCGTATTCCAGGCCGACGTGGAGGACGCGGGCGATCGGCCGGCCCGGACGTGGAAAGACCTGGAGTTGTTCCCGCCCGGCGACACTGTTGGGAATGAGGAGAAGGTTGCCCTCGACCGCGCGGAGCTTGATCGCCCGCCAGGAGAGTTGTTCGACGATGCCGTACGTCTCGCCCGAGCGAACCATGTCGCCGACCTGCACGGTCTTCTCCAGGTGCAGCGCGAGCCCCGCAAAGAGGTTCCCCAGAGTGTCCTGCAGGGCCAGACCGATGACCGCCGTGATGATCGCGGAGGTCGTCAGGACGGCTCCCAGGCTGACGTCGGGGAGGATGAGCTTGAAGAGAACGGCCACGCAGAGCCCGAAGACGACGAGTCCGACGAGTTGTCTCAAGAGCGCGGGCGCGGCTGTCTTGCGGCGAAGCCGGAACGTCACGTCGAAGAAGAGATAGTCGAGAAGACGCGTCAGCACGAGCGCCCAGGCGATTCCCACCGCGAGCGCTCCGTAGTTCCTGTTCTGTCTGACGTCGATCGTCGAGATCCCGAGAGCGGAGAGGAGGGCGACGCCGCCCAGCACGACCAAGGCGAGGAGCACCGACCCGCCGAGCCGCCGGAGGATCAAGGGCAGGCGCTCCTCGAAAGGCTTCAACGCCTTCATCGCCGCGCGATCCTCTCGGCCACGGCGCGCGGGTCGGCCGCCTCCTGGAAGAGGCGGATTCCGGCGACGCCGCGGATCCGGTCCCGGAAGGCCCCGAGCCGTGGGAGGTTTTCCTCGGAGATACCGCCGATCGCGAGCACCTCGCAGGCGTGCCCGGAGTGCGGCGGCAGCTCCGCCAGCGCCTCAGGCCCCAGCGGCGGGCCCTGGTCCCTCTTCGACGGCGTGTCGAAGATCG
>JBKPBH010000034.1:0-24566 GCA_046726795.1 Acidobacteriota bacterium
ACCTTGGCGAGCCAGACGCCCTTGCGCGGCAGACGGAAAGAGACCCGACCGTCGCGCCCCGTGCGCGCCGAGGCCGTGTTGTCCGGGTCTTCGAGCGCGATCGCCTTGACGAGCGCTCCCGCAAGGGGCCGGCCTTCGTAAAGAAGACGCAGCCGCATCGTCTCGCCCGCGCCAAGCTTCAGGGGATTGGACTCGGCTACGAGCTCCAGAGTGAGCCCGACGACCCGGTCGAACCCCTTCTCCCCGGAACCGTTCCCCGCGACCACGGCCTTCGCGCAGCGCGAATAGACCTCGTTTCCCGGTTTGCCCCGCTCGTTCCGCCCCGAGCGCGCCTTCAGAACTTCGTCCAGTCCTTCGTCGGACAGGTACTTCTCGAACTTCTCCGGTTCGAGGGCGATCGCCGACCGGTTGCTGCGATAGCCGATGACGTAGAGCCCCGGCGAGGGGACCCTGACGAAGCCGGCCGGATCGGTGCCCGGCAGCCCGCCGATCGGCGACTCGCCCGAGGCGGACGCGAGAACGAACTTCACGATCCGCGGATCCGAGCGCGGGACGGGCTCTCCGCGGAAGTGCTCGCCGACGCGCAGAGAGACCGCGAGCTCCGAGCCCACAGCCGGACGGAAGCTCGAAGGCTCGATCCAGAAGTCGTGAGCGAGCAAGGGCGCCGCGAAGGCGGCCGCCGAGAGGAGAGCGGCCGCGCGGACACGCCGTCTCACGACGCCGCCCTTCGCCCCAGGAAGTCCGCGAGCCTTTCCCGGTCCAGGTTCCCGCCCGAGAGGATCACGCCGACACGCTTCCCGGAGAAATCCGCCTTGCGGTGGCGGACGGCGGCCGCTCCGGCCACGCCGGAGGGCTCGACTAAGACCTTCATTCTCTCGAGCATCCAGGTGAGCGTCTCGATCATCTCCTCGTCGGATACGAGCAGGATGGCCGCGACGGTTTCCTGGACGATGGGGAAAGTCAGCTTTCCGGGAGAGGGGACCTGCAGGCCGTCGGCGATGGTGCGCGGGACGCCAATCGAGACGCGCTCCCCCTTGGCGAGCGACAGGGCCGTGTCGTTGGCGGTTTCCGGCTCGACCCCATAGACCGTGATCCGGGGCCGGAGGTGCTTGGCCGCCGTCGCCGAACCGGCAATGAGCCCGGCGCCCGACACGGGGACGAGCAGGAAGTCCAGGTCCGGCACGTCTTCCAGGAGCTCGGCCGCGGCCGTCCCCGCGCCCGCCATGATCAGCCCGTCGTCGAACGGCGGCACGAGGAGCGCTCCCCGTTCTCGCACGAGCCGCTCGCCGATCTCGTCGCGGCTCTCGGAGTAGCGGTCGTAGAGGACGACTTCGGCCCCGTAGCCCCGCGTCGCGGCGAGCTTGGCGGCCGGGGCGTCCTTCGGCATGACGATCGTGGCTTTCAGCCCCAGGATCTTCGAGACGAGCGCAACGGCCTGCGCGTGGTTTCCCGAGGAGTAGGCCACGACTTCGGAGAACCGGCCCCGCTCTGTCTCCGCCTTGATCTTGTTGTAGGCGCCGCGGAACTTGAAGGCGCCGGCGCGCTGGAGGTTCTCCGCCTTGAAGAAGACCGACGCGTTGGCCCCCTCGTCGAACTGCCGTGAGGTGAGCACCGGCGTCCGGATCGCGACCCCCTCGATGCGCTTGCGCGCTTTCGCAATATCGTCCCAGGTCAGCATCGACCGACCTGAGGCGGGCGGGGACGAGCCCCGCCCCTACGGCACGACGAGAGCAACCGAGGCCACGTCATTCGCGGGACGAAACCATTTCAGCAGTGATCACCTTCTTCCACTCCGCGATCGCCGCGAGAGCCCTCTCGACCATCATCTTCCGGCGCGCGGCCTTGTCCCGGATCGGTGAATGCGATGTGTCCTCGATCAACCCGAAGGTCACGTTCATCGGCTCGAAGGGCTTCTCGGGCGGACGCTCGGAACAGTGTCGGGCCAGAGACCCGATGGCGGTGGTGTAGGGAATCGGGACGGGCTCCTTGCCTTCCAGGAGCTGGGCGATCGCGAGCCCGACCGCCAGGCCCGTGGCGGCGCTCTCGACATACCCTTCGACTCCCGTGATCTGTCCCGCGAAGAAGATCCGCGGCTCCCGCCGCATCCGCCAGAAACGGTCGAGGTGCGCCGGGGCGCGGATGTAGGTGTTCCTGTGCAGCATCCCGTACCGCGCGAAGACGGCGCTCTCCAGGCCCGGGATCTCGCGGAAGATCCTCTGCTGCTCGCCGACCTTCAGCTTGGTCTGGAAGCCGACGATGTTGTAGTGCTCCTTCGCCAGATCGTCCTGCCGTAGCTGCACGACCGCGTAAGGCCTGCGCCCGGTGCGGGGGTCGGGCAGCCCCATGGGCTTCAATGGCCCGTGCCGCAGAGTCTCGCTCCCCCGCTCGGCCATCACCTCGATCGGCAGACACCCCTCGAAGTAAATCCCCTTCTCGAAGTCCTTGACCGGCACGGTCTGGCCGGCGAGCAAGTCCGCCACGAACCTGTCGTACTGCTCCTTCGTCAGCGGACAGTTCCAGTAGTCCTCGCCGCCCCCCTTCCCGTAGCGCGACATCGCGTACATCTTCGAGAAGTCGAGCGAAGAAGCCACCACGACCGGAGCGATCGAGTCGTAGAAGTAGAGGTCTTCCGTGCCGAGCAGCTGGCCGATCTCATCGTCCAGCGCCGGAGAAGTCAGGGGGCCCGTGGCGACGACGACGTACCCTTTCGGAGGGACTTGCCGGACCTCTTCCCGCACGAGCTCGATCTCGGCGCGGGAAGCGATCGCTTCCGTCACGAGGTCCGCGAAGATCGTCCGGTCCATCGCCAGGGCGTCCCCGGCAGGCACCGCGGCTGCGCGCGCGGAGCGGATGACGAGCGAGCCGAGGGTCTCCATCTCCCGCTTCAACAACCCTACGGCGTTCAACGGATTGTCGGACCGGAAAGAGTTCGAGCAGACGAGCTCCGCGCACTGGCCCGTCTGGTGCGCCGCCGTCCCGACCCCGGGCCGCATCTCGTAGAGCAAAACCCGGTGCCCGCGCAGCGCCAGTTGCCATGCGCACTCCGACCCCGCCAGCCCTGCCCCGATCACCGTGACCTTGTCAGACATGACCAACGGATTCTACGGGGCGGGATACGGCGACGAAGATGGTATACACTCTTGATATATACTAGGAGGCGAGTGGCGAAGCGCAAGACCCTTTCGACATCCCGATCCCCCGCCGCGCGGGCCGGTGGCCGCCTGCGCGCGCGAGTCTTCTGGACGGGAAGGAGTCAGGCGGTCCGGCTCCCCAAGGAAATGCGTTTCTCCACCGCGGAGGTGACGGTCCGCCGCGAGGGCAGGGCGGTGATCCTCGAACCGCTCGAGGTTAAACGGGACACGAAGGGCTGGCCGCTGGACTTCTGGTCCCTGGCGGGCGCCGCGCCGGAGTTCGACGTCGGCGACCGCGCGACACCGCACGAGCGGCCGGACCCGCTGCGCGCCCGACGTTAGTCCGCGATGGCGACCCGGTATCTCCTCGACACGAACACTGTCAGCTTCCACATCCGCCAGTCGTCGGCCCTGCTCCAGCGGCGCCTGCGGGCTATCCCCGCCGCCTCCGTCGCCCTATCCGTGATCACCGAGATGGAGATCCGCTACGGCCTGGCGAGAAACCCGGCGCTCAAGATCGCGCCCTCGATCGAAGCCTTTCTCCAGGGCATCAGCATTCTCCCGCTGACCTCCGAGACGTCGCGGCACTACGCCCGAGTCAGGGCTGACCTGGACGTCCTCGGCACTCCAATCGGGCCGCTCGATCTCCTGATCGCCGCTCACGCCCTCTCTCTCGGCGCGACACTCATAACGACCGACCTCGGCGAATTCCGCCGAGTCGCCGGCCTGCACTGCGAAGACTGGGCACGGTAGCGAGTTGGTCTTGAAAGAGAAGCCGCACCCGGAATCAGCCAGGGTGACGAGCCAGGGGCGAGTCTTCATTCCCGCGCGGATCCGCCGCCGATACGGAATCAAGACAGGGACGCGCGTGCGATTCATCGAGAGGCGCGAAGAGATCCTTCTTCGACCGGTGACGAGCGCGACGATCCGCAGCCTCTGCGGCATCTTGAAGAGCGATCCCTCCGTGACGGCGGATCTTCTGGCCGAGCGCGCACGGGATCGCGACCGCGAGCTCGCGAAGTTCCGTTCTCGCCAGCGACCAACTTAGCCCTCGCCGCCCTTCCGCCTCCCGCCCGGTCTGCGGCGGGCGACGGGAATGACGAAACGGATGGAGGTGAGCCTCGCCGAGAAGGCGGCGATCTTGTTGTCTACGAGGCCGGCCGAGAGGCCTGCCTTCTGGACGTCGATCCAGGTGAAGGGGAAGGCGAGCTCCTCGAGGAACGGCGTCTTGGGCAGAACGGCCCAGAGGGATCCGGCCGGGGTCAGCCTTTTCTCCAGCCCTCGGAAGAAGGCCGGCAACGACCCCTCGCCGGGCACCTCGGCCATGAGCCACGCGTGCCGGCCCGGGGGCCACTCGCGCACCCACTCGACGAGTGGGCCGAAGATCTCCCGGCAAGTCTGGCGGAACTCCGCGGAGTAGCCGCGCGCGTAGGCAGGCTCCTCGCCCGGAAGGGAGAACTTGGCCCAGGGGGTCGCCACGGCGAAGGATTCTACGAGGGCCGGTGTGCGGTGCGAGGTGTGAGGTGTGGGGTTGGTGTCCTGGTCCCGTCCTGCGAACCGCACCCCGCGCACCGCACACCGCCTCCCGGCCCCAGTACAATCCCATCCCCATGCGCGTGAGCGTCATCATCCCGTGCCGCAATGGAGCGCGCATCGTCGGGGAGGCCATTCGCTCCGCCCTCGCGCAGACGGAGCCGCCGCTCGAGGTCCTCGTCGTAGACGACGCCTCGGCGGACGGGACCTCGGAGGCGGCGCGCGCGGCGGGAGCGCGGGTCCTGCGCTCCGAGACGCGCCGGAACGCGGGAGGCGCTCGAAACATCGGCATCGAAGCCTCTACCGGCGACGTGTTGGCGTTCCTGGACGCCGATGTCGCCGCTCCCGCCGACTGGCTCGCGCGGGTCCGCGCGGCCTTCGAAGGCAACCCCGACGTCGTCGCGGTCGGCGGACGCGTGCGAAGCGGACGGCCGGGCCTGTGGGGCGACCTCGACCTGTACCTCAATCACTCCGAATGGATCGGCGGCCGCCCCTCCTTCAAGGGACTCATCCCGACGCTCGGCGTCGCGTACCGGCGCGAGGCGGTCGGGCCGGTGCGGTTCGTCGAGACCAACCTCGGGGAGGATGCCTCGTTCGGGGCCGCGGTCCTCGCGCGTGGCGGAAGGCTCTGGTACGACCCCGCGATCGTCATGACACACCGCCACGAGCGGCTCGACCGCGAGGCCTTCCTGTCACGGCAAGTCGACTGCGGGAGGACGATCTACCGGACCCGCGTCCTGCACGACCGGCCGGGCCGCATCCTGGTGCGCTGCCCTCCGCTCGTGTTCCTCTTTCCGCACCTCTGGATCGTGATGGGCCGGATGGCGTGGGCGGGCGCGGCCGGCAAGGCTCTCCGGCTCTTCCCTTGGCTCGTGTCGGGGGAGGTCGCACGCATCCGCGGATTCTTCGACGCGCGGCGCCGCTTCCGGAAGGCGGGGAGCTTCGAGCACCCGGCCACCACCCGCGAGGTCAACGCGTGAGCGGCACACGGCTGGCCCAGGCGATGGCGCTCGCGCGCGACTGGATCGCGCCGGGCGAGGCGCTCGCCCAGTGGACCCACTTCGTGACCTCGATCTGCAATGCGCGCTGCGCGCACTGTTTCTACCCGATCAACGCCGGCAAGAACGAGCTGACGTTGGACGAGATCGACAAACTGACCCGGACTCTCCCGGCCATTCGGCTGTTGCTCATCGGCGGCGGCGAGCCCTTCCTGCGCCGCGACCTGCCCGAGATCATCCGTCTGTACTTCACGCGCACGAAGTTCTTCACCTGCTCGATCCCGACCAACGGGTTCGGCCCGGAGGAAATCGCCAGAGCGGCACAGACGATCTGCGGCTTCGATCCCGGACTTTCGCTGGGCCTGACCGTCTCACTCGACGGGTTCCGCGCCTACCACGACCATGTCCGGAAGCTGCCCGGCCTCTACGACCGCGCGATCGCGACGCTCGAGAACCTCCTGGCTCTCGCCCCCGCCACGCCGAACCTGACCGTGGGGGTGACGACGGTCTTCATGCGCGACAACCAGAAGGATTTCGAGGCCTTTACCGACTTCATCTACGAGACTCACCGTCCGCACCAGCACTCGATCAATCTGATTCGCGGCGAGGCCTACGATCCGACGCTGAAAGACGGGCTCGACGTGGATCTCTACTCCCGCATCTGCGAGAAGACAGACGCCCGCTACCCGCCGGGCGAGATCCAATCGGGCTGGCGCGGCGTGCGGACGCGGGCGCGGCGCGAGGTCAACCGCCTCCGATACGAGTACATCGCCCGGCAGGCGAAGGGAGGCGACTTCGAGCAGTTCTGCCTGGCCGGCGAGCGCGAGTTCGTCCTTTCGGAGGACGGCGTCGTCACCGGCTGCGAATTGATCCGGGATTCATTCGGCAACGTCCGGGACTTCGACTACGACTTCCGCCGGCTGCGGGCCGGATCGGCCGTCGCGGCCTTCGACACGAAGAAGCGCGCCGCGCTCTGCAAGTGCACGCACGAGTGCAACACCCGCACGATGCTCCTCTTCGACCGCGGCAACGCCCTGCCCGTCCTCGCCGCCATGGCCGGGCTTCGGTCTTCTGGGTCGGGGTGAGGGGCCAGGTCAGGCCGAGTTTTTTCTCGCCTTGGCCGCGAGGATCATCCCGCTCGTCGGCTGACCGTTGAGGGCGCGGTCGAGGAGGAGCAGCGGGTAGAGCAGCGGAAAGAGCAGGATGAAGACGCTCCTGTAGTGGAAGAGCGAGCCGAAGCGCAGAATCGCGATCGAGAGACGGCCCCCGAAGAGGTATTGGGTCTCCAGCACCTCGAATCCGGCCCGCGCGAGGAGTTCCTTCAGCTTCGCGTCGCCGTAGAGCTGGTTGCAGCGGTACTCCTCCCGGTGTCGCCGGCGTAAGGCCTCCGAGATCAAGGGCGAATCGAGGCAATCCACGGTCAGAGCAAAGAGGCCACCGGGTTTCAAGACCCGATGGACTTCCGAAAGGACTCGAAGGTCGTCCTTCGTGTGCTCGAGGACGCAGACGGAGACGGCTCGGTCGAATCGCTCGCCGGTGAAGGGCAACTCCTCCCCCGCGGCCAGCAGGAAGTCGCCGGCGGGGTTGACGAAAGTCTTCGCGATCCCCGCCGCCGCGGCGGAAGGGTCCACGCCGACGACACCGTGGCCGTCGCGGGCGAGCTCGCCGCAGAAGGCCCCCTTCCCGCTGCCGACGTCGAGGATCTGCTGCCGGTCGGAGAGCTCGAGATAGCGAGTCAGCACTGCCAATTCGAGCCGGCGCACCCCGTGCACCTTCTGCCAGTTGCGGTAGACGAATTCCTTCAGGATCCTCATCGGCGCCGGCCGATGCTAACCGGCCTCTTGTTTACATCTTCTTCTTCGCCGGCTTCTCGGCGGCCTTCTTCTCCTCACCGACCGGCTTGACGTCGAACTTTCCCTTGGTCTCCACGAAGACGACGCACTCCGAGCCGGTGTCGCACTTGGTCGTGTGCTTGTATGTCGAAGGGATGAATTCATAGGAGCCGGACGGAAGCTTGTTGTCCGGTCCTCCCTCAGGACCAACGAGGAACGTGCCCGAAATCACGACCGCATGCAAATCGCTCGAATGCGTGTGGAGCGGAGCCAAGAAGCCCGGGGGAAACTTTTGGATGCCGGCGTAGGGGCCCTTCGCCGGGTCTCCCCACAGCGTGACTCCCTTGACCTCAGGCGGCGCGCCCGGCGTCGCCTCCCACTTCATCTCGCCGGCCGGCATGAAGACGGCCTTCTTGCCCGCCGGTTTGGGCGCGGCCTTCTCTTTCTCCGCCGTAGCCCCCTGCGCCAGCAGGACCGCGCCAGCGACGAGAATGCCCATGACAGTCACCATAACCCTCCGCATCATGGATGCCTCCTTTTCGAATGAGCGCCGCGAGCGACATTGCCGCGACCTCCAGCGAGCATACTTAGACCAGGAATCACCAGCCGCCGCCTCCCCCGCCGCCAGAGCTGCCGCCCCCGCCTCCGCCGCCGCCCGAGCCTCCCGAAGAGGGCGCCGAGACGCCGGCCGCGAGCGCTCCGGCGGCAACGGCCCAGGAGGCCGACGCTCCCGCTCCGCCGAACGAGCCTCCTCCGCCTGTCCAGCCGCCGGAGGTCGACCCGGACGATGCGGAAGCGCGGGAAGACGAGACGGCGCCGGCCGTCCGCGCAGCGGCGACCTGTTCCCCGCCGTACGCCCGGAACCATTTCTCGACACCGCCAGCCAGCCCGAAAGCCACGATGTAAGGGAACCAGGCGTCTTCCAGGCGCGGATGCGGGCTCGCGAGCTCCCGCACGAAGAGCCGCCTCGCGGCCAGGAGCGCCTTGCGCCGCGTCAGACGGTGCGGACCGCTGCGGGTCTTCGCGAGGTTGAAGATGTTGTTGACGATCGCGAGCCGAAGAAGGAGGACTCCGACAGCCACCAGAGGCGCGGTGCCTCCGCCGGCGCCGATGGCCCGGAATGAGGAGTAGAGGAAGAGGGCCGGCAGCCACAGGAAACCCAGGGCGTAGAGGAGAAAATTCTCGACCCGCTTCTGAAAGAAATAGGCCGGGACGACCGCGATCCCCCAATAGATGGCGTAGGAGAAGAGAGCCCCGACGACCGCGCCTGGATCCGAACGAGACAGGACCGGCGGCAGCACCATCAGCGCGATCCCCGTCACCGCCAGGAAGAGAGTCGGCCAACGCTGCGGCCGGGGAGACCGGTCCCGGAAGTCCGGGTGCGTGAGGAGCCTCTCCTCGAGCCCGTCCTTGATCTTCGAAGCGGGATTGAAACCGCGACTGCGGTAGTGCTCGCGGATCGCGTCGGTGTCGGTCTCCTTCCGGCCGCCGAAGAAGAGCGCTTCGACGAGCTCCTTTTCGTAGCCTTCGAACTGCGAGAGCGGCACGAGAAGACGCATGGTGAGCTTCCTGCCCTCCGCTCGCGTCTCGATCTTCTTCTCGGCGGAGAGGCGCGCGAGGATCGCCGCGACCTCCGGCGTTCCGATCGTCTCGTCCCACAGCGCGCCCGCCTCCTCGGCCCTGAGCGTGAAGACGTTCTCTTCGAGCCAGGCCGCGTCGATCTCATCGGGGCGCGGGACCGGCGCGAAGCGCCCGAGCGCCGACTCCCGCCGGTAGAACGCGCCCGCCAGGACCACGACGCCGGCGAGCAGGAGAAGGAACAGGCCCCACCGCAGCGCGCGGCTCGTCCCCACGCGGGCCGCGGCCGGCGCGCCAGAACCCGAGAAGTGAAGCTCCCGGCGGACGACGACGCCGAGGCCAGGCGGCAGAGGCCCTTGCTCGTATTTTGAAGGCATCGGCCGGTCGAGCTTCCAGACGGGGTCGAAGATCAGCTCGAGAGAGAAAGCCTTGATCGTTCCGGAACGGTCCGGAAACGCGAAGTCGTGATTGAGAATATAGGAGTCCCCTTCCCGCGTCAGGATCCCCGAGTGCTCGTAGTCGATCTCGTAGAGGATCTCGGTCTTGTCGAACGGCGGATCAGAGGGAAGCCGGCTCCGCCAGCGCAGCGTCTTCGCATCCGTCAAGGCGTAGTGGTCGACCTCGGAGAGGCTCCCTTCCTTCAACGCTCGCATCGAACCGGTCTCGGAGTCCTGTCGCGATACCCCGAGAACGCGAAGCGACTGACCGGGCTCGAGGCGAAAGGTCCGTTCTCCCCCGTTCCAATCGCCGTTGAAGACGATCGCCTGGCGCTCGGCCACGTGCAGGACTCCGTTGGCGTCCAGCCGCGCCGCGACGTCCAGCCGCCGCCAGTGCAGCGATTTTTGCGCGAGAAGCCCGGCCGGGGTGAGGAGGAAGACGAGCAGGGAAAACGCCCGGGCCCGCAGATTTCCGTGCATAAACATCCTCCCGCGTCGACTTGGCTCTCTCTCCATGTTATCCCTCCAGCGGTGCTCGGTGTTCGGTGCCCGATGCCAGCCCCCGTTCGTGGAGCGCGCAGCGAGAGACCAGCAGCGCGGCCGGTGCGCCCGCAGGGCGCAGGTCTCTCACGAAGCGCGTAGCGACGGTTTTCCGGCGCGGCGGCGGGGAGCGGTTTTCCTGGGAGCGGCGGTCCGGGTCTTTGCGGCGCGGGGAACGGAGGGGAGGAAGACCTCCTTCATCTCGGGAAGCTTTCCGGCGGGCTTCTCGAAGCCGCAGCCTCCCTTGTCGCAGACGAGAACGTTGCCGCCTTTCCTTTCCCGAAGGAGCAGATACGGGTTGCCGCAGTTCGGGCAGGTCTCGGGGATTGGGCGCGCGGAAAGAGTGAAGTCGCAGGCCGGATAGTTCATGCACCCGTAGAAGGGGCGGAACCGCCCGCGCCTCTCGGCGATGACGCCGCGATCCTTGGGGCAGCGCACGCCCGTGTCCTTCACGGGTTTCGGCGGCTTGTACTTGCAGGCGGGATAGCCGCTGCAGGCAACGTAGGCGCCGAAGCGGCCGTGCCGGCGCACGAGAGGATGTCCCGACTCGGGGCAGATCTGATCCGTCGGCTCGTCGGGCCGCGCCTCCGGCTTTCCGCCGGCCATCACGACGTTGACGATGTTGCGGCATTTCGGATACGCCGTGCAGCCGAGAAAGGCCGACCCCGATCGGCTCTGGCGCAGCTTCATCGGCGAGCCGCACTCCTCGCACATGGTGTTCTCGAGCTCCGTCGCGTCCACGACGTCCTCGTCCGGGTCCGGGATGTTCTCGGTGAAGGTGCACTTGGGATACCCGCTGCAGGCGACGAAGAGGCCGTTCTTGCCCATCCGGAGCTTCAGCTTCTTGCCGCACTTGGGGCACTTGTCGGTGAGCTGCGGGGCCACGGGGAACGAGAGCTTGCTGCGCGCCTCGTCGAGAGGGATGCCCGCCTTGCTCGAGACCATGTCGGCCAGCGCGCGGTCCCGGTCGCGGGAAAACGTCTTATCGAACTCGGAGAGGGCCTTCTTCCAGGAGATCTTCCCCTCCTCGACCTCGTCCAACCGTTCTTCCATGCGTGCGGTGTAGGACGTCTCGAAGAAGTCGTCGAAGAACGGGATCAGCATCTCGATGACCGTGCGCCCGAGAGCCGTCGGCACGAACCGCCGCTCCTTCTTGCGCACGTATTCGCGGTCCTCGATCTTGCGCAGGATCTCGGCGTAGGTCGAGGGGCGGCCGATGCCGTTCTCCTCCAGGAACTTCACGAGCGAGGCCTCGTTGAAGCGCGGGGGCGGCTGCGTCTGCTTCCTCTCGGGGGTGACCGAGACGAGCGTCAACGTCTCGCCTTCCGTGAGAGGCGGGAGCGCTCCTTCGCCAAGGCTTCGGAGTGCAGGCTTGCCCGAGCCGTTCTCCCCGTCCTCCTCGTCCTCGGCCGCAACGCCGTACGCGGCGAGGTACCCGGCCGACTTGAGCGTCGTGCCCGAGGCCCGGTAGACCGCGCGGCCCGCTTCGATTTCGGCCGACGTCGCGTCGTAGACGGCCGGCGCCATCTGCGAGGCGACGAAGCGCTCCCAGATCAGCCGGTAGAGCTTCGCCTCCTCGGATGCCAGATGCGGCGCGACCTCGTCGGGCGGAAGATCCAGATACGTCGGCCGGATCGCTTCGTGCGCGTCCTGCGCGCCCCGCTTGCTCTTGAAATACCGGGGCGCCTCCGGCAGGAGCTCCGGCCCCGCGCCATAGCGGGTCCGGATTTGGTCGCGCACCGCGGCGATCGCCTCTTCTGAGACCCGCGTCGAGTCGGTGCGCATGTAAGTGATCAGGCCGATCGTGCCGCGGCCCGGAATGTCCCGGCCTTCGTAGAGCCTCTGCGCGATCTGCATCGTGCGCCGCACGGCGAAAGACAGCCGGCGCGCGGCCGCCTGCTGGAGCTGGGACGTGATGAATGGAGGGGGCGGGTTCTTCCGGCGCTCGGAGGTCTCGACCCGCGCGACCTTCCACACAGCACCGGCCACGTTCTCGCGCACGCGCTCGGCGGCCTCGGGGGTCTCGAGCCTCGGGTCCGTGCCGTCGAACTTCAACTTCTGCCCGTCGAAGGAGAGAAGGCGCGCCGAGAAAGGCGGAGGCGCCGAGGCCTGGAGCTCGGCGTCCACGGTCCAGTACTCGACCGGCCGGAACTCCTCGATCTCCGTCTCCCGCTCGCAGATGATCCGGAGGGCGACCGTCTGGACGCGGCCGGCCGACAGCCCGCGCCAGATCTTCTTCCACAACAGGTCCGAGACCTCGTAACCCACGAGACGGTCGATGATCCGGCGCGCTTGCTGCGCGTCCACCAGGCGCGCGTCGATCTCCCCGGCGTCTTCCATGGCCCGCAGGACGGCCTTCCTGGTGATCTCGTTGAAGCGGACGCGCTTGAAGACCTTGTCCTTCGCGGAAGGCTTCAGAGCCTCCTGGAGGTGCCAGGAGATGGCCTCCCCTTCCCGGTCGGGGTCGGCCGCGAGAAAAACCGCGGAGGCCTCCCGCGCGGCTTTCTTCAGCTCCCCGAGGGTCTTTTCCTTTCCGGCCAGCACCTCGTAGGTCGGTTGATAGGCGTGGCTGCGGTCCACCCCCAGGCCCTTTCGCGGCAGATCGCGCACGTGCCCGTAGGAGGCGAGGACGCGGAAATCCTTTCCCAGGAACTTCTCCAGAGTCTTCGCTTTTGCGGGAGACTCGACGATGACGAGACTCTTTCCTCGGCCTGGCGCAGTCATAGGGCGGAGCACCCTGCCACAACGGGATGCAAAGCGCAAACCGCGGGGACTCCGATGCTGACCAACAAACCCTTATTCCCGCGGGCGACCGCCTTGGCGCCTCAGTGGTTTAACTTCTCAATTCCTCCGCACTCCGTATCGCCCGCCCTCGGCAAAGACTGCGAGGCCGGCCTCCTCGAGCTCGAAGAGGGCGGCGAGCACGGTCGCCGCGGGCAGGTCGGTCGCCTGAGCCAGATCCTCCGCAGAGGCGTCTTCCTCTTTTTGAAGACTGTCCCAGACGAGACGCGCCTCCGCGGAGAGTGAGTCGCCGGCCGCCGGCGCCGCGCGGACAATCGCGACGGGCCCGATCGCCGGGAAGAGCTCAGCCAGTACGTCCTCCGCACCGCGGCAGAGGATCGCGCCGTCGCGCAGGAGCTCGTGGGTGCCGATCGAAGTCGGCGAGAAGACGCTGCCCGGCACGGCAAACACGTCGCGGCCGAACTCGTTGGCCAGGCGCGCGGTGATCAGGGAGCCGCTCCTCCGCGAGGCCTCGACCACGACGATCCCCGCGCAGAGGCCGGCGATGATGCGGTTTCGCACTGGGAAATGCCCCGGCTTGGGCTCGGTCCCGGGCGGGAACTCCGAGAGGAGGAGATCGCGCGGCCGCATCGCCTCTTTCAGGGCCGCGTGCTCGCGCGGGTACTCGACGTCCAGCCCGCAGCCCAGGACGGCGATCGTTCCGCCGGCGCTGCCGAGCGCAGCCTCGTGCGCGGCTCCATCCACCCCCCGGGCGAAGCCCGAGACGATCGCTACCCCCGCCAGCGCCAGATCGCGAGCCAGGCGCGCGGCCACGTCCCGCCCGTAGCGGGTGGCCGCTCGAGATCCTACGATCCCGACCGCCGGCAGTTTCAGACGGTCCAGGCTTCCGGAGGCGTAGAGAACGAAGGGCGGATCGGAGATCTCGGAAAGGAGAGCCGGGTACTCCTCGTCGAAGGCCGTCACGATCCGGATACCGGAGCGCTCGACGTCTGCCGCCCACCTCTCGGCGGCCACGTCCTCGGCCGAGCGGCGCATCGCGGCGGCCCGGGACTCCGATCCCAGCCACTCGACGAGCTCTCCCGGACCGGCGGCAAGGAGCTGCTCCGCGCCCCCCCGCTCGCGCAGAACTGGCCAGAGGCGCTGGGGAGTCAACTCTCCCCCGCGAGCCCAGGAGATCGCCGCCCGGCGCAACACCGGGTCGCCCCTCATCCCCCGCCTCTTAACCGGTCTTTCATCACGAGGCCGTACCGCCTGGAAATCTTCCCAGCCGGAAAAGCTTTCCTATCATAGCGATCCCGGCAGGCCGGGCAGGAGCGTGAGAATGCGTCGGACCGTTTGGGCCATCCCCGTTCTCGTGATCGCGTCCGGCTGCGCCTCCTACTCTCAAACGGAAAGAGCCAAGTCTCAGATCGCCTTCGGCTCCGAGGTCGCCCGCAAGGGGCTCTGGCGCGAGGCTCAGTTCCGATTCGAGCAGGCGATCGCCAAGGAGCCCGGCAACGCCCGCGCGCACAACAACCTGGCCGTGGCGCTCGAAGCCACCGGGGAATTCGCCCGGGCACTCGAGGAGTACAAGAAGGCCCTCCAGCTCGACCCCAACGACTCTTACATCCGGCGCAACTACGCCCGCTTCGCCGAGTTCTACACCTCCTACACGCGGACGACGGGGAAAGCCGCCGGTGCCCAGTAGCCGGACGCGCTGGATCCGGCGGGCGGCGGCGGCCTCCGCGCTCGCGCTCGGTCTCCTCGCGGCGCCTCTGTCCGCCGGCGTCAGCCAGGTGCGGTTGAAGCTCCCCTTGAAGCCGCGGCTTCCCCTCCGGGGCAACGAGAAGCTCGCGCTGGCCCCGTTCATCCTGGTCACGGAGGCCGAGAAGGCTCGCGACAAGAGGCTGCAGAACGTCGACCTCCAAGCGGAGTTCCACCGCTTCCTAAAGAAACAGGTGGACAAGAAGACCAAGCTCGAAGTCATCGAGACGCCGAGCGAGGTGAAGCTCCCCACCCAGAACTTGACGGAGCTCGCCCGCTCGACCGAGTTCTGGCGTTCCGTCGGGGCGATGACCGGCGCCGACATCATCGTCTCGGGATCGCTCGAATTCCGCATCGAGGACCGTTCCGGCTACAAGACCGAGGAGTACGTCTCGCCCATCAACGGCCAGACCTACTACCGCCAGGTCTACGTCGAGCAGACCGGGTTTCTCTTCGACATCGTGTTCCTCGTCTTCGACGGACACTCCGGAGAGAAGCTCCTCCAGGACGAGTTCAAGGACTTCCGCCAGACCGGAGGGCGCCGCGCCGACGAGCTCCAGGGGCTCTTCGAAAACCTCTTCTCCCTGGAAAACCAGATCCTGAACCTCTTCGTAGCCCGCGAGCGGGAAGCCGACCGTTACATCTTCACAGACTAATTTTTTCCAACGAGGCAGAAGTGCAACAACGGCCAAGCCAGTCTGCGCCAACGATCAATGTCCCGGTTTTGAACCTCTCGGCCGCCGTTCGCGCTGCGAACGCCTCCGGCCGAAAGCTAAAACACGTCCTCGTTGCTCTCCTCGTGCTCGTTCCGTCGGCCGCCTTCGCCCAGTACGCGAGCTACTTCGAGCAGAACAAGATCGCCTACGACGTCTTCGACTGGAAGACCTACCGCTCGACGCACTTCACGGTGTATTTCTACGAGGGGGAGCGCACCTCCCTGCAGAAAGTCGCCTCCTACGCCGAGAGCGCCTACGACGACATCTCCCGGCAGCTCAACTTCCAGATTCCCAAGCCGATCAACCTGATCTACTACGCGACCCACTCCGACTTCGAGCAGACCAACACCCTGCTGAACTTCATCCCGGAGGGGGTCGGGGCCTTCGCGCTCCCCTCGCGCAACCGGATGGTGCTGCCCGTGGACCTGCCCGACGAGAAGCTCCAACAGCTGATCGCGCACGAGCTGACGCACGTCTTCCAGTTCGAGATCCTCTTCGGCGGCAACTACCTGCGCGCCGCGACGACCTCGGCGCCGCAGTGGTTCCTCGAGGGAATGGCCTCCTACTACGGCAACGACGAGGACAACAAGGACCGCATGGTCCTGCGCGACGCGGTCCTCGCCGACCAGGTCCCCGAGATCGCGCAGAAGGGGATCTACGGCTTCTTCGCCTACCGCTTCGGCCACGCCGTTTTCGACTTCATCGCGGCGGAGTGGGGCAAGGACGCCGTCCGGGAATTCCTCTTCGAGTTCCGCAATCAGATCAGCGGCAACATGGAGAAACCGATCAAGCGCGCCTTCAACATCTCCGCCGAGGATTTCGACATCAAGTTCCGCCGGTACTTGCGGCAGCGGTACCTGAAGATCCTCACGGAGAAGGGGGAGCCGATCGACTTCGGCGAACGCTTCAAGATCGTGGACACGCCTTCGGCCGAGCTGTCCCCGCGCGCCTACCCGTCAGGCGATTTCGTCGCGGCCTTCTCGACCTACAAGGAACAGGCCGACGTCGTCCTGATGTCTACGCGGGAACGCAAGCTCTACCGGAACCTGACGAGGGGCTACACGACGTCCTACGAGTACCTGGTCTCGCAATGGGTCACGACCGGACCTCAGAGCGGCGCGGACTTGGCCGTCTCTCCCGACGGCAACACGGTGGCGGTTTTCGCCCGACGGGAGCGCGGGCGGGACCTGCTGCTCTTGAACGCCTTGAACGGGGGCATTCGGGAGCGCGTCGAGATGCCCGGGATCGATCAGCAGCTTTCCCCCGCATTTTCTCCCGACGGGAAGACAGTCGTCTTCCGCGGGATGCGAGGAGGAAAGGGAGACATCTATTCCTATGACTTGAGTTCCCGGACGATCACGAACCTGACGAACGACGATGAGGCTTCCAACTTCGGGCCGGCCTTCTCCCCCGACGGCAAGTGGATCTACTACTCCTCGGTCCGCGGCACCAAGTCCAAGATCTTCCGGATGCACGCCGACGCCCCGGAGTCGCGCGAGCAGGTCACCTACGGCGACTGGAACGACGAGGATCCGGCGCTCTCCCCCGACGGCAAGAGGCTCTTCTTCACGTCCGACCGAGACCAGGCGATCTACAACATTTACTCGATCAACCTCGAGACGGGCGAGACGCTCCTGCACACCAACGTGGTGGCGGGAGTGTTTTCGCCGACGGTCTTCGTCGGCCGCGACAACTCCGAGAAGCTCGTTTTCTCGGCGTACTACAAGCGCCGCTTCACCCTCTACATCGCCGACACGAACAAGCCGGTCAAGCGCCTGCCGGAGCTGGCCCCGGCCGTCAGCCCGAGCGTGCAGCCCGTCTCGACCCCCTTCCAGTCGGCGATCGAGGTCACGGTGGACCCGGAGAAGGTCTCCGGAAAGCCGAGCCGGAAACTGCAGCTCGAAGACGCCTCGGTCACGGCCGGAGTCAACTCCGACCAGACGTTCGTCTCCAATACGGTTCTCATCTTCGGCGACAACCTCGGCGACCGGCGGTTGATCTTCGTCTTCCAATCCCTCTCATCCTTCACCAACTTCCAGTTCAGTTACTTCGACATCTCCAAGCGTCTCCAGAAGGGGATCACGCTCTTCGACGACCGGACCTACTTCCTCGCCTTCGACCAGTCGACCGGCAACATCGTGCGGGACCGCCGCGCGTACCGGCAGACGGGCGGGTTGCTCGAGCTCGTCTATCCCCTCTCGCGCTATCACCGCCTCGAGGGAAACCTAGGGTTCATCTCCCGCACGTTTGACTTTCCCTTCGTCATCCAGAACAGCGACGGGTCGCAGGCCTTCTTCGTCGAAAACCGGACCGACAACTATCCGATCGCCGGCGCCGCTTTCGTGGGCGACACGACCCTCTACCAGGAATGGGGGCCTCTGTCCGGTCGGCGCTATCGCTTCGCCGTCTCCTGGGCCCCGGATCTGAAGAAGGGGCAGATCGACCCCAACTCGGGCGAGCCGGCCAACTCGCCCACTCTGACCTTCGACACGTCCGTGGACCTGCGGCGCTACTTCAAGATCACCGCGAGGTCGCTCGTCGCCGTCCGCCTCTTCGGGGCGCATTCGACCGGGAATTTCCCGACCGTGTACTACTTCGGGGGCCTGGACACGCTCCGCGGGCTCGATTTCCGGGCTGTGATCGGCAACACGATCGCCTTCGCAAACTTCGAGTTCCGGTTCCCGCTCATCGACTACCTCGCGTTCCCGATCGGCGGACTGCGCAACATCCGCTCGCGCGTCTTCTTCGACATCGGCGGCGGGGCGTTGAAGAACCAGAAGTTCAAGTTCTGGGATTCGAGCGAGCACCAGTTGATCGACGGCGTGGCGTCCTACGGGTACGGCCTCCAACTGACCTTGCTGGGGCTCGAGTTGCACTGGGACTTCGCCAAGCGGACCGACCTGAAGAAGTCCCTGACGGGACTCCAGACCTCGTTCTACATCGGCGCGCAGTTCTAGACCGTCGCTACGCGCTCGGGCGGAATCTGCGCCCGGTGGGCGCACCGGCACGGACAGAGAACGGAAGGAAGCCGGGCCTCAGTTTCGGGTTTCAAAGTCCACGGGTAGAATTCGGGGAGTGTCTCTGAGAAGGACGATCGCGGTTCGGGCGCTCGGCCCTTACGGCGGATCCGCGCCTGGCTATCGCCTGACGACGTTCCTGCTCGACGGGGAGACGGCGCTCGACGCCGGCTGCCTGACCGACGCGCTGCCGCTCGCGGCGCAGCGCCGGGTGAGGCGGGTCGTGCTGACGCACGCCCACTTCGATCACATCGCGTCTCTCCCGTTGCTGTGCGACAACCTCTACGGGCAGCGCCGCCCCCTCGAGATCCTGGCGCCCGCCCCGGTCCTCGCCACGCTCTCCCGGCACATCTTCAATGACCGCGTCTGGCCCGATTTCACGCGGCTCCCTTCCCGCTCCCGGCCGACCCTCGCGTTCCGACGACTGGCGGAAGGGAGAGCTTTTCGCGCAGGAGCCTTGACCGTGACCGCGTTTGCCGTCCCGCACACGGTGCCCGCCTACGGTTACCTGGTTTCCAAGCGCGGGCGATCGGTCCTTTTCAGCGGGGACACGCGTCCGACCGACCGGCTCTGGGACGTGGCGCGGCGTGCGAAGAATCTGAAGGCGATCTTCCTGGAGGTTTCCTTTTCCGACGCCCAGGAGCCGCTGGCGCAGGCCTCGGGGCATTTCACGCCGCGGCTTCTCGCGTGGGAGCTCTCCAAGGCGCCGCCCCGGGTGCCGATCTACCTCTACCACATGAAGCCGCCATCGCTGTCCCGCATCCGCCGCGAGATCGCCGCCCTGAGACAGCCTCGAGTGAAGCTCCTCGACTCGGAAAGATCTTTTCGCTTTTAGACCGGCTCGTCCGAGTCCCAGAATCTACTTCTTCAGAAGCCTCGCCCAAGCCAGCAGGTCGACCGCCAGGGTCCCTGCAAAGCGTCCGCGCAGCGAATCGTTGCGCAGCAGATCCAGGCGTGGCCCGGAGAGGACCGCCCGGCGCACGAGGAACGTGCGGCCCCCGCGGGCAACCGTCTCGTAGAAGGACTCCTGGTTCACGCGTTTCACGGCGACGGCGAGGTCCTCGGGCCGCGGCGTGATCTCCTCGACAACGACGCCGGCCTCGTCCTCGCCCTCCCGGGGAGAAAGGCGCACGCGGAAGCTCGCGCCGGCCTCGTCCACCGGCGTGACGAGAGCGACTCCGCTCATGAGCCGGCCATAACCCTCCGGGGACGCGATTGCCTCGATCGCCGCTGCGGGCGGGCCTTCCGTCTCCAGATAGACGCTCACCTGGGCGTCGGCGATCGCCGGCTCCGGATCGCCCGCCAGGGAGAAGGCGCGCTCGAGAAGATCCCGGTCCACGCCGAACTGCTCTTCCAGGATCGGCGCCCGCGGCGGCGGCAGCGGGATCCGCGTGCGCGAGTGGAGATCGTCCACCCGGATCTCTCCCGCGGCGAAGGCGACCGCTCGCCCCGCCTTCTCGACGCGCAGCGATACGGCGCTCAGAAACCTCGAGTCGCGTCGGAACGTCGACTCCCAGTGCCGCGCGAATTCCCCAGACGCGACCGGAGCCACGAAGATCTCGAGGCTTCGCGGACCCTCCGGAACGCCTTCGAGCATCTCGACCCGCCAGCCGCCAGGCGCCCGCGTAACGTGAAGAGCGCCGAGCGCGGTTTCGGTCTCCCCTTCCACGCAAGGCAAGAGAGCCGGAAGCGGAAAGCCGACATCGCAGATCCAATCCGTTCCGGCGGCTGTCACCAGGAGAGCCGCGTGGTCGAAGTCGGTCAGGACTCTCCCCAGAACGACTCTGGCTTCAAACCCCAGGCCGGAGACGACCGCGTCGAAGGCCGCAACCCGGGCGAAGCACGTTCCGCCCGCCCCCCGCGCGAGATGGTCGGCCCAGAACACCTCCGGCCGGCGCGGCTTCTCCTGCGGGTCCGGGACATCCGCGTGGCGCGCGATCTTCGAGGCGGTCTCGAAGGGGATCCGCTCGTTGAAACGCGCGAAGAGGCTCTGGAGGTAGCCGATCCCGGGTTCGGTATGAGGCAGGTCGAGGGCTTCGAGGACTTCGTCGAGGGGGATCATGAAGACTCAGCCCAGCAGAGCGGCCCCTTCCCTGCGCTGGCCAAGAGAGCAGATCCTTCGCTGCGCTCAGGATGACCGGGAAGACGGATTCGTCTTCCCGGTCAGTTTCTCGACGAGGGCGGCGACTCGTTTCTTCGCGTCGGGGCCGAACCAGAAGTCGAGGAAGGGATCGTCGATTCGCGCGGCGTCGAAACGGGCAAGCGTTCCGGCGCGAGCGCGGCGTTTGGTCTCGGCGTAGGCCGGCCGGCCGCCGCGGGCGAGCGCGGAGGCCCTTTCGACGGCCGAAGAGAGAAGGTCGGACGCCGGGACCGCCCGGTCCACGAGGCCGATCGCGAGCGCTCGCTCGACCGGCATGTTTTCGGCCGAAGCGGTGAGACGCTCCATCGCGCGGGAACCGATCACGTAACGGAAGATCTCGAGGCAGCAGGCGGGCAGCGGAACGCCCAGGGCCACCTCCGAGAGACCGACCCGCGCCGGGCCATCCGCGACGTAGCGCTCGTCGGCCGCCGCGGCGACGATCAGGCCTCCGGCGATGGCATGCCCGGGAAGCGCCGCGAGGAAAGGTCCATCGGAAACGAAGATCCGCCGGACCAGATCGAAGTAGGCCTCGACGAAATCCTCCATTTCCGCGCGGGGAAGCGAGGACACTCTCGGCAGGTCCCATCCGCCGGAAAAGATCCTCGGGTTGATCGAGGTGAGCACGACCGCGCGGGCCTGCGCGGTTTCGGAGACCCTTGCCGCCAGTTCCGACACGAGCTCGGGGGAAAAGGCGTTGGCCGGCGGGCGATCGAGCGCCAGGATGGCCACGCCATCGCGCTCCTCGAGGGAGACGAGGCTCAAGCCGTCTTTCTGGGCCTCGCGGCCTGAGCGAGCGCCATACGATGAACGCGATCGTCCTCGGTCAGCTCGGGGTGAAAGGTCGCCGCCGCGACGTTGCCCTGGCGAACGAGCACGGGCTCGCCGCGGAGCGCCGCCACGATCTCCACTCCGGGTCCGACCCTGCGGATCTTCGGAGCGCGGATGAAGACCGCCGGAAGATCGCCTCCGAGCGCCGGGGCCTGGACCAGTCCGACGAAGGAGTCCGCCTGACGTCCGTACGCGTTGCGCTCGACGGAGATATCCAGGAGTCCCATCCCCTTCTGTGCCGGATTGGTCACGTCGCGAGCCAGCACGATCGCCCCGGCGCAGGTCCCGAGCACCGGCCGTCCGCTCGCCGCGAACCGCCGGATCGACTCCTCCCACGGCGCCGACTCGAAGAATTTCCAGATCGTCGTGGACTCGCCGCCCGGCAGGATGAGTCCCGCAGCCCCTTCGATCTCTCCGGGCCGCCGAGCCTCGAACGAGGAGATTCCCATTTCAGAGAGCTTGCGCCGGTGCGCCTCGAAGTCCCCCTGCAGGGCCAACACGGCCACCCCGCAGTTCGGGAGGCGGGAGGCGAGAGGCGGAAGACGGGAGTCCTCTTTATCGTCTCGCCTGCCGCCTGGCGCCTGCCGCCTGCCGGCTCTGATCGGCTCCATCACCAGCCCCTCGTCTGCAGGCGGTCCTCCTCCGGCAGGCTGGCGGCCTCGATCCCCTTCATGCCGGAGCCGAGCGACTCTTCGGCCTCGACCAAGGCCTGGGCGTCGCGCCAGTGGGTGGTCGCCTTGACGATCGCGCGAGCGCGCCGGACGGGGTCGTCGGACTTGAAGATTCCCGAGCCGACAAAGACCGCCTCGGCTCCGAGCGACATGCAGAGGGCGGCGTCGGCGGGAGTCGCGATGCCGCCCGCCGCAAAGTTGGGGACCGGAAGCTTCCCTGTCTCCGCCACTTCGACGACGATCTCGTACGGAGCGGCCAGCCGCTTGGCCTCCGCCATCCGCTCGTCCTTGCTCATCAGGGTCAGGTTGCGGATGTCTCGCCAGACTTCGCGCAGGTGCTTGACGGCGTGGACGACGTCGCCGGTGCCCGCCTCCCCCTTCGTGCGAATCATGGCCGCGCCTTCGCCGATGCGGCGCAGAGCCTCGCCGAGGTTCCTGCAGCCGCAGACGAAGGGGATCGTGAAGTCGTGCTTGTAGACGTGGTTCTCCTCGTCGGCCGGGGTCAGGACCTCCGACTCGTCGATGAAATCCACCTTCAGCGCCTCGAGGATCCTCGCCTCGGCCGTGTGGCCGATGCGGCATTTCGCCATGACCGGGATCGTCACGGCGCTCTGGATCTCGCGGATCTTCGAGACCGGCGACATGCGAGCGACTCCCCCGTCGCGCCGGATGTCCGCGGGCACCCGTTCGAGTGCCATCACGGCCGCCGCCCCCGCTTCCTCCGCGATCTTCGCCTGAGAGGCGTCCACGACGTCCATGATGACGCCCCCCTTGAGCATCTCGGCCAGCCCGACCTTGACCCGGAAACTGTCTGTTTGGTTCATTTGCCAACTCTCCATTCACGAGGTGGTGGGTGTTAGGTGGTAGGTGGTAGGGACCGGAGCTGGTCCTCCCCTATCACCTACGACCTACCACCTACCACCTTTCTCATACGACCGGCATCGAGTGCGCGCCAGAAGCGGCATGGACCGCGTGGAACGCCTCGGCGAAAAGACGGATCCCCGGCTCGACCTGGCGCTTGTCCACCCGGGAGACCGACAAGCGCACGTTGGCTCGGTCCTCGCCGCGGGGATCGAAGTCGCGGCCGGCCGCGACTCCCACGCCCCGCGCCGCGGCCGCTTCCGCCACGCGGCGCCCGGAAACACTCTTCGGAAGGCGAAGCCAGAAGAGCGGATTGCCGATCTCGCCCCCCCACCAGGAGACTTCCGGAAGCAGGATCTTCAAGAGCCTCGCCGCCGTGATTCGCTTGGCCTCTACGTCGAAGGCCCGGGCGCGCCGCGCTCGGCGGTCCGCCCCATCTCGCAGGAAGGCCGCGACCGCAGCCTGAAGCGGAAGAGGAGTCTGGAAGTCGGCCGTCTTCTTGACGCGCGCCAGCCGTTCGACGACCGCGCCCGGCCCGGCGATCCAGCCGATCCGGAAGCCCGGCACGAGATCCTTCGACAGGGTGCCCAGCCAGACTGTCCTCTCCGGCAGCCGCGCGGCGAGGGGCGCCCTTCCCGACTCCGGCTCCTCGTAGCCGTCTTCGATGAGGAGGGCTCCCGATGCCTCCACGGCCGCGAGGATCTCCTCCCGCTGCCCCTCCTGCGCCGTGACGCCGGTCGGGTTCTGCCGCTCGGGCATGACGTAGACGAGCTTCGGCCGCGAGCCATAGAGGGGCGACGGATCCGCTCCCTCCGGGCCCATCGGCAGCTCCAGAATGCGGACTCCGGCGAACCGGGCCAGGGCGATGGCGCCGGGATAGGTCGGCGATTCCATCGCGACGGTGTCCCCGGGATCCGTGAACGTGCGGAAGAGAAGGTCCAGGGCCTGCTGCGCGCCGCTCGTGACGAGGATCCTGTCGGGCTCTGGCTGGAGACCATGCTCCGACAGGCGCCGCGCGATCTCCAGGCGCAGCTCTTCGAGTCCGAGCGGCGGGGCGTACTGCCAGAGATCGGCTCGGCGGCTCCAGGCCTCGGCGAGAGTCCGCGTGAACTCCTCGAGCGGGAAGAATCTTTCGTCCGGCGTCAGGCGCGAGAAATCCGCGACGAGCTCGAGGCCGGCGGATGGGGAGTCCTCCGGCGAGAGGCTGGAAACCCGGCTCGAGAGGAGGTCGTCGGGATCGAACGGAGCGGGGGAGGATCCCGTCGCGCGCACCTCGGTCCCGCTGCCCACGCGGCCCAGCGTCAGCCCGGCGTCCTGGAGGATGCGATAGGCGGCGACGACGGTCCCGCGGTTGATCTTCAGCGCGGTCGCGAGATCCCTTGTGGCCGGGAGACGTGATCCGGAGGGGAGAATTCCCGCGGCGATCCTGCGCTTCAGAGCCGCGGCGAGCTGACCCGCGAGAGGTTTGGCGGAAGCCCGGTCCAGCCCGACGGCCGCCGACCAGTCCAATTGGCTCGACATCAAGCCAATTGTACCTCATCCATTACTTATTTATCTAACCAATTGTTTTTCAGTAATTTGCGGCGGCCTAGGCGCTCGCTGCCGCGCCGGAAGGTCAGATTCCTCGCCCAACCGCAGAGATATGAAAAAGAAGTGGAAGCGAAGACTGCGTTTTTCGAGGCACTGCGACCCCCGTCCGCGGCGCGCGAAGTCTCCTGAGCGAAGCGAAGGAGGAGGCGCGCGCCGCGGGAGCGTAGCGCGGAGCGGGCGACGAGGCGGGCGGTCGAGGCCCTCTGGCC
>JBKPBH010000035.1:0-5004 GCA_046726795.1 Acidobacteriota bacterium
CTTCCTGGTCTGCCTGGTCTGGTCCCTCTGGACGGCTGGTGTTGGCTGGACCAATAGCCTGTCAGACTCCCATGGGTTCAGACAGGCACAGACCGCCATTACGAGTTATTACCTACTGCGTGGTGGACCCTTTCTGAACTACGAGACCCCGGTCGTCGGGTCGCCATGGAGCATCCCTTTCGAGTTCCCGCTCTACCAGTGGGTCGTCGCCGCAGCAGCAGGTGTGCTGAAGAGCCCGCTTGTACAGACAGGCCGGTTTACCAGCGAGTGGTTCTTCTGGCTTTCGCTCCTCCCGCTTTGGATGATCCTCGCTGAGCTGCGCGTGAGGCACGTCTACCGTTTCGTTTTCTTGACCTTGCTGATCGTGAGCCCGGAATACGTATTCTGGTCCAGAGCCTTCCTGATCGAGTCCACGGCTTTCTGCTTCGGAATGGCCTACCTTTTCTTCCTGAGCCGATATATCAGGACTCGAAACATCATGGACGCCCTTCTCGGCGGGGCAATGGGGGTCGTGGTGGCGCTGGTGAAGGCTCCGACCCTTCCGGGGTTTGGCCTTGTTGCGGTCTGTTTCTACCTTCTGGCATTGAGACTCTCGAGCGGCTCTCATCCTAAGACCTTGATCTCTGTCGGTATTGCGGCAGGAGCGTTCGGTGGCCTACCGATAGTGTGTGCCTCGCTCTGGACCCAGCATGCCGACCGCGTAAAGGCTCTTAACACCATTGGCGCACACATGACCTCGGCGGGTCTGAAGGACTTCACCTTTGGCGCCCTGAGCCTGAGACTGTCGCCAGACACTTGGGCGATCTTCTTCGGGCGGACGATCCCTGATCTTATTGGAACTACCGGGATTCTTTTGTTACCTGCGGTTGCTTTGTTCCTCTCGCGACGCCGCGTCTTGCCTTTTCTCGTTTGCGCTTGCGGGTTCGTAGGCGTCTTCCTGGCCTTCACTTCCATTCACTTGATACACAACTATTACGCCTATGCGAACGGCGTGTTTCTGGTTGCGGCAGTCTCCTGGTGCATAGTAGGTGCGTTAGAAAGCGGCGGCTGGCGCAGAGCGGTCGGGCTCGCAGTCTTCCTGCTCTGCGTTGGTAATTCAATACACGGGTATTACATTCGTTACTACGACATCCAGAAGGCGAACGCTGACGGACAACCACGGGTTGCCTACGCCGTCGAGGGAATGACGAGCCCGCAGGACGTGATTGTCGTATTCGGGCAGGACTGGTCTTCGGAGCTCCCTTTTTACTCCCACCGGCGTGCCCTGATGTGGCCGCAGTGGATGCCGCAGGACATGGACAGCCCGGCGATGAAGGAGGCCACGGGAAGGCTAGCGGGTAGCCGCATCGGCGCCCTCATCGTCTGCGATCGTGCTCGAAGAAATAGCCGCCTGCTGGAGAGCGCGCGCCGGGCTCTGGAGTTTGGAGCTGCGCCCGAGTATCAAGACGGCAAGTGCGCCATCTACAGGACTTCTCAGGTAGCCACGAAATGAGGTTCATCCCCTCTTGTCGGCTCTCGGCCGAGAGTAACGCTCGCGCAGCGCCCAGAGATACCAATGCATGTAGAGGGGTAGCCAGGAGAAGAGTCGAAAGCGGCTCTTGCCGCCCGAGCGGTCGCGCCAGGTCGCCGGCACTTCCTCGACGCGGCCTCCGCCGAAGTGGGCCTTGACGGTCAACTCCAGGGCCAGGCAAAACCCCGCGCGGCTCTCGATGGGCGTGCGTTCCAGGAAGTCGCGGCGGTAGGCCTTGAAACTGTTCGTCGGGTCGTGCGTCGGAATGCCCGCGAGCCAGCGCAGCGTGATTCCGGCGGCCCGGCTCAGCCGGGATTTCAGCCACGGGCCGCCGACCTGGCGGCCTCCCCGCATGTAGCGGCTGGCGCACACCACATCCGCGCCCCCCTCCGCCCGGGCGACCATCTCCGCGACTGGGGCGAAGTCGTCGGAGAGATCCGCCATTGTCACCACGACGACCGGCGCGGTCGCCGCACGCATGCCCGCCTCGATCGCGTACCGCGCCCCCCGCCCCAGGCGGTTGTGGACGAGCCGGATTCGCTCGGGCTTCTCGGTCGGGGCAATCCGGTCGAGCGCCGGCAGCGTCGAGTCCTCCTCGAAGTCGTAACAGACGAGGAGCTCGTAATCGGACGGCAGATCCCGGCGTGCCCTCGCGCAGAACGAAGCGATGTTCTCGGCTTCGTTGAAGACCGGCACGACCACCGAGTAGCGGGCCGCGGCCCCGGGGGCGTCTGAATTCAGATGCGCCCCGCGGTGATTTCCTGGCGGATCCAGGGGACCACTTCGTCCAGCATTTCCGAGAGGCTGGTCTTTGCCTCGAACCCGAGAAGCCGCTTCGCCTTGCTCGTGTCCGGGATGCGCCGCGCGACGTCGTGGGGATAGGGGGGGTCGCTCTCGAAACGGAACGGTTTGGCGGAAGAGCCCGTGCCGTGGACTTTTTCCCAGATCGTCCGCGCGAGCTCTCGGACGGTCGTCGGCGTCGGCGTGGACAGGTTGAACTCCTCGTTGAGTGCGGCCGGATGAAATATCGCCGCCGCGATCCCGCGCGCGAGGTCGCCGCCGTAGGTATAGCAGCGAATCTGGTCGCCGGATCCCAGGATGCGGAGGGGGTCCTGACCCTTCAAGGCCTTCTGGACCAGGTCGGGAACGACGTGGCTCATCGCCAGACGGATGTTTCCGCTTCGAACGTCGCTGCCTCCCAGCGCCCGCCGTTCCCCTATGCCGACGCAGTTGAACGGCCGGCAGATCGTATAGGGGACGCGGTGTTGCTCGAAGGCGCCGCGCGCGAAGTACTCGCATGCCAATTTCTGAAATCCCTACGTGCTCGTCGGCGGGGGGCTCCCGCGCACATGCTCTTCGGGCGTCGGGAAGACGGTCGCGTTCTCGTAGACCATGCTGCTCGACAGGACGGTCATCTTGACGAGCCGGCCGCGGCGGAAGGCGGCGATCCCGGCGTCGAAGCTCGAGGCCGCGATCCGTTCGTTTTCCGCCAGCAGGTCGTAGGCGTACTCGTGGAAGTACGTGATCCCGCCGATGCGCGCCGCGCCCGCCACGAAGTGGTCGCATTGCTCGGCCAGGCCGGTCAGGAGCCCGACATCGGTGGCATCCCCTTCCACGAACGAATAGCCTGGATGTTTCTGATAGCTCTTCTCGACTGGACCGTATTTGGAATAGTTGTCCACACCGATCACCGAATGCCCGAGCGCCAGCAACTCCTGCACGAGGTACCCGGCGATGAACCCGGCCGATCCGGTCACGAGGACCTTCATCGAGGCGCGCTGGGGATCCAATTCCAGACGTCGAACAGGAGCTTGCCCTCCGGGATTCGAAGCTCCTTGTAGGCCTTGTGAGGGGTGGCGAGAAAAAGCACGTCGGCCTCGGCGACCACCTGTGCGAGCGGAACGAAGCTGGGATCGGGAACGTACGGGTCTGTGCAGAGGACCCGCCTGGATTCCAGCGTCAGAATGTTGCGAAGCTTGTAGCTCAGAGAGTCGCGCATGTCGTCGCTCTCCGCTTTGAACGCCATGCCGAGGATGCCGGTGGTTTTTTTTGAAAGATCCACCTCGCGCCTCGCCAGCTCCACGAGCCTGCCGGGCAGCCCCTCGTTGACCAGCATAGCGGAATGCCCGAGCAGGAAAGAATTCTGACTGAAGGCGGCGAGCTGCATCGTGTCCTTGAGCAGGCACGGTCCCGCGGCGAAACCGGGCCCCGGCATCCCCGCCATCCGGGGATAGTTGTGGCGGCAGCCGTGCAGGATGCGATCGAAGTTCAGTCCGTGGTCCTTCGCGATCGTGTAGAACTGGTTGGCGATCGCGAATTGAATGTAGCGAGAGGCGTTGGTCATCAGCTTGCACAGTTCCGCTTCCATCGGAGTCATCTCGATGAACTCCGGCGTGAAGAGGCCGAAAAGACCGCGGACGGCCTCGAGTGCCTCTGCGCGAAACGCACTCACGATTTGCGGCAGCTCTCGGAACTCGCGGAGGCTGTTCCCCTGCGCGACACGCTCCGGGCAGAAGGCAACGGAGATGGCGAGCCCACGCGCCTCGAGGTCTTTCTGGACTTGTTCGCTGATTCCAGGGAAAACCGTGCTGCGCAAGATCAGGATCTGGCCGTCCCGCAAGTGGGCGGCGCAAGACTCGACAACGCGGCGCATTGCCGTGAAGCTCGGTGTCAGGTGCTGGTCGACCGGCGTCCCGATAATGAGGACGAGGAAGCGGCACTCGCTCATCAGTTCGGGGGTCTCACGGGCCTCGAGAAGGCCGCGATCGAGGGCCCGGCGAAGCAGGTCGGGAGCGCCCTCCTCCGCGAAAGGCATCGAGCCCCGTCGGATCTTCGAGACCGTATCGCGGTTGGTGTCGTAGATGACCGTCTGAAGGCCCGCTTCGGCGAAGGTCAGCGCGAGCGGGAGGCCCACGTGTCCGCCTCCGCCAATGACGCAGACGTCGCGCGGGAAAGTGCGCTTTTCCTCGACGGTTCTGCTCATCTGCCGGAAAGTTCCACTTGTTCAGTATTTTAGCTCGTGAGGGCCGGCTAATACAGAGACCCGGATGTCCGAGATCTCAGGGCGAGATTCTTCCGAGGTCAATCGGATGCGCGCGCGAAGCATCGGACGCCGCTGACGAGGATCGGACACGGAAACAGAGACGAATCCTTCGGTCCCAGCGACCCGAGTCTCGAACGCAGACAAACTCGTGGCGGACCCATCCCGCGGTGAGGGTGCCATAACTGACGCCAAACGTCATAGGTCCGTACTCCGGCGTCTGGCGAGGCCAGAGCACCGCCACACGTGGTGCGGATCGTTCGAGATCTCGCAGGACCTCCTTCTCGTTAGCTGTCCCGAGATAGCCAGGAAGGTACATCTTGTAGCGCGAGGGGTTCCTCCGTCCCGAGAGGAAGTTCAGGAGCTCCCCCTCAGGAAAGACGACGAGGCCTTCGTCTGGACGCGTCGTGTGCCGAATCGTCTCCGCCAGCTCGGTAATATCGCGGGCCAGAGC
>JBKPBH010000036.1:0-7786 GCA_046726795.1 Acidobacteriota bacterium
TCTTTCTGCCGCCGACCTACCAGGACTCCGCGGAATCCGGCCGCCTCATTCTGCGCGATGGATCCACCGCGTTGATCCGAGTGGCGGCGCCTTCAGACCGCGACGCGCCGCGGGAGTTCTTCCATCGATTCATCTAATCCCGCGTTCCAGTTGACGATGATCCACGGCGGATGTGGCCTTCGCGGTCGACGACGAATTCCAGGGGAAGGGCCTCGGAGGCCTCCTTCTCGAGCGGCTGGCTCTCCTGGCGCCGCGGCAAGGCTTCGTCCGCTTCTGGGCCCTGACCCGAGTCGAGAACCGATCTTCGCGGGCCCTCCGGGCACGGGCTGTCGCCTTGGCGACGCGCGCATCCGCGTGGTAGTCCCGCGGCAGGGGCAGGCTCTCAGGTACACTACGGCACCGCCCCGGCCGTCACCGGAGGACGGCGGGCCGCCTTCATCTTCGAAGGAGCACCTCATGACGGAAATCGCTGACAAGGGCTGGCTGTATCAGAGAATCGTCGAGGAGAGCCCGATTGCGATCCTGTTCGCGGACCGCGATGGGAAGATCAGGTTCTGGAACGCAGGAGCCGAGGCCATCTTCGGATATGGGGCAAAAGAGGCGCTCGGACAGTCTCTGGATCTGATCGTTCCCGAGCGTCAGAGAGACCGGCATTGGGAAGGCTGGACCAGGGTCATGGCGAGTGGCGTCACCAAGTATGGCCGCGAGCCGCTGGCGGTGCCTGCCGTGAGGAAGGACGGCTCGCGGATTTCCATCGAGTTCAATGTCGTCCTGATGCGCGCGCCGGCCGGCGAGCTGGTGGGCGTGGCCGCCATGGTCCAGGATGTGACCGCCCGCTGGCAACAGCAGAAGGAGATGAAGGCGCGCCTGGCGGCCCTCGAGGCGAAGAGCCCGTCCACGTAGTGCCCTACGGCGATTTGCGCCCCCGTCTTGAACTCTCTCGGCGCCGGTCGCGGAGCGACCGCCTGCGCCGAAAGTCGGAACATTGAGATGGACTTTCAGCGGGTGAGCGCCCTCACCGCTCCGGACGGCCATGCTATTCCCGGATTCCTCCTCTTGCCGGCCTCGCCGCGCGGCGGCGCAGTCGTGTGCCACGGCTACGGCGGGTTGAAGGAACAGATGCTGGGGATCGCGGTGGCGGTGGCCGAGAAAGGCGTGGCCGCGCTCACGATCGACCTGTGCGGGCACGGCGAGAACAGAGCTCCGATTGGTCCGGCGATGCGCGACGAGCTGGAGGCCGCGATCGCCTTCGTCCGGCAGTTTGGCAGGACGGCCGTCGTCGGCCATAGCCTGGGAGGAAGGCTGGCGCTCATGTCGTCGGCGGACGTCATGTTGGCGATGTCGCCGTCCGTCATGATGCAGATATCCCGCCAGGGCAAGTGGATGTTCGAGAACCTCCCGAGCCCGGGCGTCCGCGAGCCCTACGCGGGGTATGTCCTCGAGCTGCTCGAGAAGCTCGGGCCCGTTCCTTCGCACAGCCGCCCCTGCCTTCTCCTCTATTCAGAGCGAGATCTCGAATCGCTTCTCGAGGGCGCCATAGGCCTGCAAGCCCAGCTCCCCTTGGCCGAAAAGCGCCTGATCAGCGCGGACATCCGCCCGGATGTGCAACACGAAAGCGGCCTGATCCGTTTCCTTCCGCGCTGGTTCAACCACAGCGAGCTCCGCTTCAATCCCTCGGCCCGCGAGACCGCCGCCACGTGGCTGGCCGAACACCTGGCAGGCGGCTGAGGAATAGCATGTGACGGCGGTGCGAGAACCTTGGAAGACGCCCACGGGTACCGTGTCCGGTCTAGACTCTCTCGGCCGCCGTTCGCCAAGCGAATGCCTGCGGCCGAAAGTCTGCTAGTCTCGGGAGCCGACCGGGAGAAAGTCATGCAGTGGGAATACTTCGATCGGATGGTCATCTTCGAAGACGGGGAGGGGGGAATGGTGAGCGGGTTGGACGGCTGGATCAATGGCGTCGGCGCCGAAGGCTGGGAGCTCATCTCCTCGGCCCCCCTTATCGCTCCGAACAAGGACGGCGTCGCCTATGGCACGATCGGCCTGCACCTGATCTTCAAACGGCCAGTGTTGACTCCGCAAGGAGCCTGACCGGGCCATGGATGGGTTGAAAGGCCCGGCGCTGATCGAGAGCCTCTACGGCCCCCTCGGGAGCGGCGCACAGACCCTGACGATCAAGGACGTCGTCTATTCGGTCTCCGATCTGCTGGCCTGTATGGCGCTCAACTTCGACGACAGTCGGGCCATCGACGCGCTGGCGTTGCCGGATGGGCGCTATGTCTTCCGTTACTACGACGGGCAGGACCAGCGCGTGGTCGCTCTCGAGTTCGACGCCGACTTTCGCTGCCTGACCGAGGTGCGTGCTCAGTTCCCCGAGTGGATCGGAGACGAGGAGTACTACCCGCAATACTGCGGGCATTAGGAGGCGGTGGGATGGTCACCTTCGAGTACCGGTTCGACGTTCTCCCGGGGAAGCTGAACGATTACGAGAAATACGTTACGGGCGCCGGGAAGGACATCTGGTTAAAGTTCTCCGGCGTCCAGGCCGTCCGCGTCTACAAGAGCATGCTGGGCGGGTCGTCCCCTCAGCGGCTGGTCCAGGTCGACCTGGAGAGCCTCGCGGCGCTCGAGAAGATCCTCTCGGATCCAAGCTTCCGGAAGGCCAAGAACACCTTCCACGGCCTGGTCACCCACGTCACCGACTCCTTGCTCACCCAGGTTAGCGACAAGAGGAAATAGCCAGAATTCGTCCGACCGTGTCGCAATTATCTTAGGGCGGCCTGCGCCCGTCTGAAGACAGCGCCTGGATGACGGCGCCCCAGTTGTCGAACCAGGTCTCGAAGGCGGCACGCAACTGGGCCCGCCCCTGCTCGTCGGCCGCCCTGCGCAGGGCCTCCACGACCGCGGCCGTGGAGGGGCGAAGACGGCGTTCGCCGAGCGGGGTCAGCTTGACGTAGACGAGACGGCGATCCCTCGAGGAGCGTCTGGTGCGGACGAGCCCCGCCCGCTCCATCCGCCGGACGAGGGCGGACGTCGTGTTGACCGTAGCAAAGGTTTGGCGCGCCAGATCGCCGATGGTCAGGGGCTCGCCGAAGGGGTTGCCCGCGAGCGTCAACAGGGCGAATTGCTGCGCGGGCGTCAAGCCACCCTCCGTCGGCTCGGCCGTGATAGTCCTCCGGACCGACTCGAAGAACCGCCGCAGATGGGCCATCGTGCGGTAGGACTCCGAGAGGCTCTGGCGCGTGACCATCGCCCGACATTATAGGAAGGCCCAGAAACCGCTTGACTCCGGGCTGGAGGCGGGGCCTAGAATCACTCCATACGATGAATAGTCGACGACACGTAGTATTCGGCCCGCGGCTCCGGCCATGAGCGGAATGACCGTACCCGCCCTTCTGGCGCCTGCCGGAAGTCTCGAAGCCGTTCGGGCCGCTCTCGACGCAGGGGCCGACGCCGTATACGTTGGCCTGAAAGGCTGGAGCCGGGGCGGGGCGCGCCGGGAGCTTGCCTGGGACGAGCTCGCGGCCGCGCAGCGAGAGGCCGCCTCGGCCGGACGGAGACTGCAGGTCGCAATCAATACCATCCCGAAGCCGCAGGAGCGCGCCCAACTCTTCGAACGCATTCCCGCCCTCCTGGAGGCGGGGATCGACGAGGTCATCGTCAACGACGTCGGGATGCTGGCGGCCCTGCGGAAGCGGTTCCCGGACCTGCTCTTGACGGCCGGCATCGGCTGCGGCGCGCAGACAGTCGCGGATGTCGCTTTCTTTCGGGACCTGGGGGCCGGCGCCGTCGTTCTGCCGGGAACAGTGAGTCCCGCGGAGACGCGCGAGATCAGGACCGTCCAGGGAATCGCCGTGGAGATCATGATCCACATGGTCGAGGAGTTCGTCCTGCTCGGGAAATGCTGGATGCCGAGCTACGTGCATTTCAAGCCGTCGCCTCTTCCGTCCCTGTTCCGGTCCCAGACCAGTCACGGGAGCGATGTGCCGGAGGGCGCACTCTCGGGACTGCGGCAGACCGGAAGCATGAAGCGGGGGGGTGTGGGAGCCTGTTTCAGGATCTGCCAGCAATCCTGGGAGCTCTACGCGGACGGACGGCGGGTGGACGCGCGGCTCTTTCCCAGCCGGCAGATCAGCCGCATTGCGGAGGTCAAGGCCTACGCCGAGGCGGGCGTAGATGTCCTGAAGCTTCAGGGGCGGAGCCTTCCGGTGGGACTTCTGGCGCCGCTCGTCCGGCGCTACAGGGAAGCGATCGACGGCCCGACGGCTCCGGCCGCGGATCACGTCCGGTCGGCGGCATTGCCGGCGACGTGGGCCGTGGTCGGACGATAAGGGAGACGGCCGATGAGCCCAGCCATGAACCAGTTCGAGTTGAATACGACGATCGCGAACCTGCGCGATCTCCGGGAATCGGATCTCCGCGACTACGACGGGGTTTACCTGGGTGATATCTACTGCCGGATCTACGAGGCAAACTTCCTCGAGCAGCTGGGTGATCTCAAGGAGGGGCTCCGCATCCTCCAGGACCAGGGGAAGCGGGCCTACGTGACGACCTATGCGGGGCCGCGGAATGACTTCCTGCCCAAGGTGCGTAAAATGCTGGAAGCCTCAGCGACGGCGGGCGCCCAGGCGGTCGAGGTCCATAACCTGGGGATCCTGAAGATCGCCCACGACGAGTTTCCACAACTGCCAGTGCACATCGGAGGCTTTGCGAACGTGTACACCGCCCCCGGCGTCGAGGTCCTGCGCGGATTCGGGGCTGTGCGGTTTACTCCCAACTACGAGTTGAGCCTGGACGAAATCAACGAAATTACGGCCGCCTGTGGCGCGCCCATGGAGCTTCTGGTGCACGGCAAGATGCCGCTGGGGATTTCGGACTATTGCTTCCTGCTGGACTACGAGGAGAAGTGGGGCATCAAGTGCCCGGACCTCTGTCAGAAGGAGCTGTTTCTGAAACAGGGGGACTGGGCGATGAAGTCGGTCGGGAAGGGGATCTTGAGCGGCAAGGATGTGTGCATGCTGGAGCACCTGCCGCGCCTTCTCTCCGAGGGCCACCGGCACTTCCGGATTGAAACCGTCTCGGAGAGCCCCGCGTACCGAAGCGAAGTCGCGTCGGTGTACCGCGCCGCGCTGGAGCGGGTCGCCGCCGGCGACGGCGAGGCGGACGAGGGCTGGTGGGATACTGTCCGACGTCATGCCCGGATCGGTCTGTGCAACGGGTTCTACTTCGGCAGAAGCGGAATGGACTACGCCGGCATCCGCCCGGACGCGATCGGGTCGTTGCTGACGATTTCTCGCGCAGAGTCGTGACGCAGAGCTTCGGGTTGTGGAGGGGCAGTCCCATGGTTGAACTTCTGGCACCGGCAGGCAATCTTCCGATGGTCGAGGCGGCGGTGACGGGCGGAGCGAACGCCATCTACGTGGGCCCCTGCGGGTGGAGTCGGCGGCGCGACAGGTACGAGTTGTCCGACGACGAGGTGCTCGCCGCCGTCGGAATCGCCCATGCAGGCGGCGCCAAGCTGCGGGTGGCCTTCAACACCAACATGCAGTCTCACGAGATTGCTCCCATGCTCCGGAAGATGGAGCGATTCGTATCCTGGGGCGTGGACGGGGCGATCATGACCGACATCGGCGCCATCGAGGAGGTCAACCGCCACTTCCCGAAGCTGACCATTCACGCCTCGATCGGGGCCAACATCTTGAACAACGAGGACGTGCGGTTCTACCGCTCCATCGGCGTCTCGCAGGTGGTGGCGGACACGAAGTTGACGCTGAAGGAGTTGGCCTCCCGCAAAGAGGAGATCGATGTCGGGATCGAGATCCTGATCCACGCCAACAAGTGCTACACCTACCTCGGGAAATGCTGGATGTCCCCCTATCACCGGCTCGAGCGCACCACGGACCCGTTCGGAAAGGATCTGTTCAAGGGCAGCCCGAACCGCGGCGGACTCGACTACCGCGTCTGCCTGGAGTCATGGGAGCTCTACTCTGGCGAGGACCTGTGGGAGAAGAGCGTGGCCTTGAAGAACGACGCCTTCTTCCTCCTGGCGGACATCCCGCATCTGATCGATCTGGGCGTCCACTGCCTGAAGGTGCAGGGACGGGAGTATCCCGTGCCGCTCGTCGAGCGCATGGTCAGGTTCTACCGGGACTTAATCGACGCCTATGTCGCCTCCCCGAAGGGGGAGCCGTTCAACCTCTTGCCCTGGCAGTTGCGTCTGGCCGCCATCCAGTCAGAGCGGGACGAGTCTCGGTCCGACGGGACGCGATTGCTACTCGCCGAGGCTCGACAGCCGGTCCCCGCACGCTAGCCACTGCTTTTCGCGTAGCCGCTCTGGCGGGTCACGGCTTGTGATGCCGCCTGCTCCTTTGCCTTCGCTCAGGACATCCCGTCGGCGGAGGGCCATCCATTGCGCCCGATTCCTCCGTCTTTCTCGGTGCGACACAGTGATCCCACGCTCTCTCGGACCAGAAAAGTGTCAACACCCTTCCGAATCCGGACAGCCTAGGCAATGGCCAGGCCCACGGCATCGGAGGGAGTCGCTGCGAACCGCAGGCAGGAACGAAGCGTCGCGGCACCGGATGCGTTCGATGCTTCGGCGAGCGCCGTCTCGACTGTCGGTTGCCAGAAGTTGCCGAACAGGATGAAAGGACGCGGCATGACATCCCCCTTGACCACCGACTCGGCCATCCAGACGATCTCGAGCATTGTGCCGAGCCCACGCGGGAGGAATATCCAAGCATGCGATTCGTCGCGCAGTCTCCGCAAGCGCCCCGCGAGGTCCGGCTCTCGGATGCTCTCGGTCAGCCAACGGTTCCCTTCGCCTCGTCCGGCGAGCAGGACGCCCAGGCTTCTCCCTCCCGCTTCGGCGGCGCCCCAGCAGGCCGCCTCCATGATGCCGGCATAGCCGCCGCAGACGACGCGGCCGCCGCGGCGTGCGATCTCTCGTCCGACTTCGCGCGCCTCCCGGTACTCTGGGCTTCCCTCCTGCGGGAGGCTCGATCCGAAGACGCCTATGGAAACCACTGAGAGCAGGGCGTTCGGCGTCAGGCGAGGCGCGAAGCGACCACCATCCCTGTTCTGAGCTTCGTCTTACCTCTCACGCCTCACGCCTTACGACCCTTTGCTTAATCCAGGTCTATGTCCCGGATCGGTCTCGAGGTGTCGCCCTTCGTCTTTTCGAAAAGCTCTTCGAACTTCCGGTTCAGGACGTCCTTCTTCGATTTTTCCGCTTCGATCGAGGCCGTGAACTTCTTTTCCCGCTCGGCGTCGTGTGTCTTCAGGGCGCCGACCGCCTCGTCCACGGAGCCGTACTTCCGCGGGGTCTTCGGAGCCTCGTGGTCGATGATGGCCTTCAGATCCGAGTCGATCTTCAGACGAGCGTGGCAGCAGGGACAGAGGACCTCGAAATCCATGGAAGAGATTCTATCGCTGGCGTTGACGATTGAGCGCGCCGAGTGTCGAGAGAGGCCGGACGAAATCACATCCCCTTGAGGCGTCGGCGCAGGCGCCTCTCCCGCTTTTCCGGTCTGCCCGCCGCGCCCTTCGGAGCAAGAAGGCGGTCGAGGCGGCGGGCTTCTGCGACTTCTGGCGGGGCAGGCGGTGTCACGTCCTCATAGAGCCCGCGCGCCGCGCTCTTCGGGATCGATCGATCCGACAGGCCCTTGACCAAAACTTCGCGGCGGACTCCTTCGGCCCGGGTGACGACCAGGCGGTCGCCGGCCCGGATTTCGCGGTGGGCCTTGGCGCGCAAGCCATTGACGTCCACCTTTCCCCCGTCGCAGGC
>JBKPBH010000037.1:0-24393 GCA_046726795.1 Acidobacteriota bacterium
GCAAAGATCAGATCCAGGAGCTCCCTCTGATCTCCGGCGACACCTCCTGCGCTGCAACCGCGATCAATGACCGAGGTCAGGCTGTCGGAATCTCGGGCACCTGCGACCAGGCACTTGGAAGATATACCGCGGCACACGCCGTGCTTTGGGAGAAGGGCACGGTGACGGATATCGGCAATCTCGGACGTCTGTCGTGGAACACCCCCATGGCGCTGAACCAACAGGGTGACATCGTTGGATTTGCCGCCGTGTCGGACAGCGATCCGGACAACCCGCAGCTGCACGCTTTCCTGTTGACCACGGGCCAACAGTATCCAGGATCTCGGCACGCTTTCCGGCGACCTGTATAGCGAAGCCCATGGCATTAACGAACGGCGCCAGGTCGTGGGCGTGTCGTGCCGCAACGCCGACGGGTCCGGTATCTGCCGCGCCTTTCTCTGGCAGGATGGCGTGATGACGGACCTCAACACGCTCGTTGCGCCGGGCTATACCAACCTTCTCACCACGGCTCAGGACATCAATGATCTCGGGGTCATCACGGGTCGGGCTCTCGATCCAATCAGTGGCGAGCGGCCAGCCTTCGAGGCGACCCCGGTTCCGACGCATCCCTGAGGAGGGGCGGGTCCGCGGATCTGTGTTGAACGCTCGTCCTGCCGGCTTCGGCTTGCGCCGGCGCCGAGGGCCGGCCTCTCCCGGACGGATCAGAGCCAAACCCTCGAAGGAAGCCCACGTATGTTTCGGAGGAGGAGGATCGCCATGAAGACTTCGCGATGGGCATCGGCTCTTTCGGCTCTGATACTCGGCTTGGCGAACGGGCGCGCGGCCGGGCAGGCAAAGGGCTCCAACGATATGGCGGAGCGCGTCAGCAAGCCCGTCGTCTACCAAGTCGAAGGGATGGACAAGGTCCGAGTGCGCAAGGACCTCGTCTACAAGAAGGACGGCGCGGTCGAGCTGAAGATGGACATCAGCACGCCGGAGAAACAGAAGCCGGGCGAATCTCTGCCGGTCGTCTTCTTCATCCATGGTGGCGTTCCTCGCGATGTTCCGGTCCAGCCGAAAGATTGGGGGATCTACAGGTCGTGGGGCCGGCTCATCGCGGCGTCGGGAATGGCCGGGGTGGCGTTCAACCACCGGGTGGGATACCCGGACCCGAACCTGACCCAGGGCGCCGCCGACCTGGCGGACGCGATCGCGTTCGTCCGGGGCCGAGCCGCGGACTTTGGAATCGACCCCGAGCGCATCGCGCTGGCCGCCTACTCGGCCGGCGGGCCATTGCTCGCAGCTCCGATCCGCGAGCCCAAGCCGCACGTCCGCTGCCTTGTGGCGTTCTACTCTTTTCTGGACCTGCGTCCATCGGCACTCCACCGCAAATTCCTTTCGGAGGAACAGGTCAGGCAGTTCTCGCCTGTCGTCGCTCTCTCCGAGAGCACCGGCAATCTGCCGCCGATCTTCGTCGCTCGCGCCGGGAAGGATCAGATTCCGGATCTGCTGCCGGGCCTGGACCGGTTCGTCGCGGAGGCGCTCGCGCGCAACGCTCCCCTGGTGCTTTACAACCAGCCGGGCGGGGAGCACGGGTTCGACAATCAGGAAGGCGACCCGCGTTCGCGTGAGGTCGTGCGGGAGGCAGTGGAGTTTCTGAAGAGGAACCTCGCGGGACGGTAGTACGATCAGCGGCTTCATCGACTCAGTACTCGAACGTCGCTCGCGACGTCTGACTCTCGTTTTGAATAGGGTAATCTAGCTTGATGAATGGGGGCCGATGACTCCCCAGGCACGCGTCCGCGCAGGCACCCTCGCTATTCTCGTCATCGGGTTTGCAGCCGCCGTCGTGATCTATCTGACCGCCCTGCCCCCGCCTGGAAACCCTCTCGGTTATGACCCGTTAGACACCAAGAAGTACCTGCACGACCTGGAGGAGTTCGGAGGTAAAGCCAATGTGCTCGCCGCTGAGTTCAGAGAGTGGTTCGACGGCCTGTGGCATGGCAAGCGACTGGCGTTCACGGTAGCAGCGATCACCGTGATCGCGGCCTGGGTCTTCAGGTTTTTCGCCACGCCGCTGCCGCCGGACCCGGAGGCGCCGGTCTTGTAAAGGAGGCGTTCAATTACCCTGTCGGTTCGTGAGGTGAGCGGTTTCTCGCGGGAGGGGCCTTGACTCCTTCTCCAGTTCTCGCGCGGATCGAAGACTTCGAGCCCGGGCAGTCTGCCACCTTCAGCAAGACCTTCACGGAAGACGATGTGCAGCGGTTCATCGAGATCACCGGAGACTCAAATCCGCTTCATGTTGACGACGAGTTCGCTGCAAGCACGCAGTTCGGCCGTCGCGTCATTCACGGGATGCTGGCGGCATCGATGTTCTCGACGATGGTGGGCATGCTGCTGCCAGGGACCGGGGCGATCTACCGGTCGCAGACAATCCGGTTCCTCCTCCCGATCTACCTCGGCGACACCGTGACTGCGCATTTCGTCGTCCGAGCCGTCGATCGCTCCAGGCATCGTCTGGAAATCGACGCCTGGATCGAGAACGAAGCCGGCGAACACGTCATCGAGGGAACCTGCGAAGCGGGACTGCTTCGCACATGCGCTGGGTCTTGAGTCCGCCAGCGGTCACGGCTTAGGCTCGGGGGCAGATCTGTGCCTCTGTGATCTTGCGGGCCAAAACAGCGCTCACATATTCACAGACTTGACCCCCGCAGTCTTTGACCCCCGCTCTTCGTTGATTGGCGCTGAAGTTGGTTGGCGAGCCCCTTGCGATCTCAGACCCCGAATCTTCCCCGATCACGAATCTTCCCAACGAGGCGCAGTCGGGCGCGGTTCAGATCGCGACAGGCGCTGGCGGCTGTGCTTCCTCGGAATTGAGGTAGGCGCAGGGGTCGTGATTGAGGGCGCCGGGGGGCAGCCAGTCCCACAGCGCGCCGAGGTCGCGGCGTACCTGGTCGGAGTAGAAGGAGGGTAGGTCGGTCGTCTCGCGGTCGAAATAACGGCGGAGGTGCCGGTCGATGTCGAGGCGGCGGCGCAGCTCGATGAAGTATTTGAGCCGGCCGAAGCCTTCCGAGGACACGGCGCGGATCACATTCATCCAGCGCGGAATCGTCGTCTTTGTCGCCCGGAAGCGGTCGAATATCGCGCGCGGGGAAAACGTGTGCCGGGTCAGGCCGATCACCTGGTCGTAGAAGTCGCGCCAGGAGTAGTTCTTCGGCTGGACGTTCATGGCGTGGTTGTTATCGAGAAAGTGGAACGGGAACGGCAGCACGCGGTTGGCGCGCTGGTACTGGAGATTCAAGGGCGCGGCCCGGCCGAACGCGGAGAGGAGCGAATAGCCGGGAAACGCTCCGGGGGTGATGTCCACGAAACGTTTCGTGAGCTCGAAGGGCTCCGGACCCGCGTCGGAGTCGAGACCCAGCACGAAGTTTGTCTGGACGTAGGGGACGTACCTCTGGATCAGGTTGACGTGCTCGGAGACCTGGCGGACCTTGTCCATTCCCTTGTTTTGGCCGGTTTTCGACTTGTTGCCGAGCTCGTACCAGGACTCGACACCGGGGAGGAGTGCCTTGAATCCGCTTCGCTTGAGGCGTTTTAAGTGGGGCTCTGAGAGGAGCGAGAGGCTGCTTTCCGCGACGAAATCCATTCGGCCGGGCGGCACCGCGGCGTCGATCGCGTTTAAGTAATCGTCGAATCGGACCCCGAAGTTGGGATCGTGCCAGCCGACATGCGGCTTCTTGAGCGTCTTCGAGAGGAACCGGAGATCGTCGGTGAGAACACCGAAGTCGAGCGGCTGGTACGGGACGACCGAATCGATGCAGAAGCTGCACGTGTAGGGACACCCGAGGCTGCCGATCATCGGGACGATCTTGAAGATGGGGGCCTTTCGAAGCGTCGGTTCGATGAACCTCCAGCGCTCGCGCACCCCGGGGAGAGCCGCGGGCTGACGCTTCGCCGCGAGGTGCGCGCCGATCGGCCGGTGCGGCGAGCAGTCCCGGAGCACCTCGCGGACCACCTCCTGGTCGGTGAAGCCGAGGACATAGTCGAAGTACTTCCGGGCGTCCTCCGGATAGCAGCGCGCGTGCGGCCCGCCGAGGACGGTGACGGCTCCCTTCGACCGGAACAGGTTGGAGAGCGCGTAGGCGAGGAGCGCGGCCTCGGTGAACGCTCCGATGAAGACGAGGTCTACTGGATCCGGCAGTTCTTCGACCAGGTTCTCGAGGCCCGTATAGCAGACGAGTGTGACCTCGTGCCCTTGCTCTTCGCACCACACGCCGACGACCTGCGGCATGATGCTCGCGAGGTTCGCGTGCATGACGCGCGCGTACAGGGCGCGCGTCGGACCCTTGGTAACGAGGTCAATGATCCCGATGCGGAGCTTACGCAAGCGCGCCCCGGATCCAGGTGTTTGCCGCGCCGGAGCTCCTCAGCGCTCCACGGCCTGAACGCCCGTACACCATAGACACTCTTGCTCACCTCTCGAACGGAGCGGGGAGAAATGCCTCGCGCAACTCCGCCGGCACCATTCTATGTTCGAACCGGGCCACGTGGCGGTCACGACCGCGGGCTTCAAGCCTTGGCGATGTAACCGGACGCGCGCGCGGGCCGGCGAGCTATTTCGGCCAGAGCCAGCCGAAGACTCCTCCCGTCAGGAGCGCGTAGATGAGACCGTCTATGTTGGACTTCAGGGTGGTTGTCCAGGCCCTGCCGTACCAGATCGTGTTCTGCCAGAGACCGAGGGCGTAACTGACGAACGCGGTGGCGCCGGCGAACCGGAATACGGAGAGGTAGGGCGCGCCGGGTTGCAGCGCCCGCCCCGCGATGTAAGCGGCGAAGATGCCGACCACGACGCAATAAAGGAACCAGAAACCGAGAGGCTTTCCCATCGACGGTTTCTCGGCGCTCTTCATGATGGTCATCATGCCGACAGGCCCCTTGCTCCACTTCTCCAGGAAGGCGGGGTCTTTCATTGCCTTCGGGCCGTCGGGCTTCGGGAACAGGTAGTCGCCCGGCCGGACTGCGAACTTCCGGAGGGCGGACAGGACGCCGTCCTCGTCCGGCAGCTTCTTGTAATCGCCACGATGGTAGGGAAGCACCATGTGGATGATCGAGCTGGCGACGAACACGACGACCGCGGAAAGAAGTATCGGGAGCCACAAGGACATCACAGGAACCATCGCGACCTCCTCTTCCGACGGGCCCGGGAGGGCCGGACGAACAATATCAAGGCAGGTCTGCGGCGTAGGTCCGAGATGTAAGCCCGACCCCATTTGCCCCCCATTTTGCGCCTAACCGCGCGGCGGACCTGCGCAGGCCTGCGTCGCTCGCCTGCGATTATTCGCGGACTACGCCAAGCAGCTTCGCACGGCGATAGATCCCGTCCGGAGCGAACTTAAACTCGATGCGTGCCCACCCGCGGATCGCGCAGGCGTGGCAACCGTCTAGCAGTCTGTATCGGAAGACGACGCTCTCGCCCCCCGCCGTGATGGTGTTCGCTTCGAACGCCGGGGCCGACTTCCAGAACAGCAGCCGCGGAAACTCCGCTTTGAGCGCCTTGAATCCGTCGTCGTTCTTCAAGGCCACGTTCACTTTCTCCGGATACACGACGATCTTCTCGCCGACGAGCGCTGGCTGCTCGTTCTCGTTCGCTCTCCACGGATTGACCAATGACGCCAGCATCACCGGCCCGCCGGTATCCTTCAGGTCAGAAAGGAACCATCCGGTCCGGCGGTAGAACTCGAAGGCCTCCTGCCTCGCTCCGTGTCGCTGCATGACTCTGCGGACGCAGGCCAGAAGGGTCGGTTTGGCGCACTTGTGCAGGTCCGTAATCGCGCCCTCCGACAAGCGCCACACGTGTTTCGGACTGAAGCCTCGCCTCATCGATGCGGCTGGAGTTCCTTCATTCGGCTCACCGACTAGCGAGTCGTGCGGGTTACTCGCGATTGGCCATCCGACGGCCGCCGCGGCAACGGCGGAGACAAGGACCGGCAGCAACCGCCGTTTGATCATCGTTGACCCATCGCCGCTCGCGCTCGCGTGGATCACGGAATAATAGAGGAAGCGCACTCTTGATTACTGATTCCGTTCGGGCTACTCTTTCTTACAAAGTACTTGACAACGTAGTGCATCTGCGTTAGCGTCGCGGGTGGCCTGGCAAACCTATCGCCGGACGCCTGTGAAGGAGAAATGCCCGTGGGTCGAACCTCCTCGACCGAGACCGAAGGACCCTTCCATGTTGCAATCGTCATGGACGGCAACGGGCGCTGGGCGACGGTGCGCGGAATGGGACGGGACGAGGGTCATCGGCGCGGTGCCCACGCGGTCCGCCGGGCCGTACGCGCCGCGCCGTCTCTCGGGATCACTACCCTGACCCTCTTCGCGTTCTCTTGCGACAACTGGAAACGGCCGCGACGGGAGGTCGGGACCCTCCTGCACCTCTTCGGCGATTACCTGCATTCCGAGCAGGTGGAGCTCCGGCAGAATGGAGTTCGCCTTTCGGTGATCGGCAGGCGCGACCGGCTCCCCGAAAAGCTCATCGCGGCGATCGAGGCCTGCGAGGCCGCGACAGCCCGGGGATCGAGACTCCATCTGCGCCTGGCGATCGATTATTCCGCCCGGGACGCGATTCTCCGCGCCGCCAGATCGCTTGCGGCAGAGGGCGAACCGAACATCGACGCGTTTCGAAAACGACTGGGATCCGCCTGCGGTACGGACCCGGCTCCGGATGTGGACTTGCTGATTCGGACGGGCGGAGAGTATCGCTTGAGCGATTTTCTGCTCTGGGAAAGCGCTTACGCCGAGCTCTATTTCATGCCTCTCATGTGGCCGGACTTTCAAGACAGTGATCTGGCCGCGGCTGTCGCCGAGTTTCACACCCGGGAACGCCGCTTCGGCGCCCTTCCCCCCGAGCTGCCTTCGCGGGAGTTGGCATGAAGAGGCGATTGCTCTCATCCGAGGAACCTTTTCAGCAGAAGCGCGGCCGCCTCTGGCTGCCCAAGGAAATGAGCACTCCGCCCCCTCTGGAATCGGGGTTACCCGCGGCTCCGATCGAGCGTCGCCTGGCGCTGCTGATCAATCCCTTCTATCCGAAGGATCCTCACGCGAGCTTCGGCAAACACGTCCTGACTCCCACTCTCGCTTTGACGAGCGTGGCCGGGGCCACGCCGCCAGAATGGATGGTGAAGTACTGGGACGAGAACCTTCTTCAGGGACCGCCGCCGGGAAACCCGACGCCCGAGGTCGTCGGAATCACGGTCCACCTGACCTTTGCCGCGCGGGCTTACGCACTGGCCGCGTGGTATCGCGCCCGCGGCGCGCGTGTCGTCCTGGGCGGACTGCATGTTCTCTCCTGTCCGGGGGAGGCCACGCCGCACGCCGACGCCCTGGCCATCGGGGACGGTGTTCGGCTCTGGCCCTCGATCCTGCGGGACGTGGAGAACGATCGGCTCAAGCCCGTCTACCACGCGATGTACGACAATGCCTATCGAGACGATCCTCCGCCGCGGCGAGACCTCCTGCAACGGCGGAGTTTCCTGACGACCTCCAGCCTCATCGCCACGCGGGGTTGCCACAATCGCTGCGGGTTCTGTTATCTCTCGACCGAAGGCCTGCGCATGCCTTATCGCGTTCGGGACGTCGAGCAGGTTGCGCAGGAGTTCCTTGCCGATGACCAGCCTTACGGCGTGTTCATCGACAACAACCTGGGCTCCAAGCCGGAATACCTGCGCCGGCTTTGCCGGGCCCTCGCGCCGCTTGAGAAGATCTGGAGCGCGGCGCTCACGTTGGACGTCACCGACGACCCGTCGCTGATTCGGGAGATGGCGCTGGCCGGCTGCACGGGGGTCTTCATCGGCTTCGAGTCCCTTTCCGACGAGAATCTCAAGGAGGCTCGCAAGCGCACGCCGCGGACCGAGGACTACGCGAGGCGTGTCGCCATCCTGCACGACCACGGGATTCAGGTGAACGGCAGCTTCGTCCTCGGTTTCGACCAGGACCGCAAGGATGTCTTCGTGAAGACGGCTCAGTGGATCGAGGAAAACCGGCTCGAGTGCGCGACTTTTCACATCCTGACGCCGTACCCGGGCACTCCGCTCTTTCGGAGGATGGAGGACGAAGGCCGGCTTCTCCACCGCGACTGGAGCCTCTACGACACGGCGCACGTCGTCTTCCGGCCGAGGCAGATGACTGAAGCGGAGCTGGCGCAGGGTTACAGCTGGCTTTACCGCCGGCTCTTCTCACACGCTTCGATCTGGTACCGTCGCCCCAGCGACTGGCGCGCCGTCGCGCCGTATTTGGCGATGTCTTATCTCTACAAGCGCTCGAATCGATTCTGGCACTTCTTGATCCGGCGGAACTTGACCAGCGCCGTTTGGCGTCCGCTCGTCGAGCTCACTCGCCGGCGGCACCTGAAGTTCCGCCGTGATCTCGCCGCCTGCGGCCAAGGGGAGCGGGCCGCCGCTCACGGCCGACTTGCCGTGACTCCGGGGGTCTAGCCCGCCAGCGACGAAGACCTTCAAGACCCAGGCTGTCGAGTCGAAATACCTGCCGCGACATGCGCTCGGAGAAGGTCCGCGAGCAGGTCGATATTGACGGCTGTCCTCGATCTTCCGCCTGACCCCCAACAGCCAGATCCCACAATTCACGAGGAGCAGAGTGGCCGGTTCCTCCGGAACGACAGTCTTGCTACTATCCTTTCCACTTTGCCGGAAGCCGCTCGTCGCGGCCCACCGAAGCAAGGACAGGGAGAGACGCCATGAAGAAATCCGCGGTTCTTGCAGTCGTTCTCGGTTGCCTCTGCGTTTTCGGTTCCAGCGCTTCGGCGCAAGAGAAGGAATCCGCGGCAGCGAAGAAGCCGGCTGCCGCCAAGGAGCCCATGCACGTGGTCGTGAGTGAAGGCGACATCAAGTGGGGAGACCCTCCGCCCGTCTTTCCGACCGGAGCGAAGATGGCGGTTCTTCAAGGCGACCCTGACAAAGCGGGCATGTACACGATCCGTCTGAAAGCGCCCGACGGATACAGAGTCGCGGCCCATTGGCATCCGGCTGATGAGCACCTCACCGTGATCTCTGGCACTTTCAACCTCGGGACAGGCGACACGCTCGACGAGGCAAAGACCACTGCCATGTCGGCAGGCGCCTTTGGTTCGATGCCGGCGAAGATGCACCACTTCGCCTGGTGCAAAGGCGAGACGGAGGTTCAGGTGTCGGGGATGGGGCCGTTCCAGCTCATCTACGTCAACCCGGCCGACGACCCGAGTAAGACGAAGAAGTGAGTCGCCGTTTCCGCGGGCTGCGGGAAAGATTCATGAAGGCAGGGAAGCGATTTGCAAATGCCGCGGCGCTCGCCGCGTCGGTGATTATCCCGATCTCGTGCACGGCCGCGCCGGGCAGGCGGGCGCAGACCCAAGGCGGCGAGGAGCAGGCACGATTGCAATCGACGATCGCGTTCGTGAGCACGCGCGACGACCCCGCAGGACACCCTTGGCTCGCCGCCGAGATCTACCTGATGAACGCCGACGGCACGAACCGGCGGCGCGTGACGGAGAACACCTTCGGCGACGGTTTCCCGGCTCTCTCGCCGGACGGGAAGAGGATCGTGTTCGACAGCAACCGGCTGCGAGCCGAGGGCGCCCCCCTCAACACCGCAGATCTGTTCGTCATGAACGCGGACGGCAGCGAACAGACGCCACTGACACGGGGCAGTTCCGGCACCTGGTCACCCGACAGCAAAAACATCGCCTTCCACGCCTCGGCGTCGGGAACCGGGCAGCCGATCAAGCCCGATCCGGGCGCTGCGACGACGGACAGCGACATCTTCGTAATGAACGTGGAGGACTTCGTCAAACACAAGACGGAGCCGAAGAACATCACGAACAATCCGGCGGCGATCGACGATGACCCAGACTGGTCGCCCGATGGGGGAAAGATCGTATTCACGAGCCACGCGATCACGGACAATCACAGGAATTCCACGACCGCCGAGATTTACGTGATCAACGCGGATGGGACGGGAATACCGTCGCGCCTGACCAACAACGTCGAAGAGGAGCGGGCTCCTGCCTGGTCCCCGGACGGCACACGCATCGTCTTCATGTGCAGGAGAGGCGGTTCGGACTTCGAGATCTGCGCCATGAACGCGGGCGGCACCGGCCAGGTGCAACTCACCGATAATACGGTCGCCGACTTGTCACCCTCCTGGTCACCCGATGGCCAGAAGATCGTATTCCATAGGCCAGTGGGGGGACCTGGTCAGTTCCAACTCTTCTTGATGAATGCGGATGGAACGGGCCAGGAGCAGCTGACTTTCCCCCCGGGTCTCAACGGGTTTCCGAACTGGGGCAAGGTTCGCTCTCCGAGGCTGCGCGGTAAGAGCTGAATCGGGCCGGAGTCGGAGGTCAGAAGCACAACGCGGCGCAGCGGGACTCGGCATAAAGGCAGACGCGTTGAGGTCGATCTTGCAAGATGGTAATTCGGACGGAAAGTACCATTTGCCAAGACAGACCCCGTTATTTCCCCGGCCGTTGACCGCGGGAGCGAAGCCTGGGACTTAGGCCTTGGGCTTCGGACCCTCGACGTCGGGCGCTTCTTCTGTTCCCAGAATGCGCACCCGGACGGCCTGCTTGGCGAACGGGCGCAAACCCTCGATTTCGATTTCTCGGGCCTCGCGGGCGGGTGGGAGAGTCTTTTCGAATGTCGAAGCTGTTTTCTCCGCTCGCGCGACCAGTTGTGACCACCGGCGCCTGGCCTTTGGTGCAATGCCCTTCTCCTGCGCCAAGTCGGCCACCGTCTGATCGACTATCCTATTGACGAGATTCCGTCGGTAATCCGCCAGCGAGCCTGTGATCCTTCCCGGGCCTCCCGAGAGTTCCATGACATGACCTCCTGGTGACGGCCGCCCGTGTCCTAACTCTTCCTTCTAATTGTGAGTGCTGCTCACTACGCGATCAATTGGACCTTGGTCCATTGCACTTTGGTCCATGGCTGTGAAGGCGGAGCCCGAAGATCTCGGCCGCGGGAGAGCCGGGTGAGGTCAGAGGCTGAGGTGAACGACAGAGACCGAGGTGAAGGTCAGCCACCAGATGGGTACACGCGGACCCGCCTCGTTGACAAACGGAATCAGTCTTTCGTCAGGGGACTAATTCGACCCAGTTAGGGGCCTTCGGTTGTCGATCCCTCGAGACTAGTCGGCGTAGAACGTGACGGCGCCGGTCTCGAGATCGTACATTCCTCCAACCATGCCGACGGCGCCGGAGTCGAGGAGTTCCTTCAAGACGGGGCTCTTTTCGCGGATTTCTTTCATGGAAAGTCGCACGTTCTGCTCGCCGACCTTATCCACGTAGGCGTGGTCCTTGCTGGTTCCCGGCCCGGAACCCGCGACCGCTGGCTGGATCTTGGCGACCAGCTCGGTCAGGTTGCCGAGCTTCACGTTGTCGATTGCTCCCTTGACTGCGCCACAACTGGTGTGGCCGAGGACGACGATGAGCTTGACTCCGATGACTTTCGCCGCATATTCGAGAGAGCCCAGGTTGTCGGCGTTCACCACGTTTCCTGCCACGCGGATGCTGAAGAGGTCTCCGATGGACTGATCGAAGACCGCCTCCGCGGGGACGCGCGAATCCATGCAGCCCAGGACCACGGCGAAGGGATACTGCGCGGCGGCTGACGCCTTCACCTTCGCGGGAAGGTTCTTCTGGACCGATGTTCCGGCGCGGAACCGCTTGTTTCCCTCCTTCAAGGTATCGAGCGCTTTTGCCGGAGTCATGGCCGCCTGCGACTCCTTGGTTTGAACGACGGACATATTGGCGGCGGGCTTGGCCGCGACCTTCGGATCATCCGGCAACGCAACGCCCGTGGAAGCGACGAGAAGAGCGATAAAGATCCAGGGCCGCCAGTGGCGAACGCGCATAAATTCTCCTTCGAAGATTGCTCCTCAGCTTATCTCGAAACGCCTATCCGAACGCCAGCCGGCCCACGCGCTCCTCGGGAGGTCGTGCCCGGGATCAGGCACAGGCCGGTGGTCGTGACCCGAACGGGGTCGACCGTGCGCTCCGACCGACCGGGCAGCCTGCCTGCGATCAGGCGGTCGGCTTCGAATCCGGCGGTGCCACGCGTCCCCAGCGATCATTGAACGCCTGGCGGAATCTTTCCCGTTCCTCCGGCGTCATCTGTTTGCAGCGTTCCATCATGCGATGACGCCAGTGCCCGCTCCGGCCTCCCGCTCCCCGGAATCCTCCGAAGAGAAGCCTGGCGAGGATCATCAGACCGATGGCTTGCCAGTAGCTGATCGGTTTCCAGCCAAAGAGCTCCGGCGTCAGCCCGTTCCACAGGCTCATGGCCACGAAACCCATCACGGCGAGAAACAGGATCGCGGCCGGTACCGCGATCAGCGCCAACCTCAGTGCGCGACGACCTCTCATCTTGTCACCCTCCTGTTTTCACAAATTCGTCGTAGATGTCCTGGAGCCGGTGGCGCAAGTGAACGACGGCGTAATGCTTGCGCGAGAGCAGCGTGTTGACGCTGATGCCCGTCCGAGCGGAGATCTCCCTGAAGCTGTACCCCTCGACCTCGTGCGCGAGAAATGCCTCCCGTTGCTCCCGCGGCAATTCGTCGAGGGCCTCCTCGAGCTCTTCCAGCAGAACGGTTCGCGCATACGCCTCCGCCGGTCCAGCTGCCGGCGATGTCAGCACCTCTTCCAGCGGGAGGGCCTCTCTTTCGTTGGAGATCGCCGCCGGATCGCTTCCGAACGCTTCCAGGCGCCTCTTGCGAAAAAGATCGATGATGCGATTGCGGGCGACCCGAAACATCCAGGCGCTCCACCGCTGCACCGGCTCCATCAGCCGATAGGCCTCGATGACTTCGGAGAACACGTCCTGAAGAAGGTCTTCCACGTCGGCTTCGTTGGGCACCCGCCTTCGGATGAAATTGCGCAGTCGGGATCGTTCTCCCGCGATGATTTCCGAGATCCGACGGTCTTGCTCGGTCATCGAGGTGATGCCCGACGGCTCATCCATCCATTCCTGTAGACGAACATCGGGCGTAAATATTGTAGGGATTCTGAATCGGCGAAACGGGCGTGGGCGTCTCAGGCCGACCAGGCGCATCTCATGGCACGCCCGACCTGCCGCGCGCCGGCGTTGACCCTAAGGAGACTTCCGACTCCGGATCCGCGTCTAGCAGGGTGCTGAAAAATGGATGCGGGCGTCGTGTCTGGCTGTCGGCCGCAGGCATTCGATTCGCGAACGGCGGCCGAGAGAGTTCAAGGACCGGGGCCTGCTCCGTATCTTCTTGAAAACTCTTGGCTGCCGGTCGCAACGCGACCGCCGCAGCCGAATGCCTCGCCGCTCCTCCCCGATGAACGAGGACTGGCGAGGGACCTTCCGGTCCCCCGATCCCCAGGGACGGTCGCCTTCGTCGCGGCTCCTGGCGTCCGACCCCGCGGCGCTCGCAACGCCGCCTCACACCCTTTTTCAGCGACCTGCTAATAGAATCCGGCTGGAAGGAGACGAGGTATGAGATGTCGTTTTGCTGCGAAAGGTTTGGCGATCGCGATGCTGGCCGCGGGCATCGCATCAGCGCAGGAGAAGGCGGCTGAGAAAAAGGCGAAGCCCGCCCCGATGGACGAGAAGGCAGCGATGGAAGCGATGCAGAAGGCGGCGACCCCGGGCGAAGCCCACAAGAAGCTGGAGACGATGATCGGCACCTTCGATGCGAAGGTGAAGGTGTGGATGGATCCGTCGAAGCCGGCGGAGGAGTCCGCCGGGACCTCCGTGAATACCTGGGTGCTCGGGAACCGCTTCGTCGAGACCAAGCACGAGGGAACGTTCATGGGGCAGCCGTTCTCCGGGATCGGGTACACGGGATACGACAACGTCACGAAGAAGTACGTCGGCACCTGGATGGACACCGCGAGCACGGGCGTGATGGTGTCGAAAGGGACCATGGCCGGCAACGTCATGGAGTCGAGCGCTTCGATGGCCGACCCGGTCACAGGCAAAATGACGACGATGTCGATGAAGACGACCGTGACCGACAATGACCACCACGTCATGGAGATGTGGGGCCCCGGTCCCGACGGCAAGACCTACAAGATGATGGAGATCACCTACACGCGGAAGCAGTAACGGGTTCGCCCCGATTTCGGGACGGAAGGCCGGCCGTGCAAAAGGGCCGGCCTTCCTCGTCGTTTGTCTTCCGGAACTTTTTGACCACCTTTCCGTTATTTCCGGCGACACCCTTCAAGGAGGGCACATGAGCTCGACCCGCAACCCAGGGAGAGTCGCCGGATTCCTGTACCTGCTCCTCCTCGCCGCCCCCTTCCGCCTCATCTACATTCCCGGCAAGCTGATCGTGCCTGGGAACGCGACCGCGACCGCCAACAACATCGCCGCGCACGAGACGCTCTTCCGTCTCGGCCTCGTCACCGACCTGTTCTGCGGGGTCGTCCTGATCTTCCTCACGCTGGCTCTTTACCGGTTGTTCAAGGGAGTGGATCAGAGCCACGCCGTGCTGATGGTGATCCTCGGGGGTGTCTTACCCGCAGCCATCGACTTCTTCAATGTCGTCAACGACGCCGCCGTCCTGATGCTCGTGCGCGGCGCCGATTTCCTGTCCGCATTCGAAAAGCCTCAGCGGGACGCCATGGCCATGCTGTTCCTCCGCCTGCATGGCCAGGAGATCGTCGCCGCCGAGATCCTCTGGGGCCTATGGCTTTTCCCGTTAGCGATCCTGACGTACAAGTCGCGCTTCCTACCCCGCTTTCTGGGCGTCTGGCTGATCATCAACGGATTCGCCTATCTGGTTCAGAGCTTCACCGGCTTGCTGTTACCGCAATACGAGAATGCGGTTTCGAACATCACCTTTCCCGCCCTCTTCGGAGAATTGGCGTTCATGCTGTGGCTCGTGATCAGGGGCGCGATCCCGAAGCCACTCGTCGCCCCGTCCCCTTCTGCGGCGAGTGGTTAGGCTACAGCACGGTCCCGGGCAGCCATCGTCCGAACGCCCCGGCCCCACTGAAAACCAGTGACCCGGAGGGTCAACCGTGCGCTTCGGGCCTTATTGGCGGTGAAGATCCTCGCCCCGCGCCGTCGACATCAGCCAGGCGGCATACCAGCTCTGGCCTTGAGCTCCCGCAACTGCCGTTCGATCGGCCATTCGGAAAGAGCCGCCACCCACAGGAGAATGAGGTTGACCAAAGGGACGAAGAAGAGCAGACAGATCACCCCCGGATATCCCGCCTTCATGCAAATCCGCCAGAAAGGATAGAGAGCCAGGACGACGAATCCCAGGAAAACAAGGCATCCGAAGCCACCCCGATACGCGTCATACATTTCGCACCCTCCTTTGCGGCGATTGCCTCTGACCCCATGGCCTCCCCACGCCTCTTCGCGAATGCCGAGGCACCATCTGTGCACGAGCGCACGGCTGACTCCAACACGCGCTGCTGATGTATTTAGGTAGCAATGTCATGCTGATTGCCTCCGCGGCGGCATGGCGACGCCTTTGATGAGGAGCCACAGGCCGAGCGGCACCTCGAAAGCGAGCATTGGTAACCACACGAGCTGCGTGATTGGGCCGCGGAGGATTCCTACGAGATCCAGGGGAAGGACCACCACGGCCAGGATCGAGGCGATCACGCCCAGCCACGCCAATGCGACGGGGATCATCCGGCCGCGCAAGAGGAGATAGGAGAAGAGCATGCTGCCAACGGCAAAAAAGGTCGCGTTGACGGTCCAGCCGGCTGGCAGCTTCAGCAAGAACGCGGCGAGCGCATTCGCCGATGCAGGATCCGGTGCATCCGGTCCGGCGGCCGTCGCGAGCCATAGCCGTCCCAGCGGCCTCGAGAGGGAGTCCGCGCCGATCACGCCCTCGGCGACACGACAGGTCATGGCCAGCATAGCGAGGTGCGGGTCCTGGTCGCGCGTGATCGCGTACAGCGTCACGGCCAGCACCAGGGCGGAAAAGCAGCCGAGCAGCTCGAGCACGACGGCCACGCGCACGCTCGAAGCATGCTGGGCGATGCCCGCGAGTTTCGCGGCGGTCCCCTCCGCGCTGGTCGCCCTGCTGGATAGGACCATTCCGGTCAAGGCGACTGCGATGTAGAAAAGGAACGTGAATCCGGCGACTCTTGCGTTCGTCGTGCGGGTCATGTGTGCTTCTCCTTACGCGAGGAATGGAGTGGTAATCCGTGGCGATCCTGGCCTTGAAACGCGGCGACGCTCCGGTGATCCCGTTCCGTCCTTTCAGAGCCGTCGCCCTCCCTGAGCGACGGCAGACCACAACGCATCGAGGGTCGTTCCACCCCGGAATAAAGCGCTTCCTGATGGAGAAACATACGAGCATTGGAGCCCAAATGTTCCACGACTTGGTAGGTGAAAGTTCTGACTCCCGCCGCGCCCAGCGAAGCGATGAGGCGACAGAACCCCAGCTGGCGCCTGGCGAACTCGCCCTGAGACTTCACCAGGTCTAGGTGGCCTGTCGTTGATCTCGCCCGCGGTGTTTGGCGACCAGAGAAAGATGAGCCAGAGTGACGGGGTCAACATTCGCCCGCGCCATCTTGCAAGGCTGCCACCCTTCCGGCCCCGGTATGCCGCGATTTATCTGAAGCGAGCCTCGGGCTAGCAACAGCCGGGCGTGGTCACATCCGTCGGATGTTCTCTGGCTTTTTGGAGAAAGTCCTTCGCCCACCTCTTCCAGGCCTCGGACATTTTAGGAGCCGCGAGCAATCGCTTCACTTCATGCCTATCACGCGTGTAGATGCGAAAGACATCTCGGACGGTCAGATCCGTATCAGGTGTCCCGACTACCCGGATTTCGTCTCCGGCCCCCAATTCGCCCTCGGCGATGATTCGGAGGTATGCGCCGGGTCGCAAAGCTTCCGTAAAGCGGCGCGGGAACTGGTTGTCGTTCATTCGAACTCCAAGCCGCCAGCAAGGAATCCGCGGCTCTGAAACCTCGAGAACAGTTGTCCCTATTGCCCACCGCTCTCCGACGAGCGCGAGATTTACATCGATTCGCTCCGTCGTGAGGTTCTCGCCGAACTGGCCGTAAGCAAGCGGTCGCCCGATCTGCTCCTCCCACCAGCGCGTGTCCTCGAGGGCATATGCGTAGACCGCCTTATCGAAACCCCCGTGCGCGGCGCGATCCGCCTGATCGTCCCCGGCGAGATTCACGCCCCGGGCCGCGACCCGGCCGGCGACAGAGGTCTTCCAGATCGCGCTCCTCGCAACGCGGCTCCCGTATTCAAATTCGCGCGCGGTACCGACGTTGACTGAGAGAACCCTTCCCGCGCCAGTCGCCATCGTCTCGCTCCTTCCAGATCCTTCAGCAAGCCGAAAGGGACCTCCCACCGCTGCTTGTGGAGTCTAAGCCCGGTAGCCGGACGGCGGACCAGCAAGCGCTCTCGACCGCCGGTTGTAGGATTTCGCCCATCATGATGACGAAGACCTGCGCCCTGGGATTCTGCGTCCTCGCCGCGATGGCATTCGCCAGACCGGTGGCGAATTTGGCGTCCGGGAGGACCCGCACGGTTCCAGCCGGCACCGACCCGCGCCTCCTTTCCGCAATCACGAAGGCAAACACGGACTTCGAGGTCGCCATGACGAAGGGCGACACCGCGGCGATCGTGGAGCCCTACACGCCGGATGCCGTGTTCGTCAGCCCCGACGGGGCAGTCACGAACGGACGCGCACGGATCGAGCAGCTTTACCGCGATCGCTTCGAAAAGTCGGGACCGGCCCTCAAGGCCACGATCGACTCCGAGCAGCTCATGATCGACGGCGACCTCGCCTACGAGCGCGGGTCGGGCGTCCTCACGCGCCTCGAGAAGGGCAAGCGCGTGTCTAACTCGGCACGCTTCCTGACGATCTGGCAGCGCTCGCCTGACGGCGACTGGAAGATCCTCCGCAACGTCGTGTTGCCCGGCCGTTAAGACGGCGGTAGCCCAGACGTCAAACTCCGCGGCCAAACGGGGCTGGGCTCACTAATACATGAATTCAGGACCGACCCCATTTCCTCCCCCTGGGTAAAGAAAAAATCACTCACGCGAATGCGAAGACCGTCCTCGAGCGGTTTCAACGCGAACGTCGTGAGCTCAACGAGGAAATGGATCGCGAGGGTCTGACCGATATCGCCGGCGAGTACGACTGGAACCGGGGCAAGCAGACCGAATGTAAGCTCAAGGACCTTCCGTCGGATTCTTCCGAGCCGGTCACCGTAGTTCAGAATCGACACGAGGTGGAATTCAAGGGCAAGGGTCCTTCGGGTTGCGGGGTCGTCGTTGGAACCGTCGTCGTCCTACAGACCGGGAAGTGCGAAGGAGTGTCTTCGGGGAGGCTGGTGGGCAACGCCTGGCCGGATCACAGCATCAAGATGCTGCTCGTGGATACGGATTCAGACGCACGCTGTGATGCGGGCGCCCTGAAAAAACGTTCAGTGCAGTGATAGACGCCGGGCAGCTCGAGCTTTGGGTGAATAGGGTCAACCGCGGGGGAATAGGGGTCAACCGTGTATTTCCTGTATTAACCGCCGTTGAGCACGCCTCGTCCGTCATCAACCGGTCATCCAGCCGAGCTTTCCCGGTCGACTTCTCCCGCCGAGACTCTCGCCAGGTCAAGAGATCGGGATCCTGGTGGTGACATGCCGAGATACGGGGCGATCAGGCAGGCGCGGGAAAGAGTCCTGCCGCTTTTCGCCCAAAAGATCCTAAGCCTCACGCCCGGGTCGCTGTTTCCGAGGAGGCGATCCGACTTTGCGACTGTCCTGGCGAGGGGTCTCGTTCAGTAAAACAAGAAGTACACGGTTGACCCTCTTCTTCCCAAATCTGACCTCATGTTTTCCCTGCGGATTGTCGAAGGCCGTCAGGTGGCAAGATAAGTCCTCGGCCGCCGCCGGGATCGCTACCGAATCGGATCGATCGGAGTCTGCCTCGGCTCCTTGCCGAACCGCAGGCGCGACCGCTCGATGTGCTTTCGGATCTCGACGTCGCGATCCTTGGGCGGAGCGCTCGTGACCCATCCTCGGACCAGGCGCTCGGCCGCCGCGGCCACCTCGTCAACGGCCCGGTTGAAAAGCGCCTCGTTCGCCTTCGATGGCTTGTTCGCCCCGCTCACTTTCCGAACGAACTGCAGAGCCGAGGCACGGATTTCCGCAGTCGTCGCCGGCGGCGCGAAGTTAGCGAGCGTACGGATATTGCGGCACATGCGGACACTCTAACCGACCCCGGAGAACACCGTCGGACTCACGGCCGGTATCCTGCGCGGCGACGTGGCGCGGGGTCGCCGGCGCTATTCGGTCGCCGGATAGAGCCGCTCGAATTCCGGGTCGCCGTGAAGGAGTTCGAGATCGGGGTCGCGGCGTGTCCAGCTCGCGTCCTTGAACCCCGCCTCCCAGGCTTTCCGGAGAGCGTCGAGCGCGTCCGTTTTCCGATTCAGGTGGCAGAACAGACAGGCGGCGTTGTAGAGAACCGTGGCCTCGTTCGGCCGCAAGGCCATGGCCAGTGCCGCTTCCCGCATGGCGTCTTCCGGCCGACCCGACTCCGCGTAATCATTGGCCAGGAGGACTCGCGCGCGGGCGTCCTCCGGCACCTTCTTCAAGTGAGCCTCGAGGAACTGCATCCGCCGCTGCAGGAAGGCCCGTCGCGCTTCACTCTTTCCCAGGGCTCCAAGAGCGTTCATGATCGGGACGTAGATGTTGTAGTCCTCTCCCGAAGCGGCGATGGCGTCTTCAGCCAGGTCGACCACTTCCTGATAGCGCCCGGCCGCGAAGAGTGTCCGGCCTAGAAGGTAATAGGCGCCCTCGCAGCCGGCCTTCCGGTCGATCGCCTGGCGGACGCACCGGCTGGCCTGGTCGTACTTCTCCTCCGCGTACAAAATCCAGCCCTCCGCGACCAGAACTTCCGGCGTGTTCTTGCTCAAGGCGCTAGCCCGCTGACTCGCCGCGACCGCCCGCTCGATCCATTTCTTCTCGCGCTCATAGTGATAGTGATACTGAGCGCAGGCGTTGGCGATCGCCGCATGGGCAAGGGCGAATTGCGGATCGACCGATACCGCGTTCTCGAACATTTGGAGCCCGAACTCCAGGTCCTGCCGGGTCAGCCGGCGGACATAGCTCTTGCCCCGGAGATAAAGGTCGTAGGCCTGCAGGTTCTCGGTCGGCTTCGCCGCGAGCGCTTCCTCTTCCTGCCGCGTCAGCGTTATCCGCAGCGCCTCGGCGATCTTGCGCGCGATCTCGTCCTGCAGCTCGAAGACGTCCTGCATCTCCCGGTCGTACCGCTCGGACCAGACGGGGAAATCGGTATGTGTATCGATGAGCTGGGCATTGATCCGCAGCCGCGTCCCTGCCCGGCGCAGGCTCCCTGCCAGCACATAGGCCGCGCCCAGCTGCTGGCCGATCTGGGCCGGCGTGACCGGCTTGTCGCGATAGGCCAGCACCGTCGGACGCGAAAAGATCTTCAGCCCCTTGATCTTGGACAGCTCGGTGATGATGTCCTCGGTCACCCCGTCGCGGAGGTACTCGTCCTCTTTGACGCCGCTCAGATTCTCGAGGTAGAGGACGGCCACCGACTTCTCCGCCGCCTTGGCCGCTTCGCGGTTCGCTTCGCTTCCGGCCACCGCCCGGCCGGCGCCGGAATCGATGTCCCGCTTCAACCTCAGCATGTCCGCCTTCATGTCGCTGGCCGTCTGGTAGCGGAGGTTTCGATCCTTCTCCAGGGCGCGGCCGATGATGCGGTTCAGTTCGGACGGCAGCCGCGGATTGACCTGATTTACGGCCGCCGGCTCCCGGTTCAGGATCGCCTCGAAGATGACCGCCGAGGTCTCTCCCGGAAACGGAGGAGATCCGGTGCCCATCTGGTAGATCACCGCGCCGAGGGAAAAGAGATCGGTCCGGGCGTCGGTGAGCTGTCCGCGCGCCTGCTCGGGCGACATGAAGGAAACGGTGCCCATGGTCGATCCCGCCTTCGTCAAATCGTCGCCGCGCGCCATCGTCACCATTCCGGAGTCTTCGGGAGCCGTGCGCGCCGCCCCAATCTTCGCCAGACCGAAATCCAGGATTTTCGCCTGCCCGCGCGAATTCACGAAGATGTTGGCAGGCTTCAAGTCGCGATGAACGATGCCTTTCCCGTGCGCCGACTCGAGCGCATCGGCGATCTGAATCGCCAGGTCCAGAAGAGTCTCGACATCCAAAGGCTGCGAGCTGATCATCGCGGCGAGGCTCTGCCCCTCGAGAAGCTCCATCACGATGAAGTGCTGCGACTCGTGCTCTTCGATTGCGTGCACGGTGCAGATGTTGGGGTGGTTCAACGCCGACGCCGCGCGCGCCTCGCGCTGGAAGCGCTGAAGCGTCGGGGCGTCCTGGGCCAGATCCGGCGGGAGGAATTTGAGGGCCACGCGCCGGCCGAGCCGCATGTCCTCGGCCTCGTAAACCACACCCATCCCCCCGGCGCCGAGCTTCGACGCAACGCGATAGTGAGAGATTGTTCGCCCGATCATCGTCAGCTGCTTGATGAAGCCGCGATGCTATCCGGGCGGCGAGAGGGCGTCAACGCCGAAGTCTCCGAAGGAGTCTCCGGCGGGCCCGCGCCGTCCGAGGCGGATCAAAACGCGGTAGAGTTCGGCCTCGCGACAAAGCGCCCGGCAAAGCGGCGGACTGGGCCGCAGGGCTGTTCTCGAGGAGGAGACGTTGCTCGGAAGAACGGTTTCGCATTACAGGATCTTGCGTCAGCTCGGCGCCGGCGGCATGGGCGTGGTGTACGAGGCGGAGGACACGCGGCTCAGGCGGAACGTCGCGGTGAAGTTTCTGTCCGCGCAGCTCGCGCAGGACGCGCCGATGCTGGAACGGTTCGAGCGCGAGGCGCGGGCGGCCTCGGCCTTGAACCACCCCGGCATCTGCACGGTGCACGCCATCGAACAGGAAGAGGGGCAATCGTTCATCGTGATGGAGCTCGTGGACGGCGAACCGCTTTCGTCGCGAATGGCCGGCCAGCCGATGGAGATCGGGCAGCTGCTCGATCTCGGCATCCAGATCGCCGACGCGCTCGAGTCGGCGCACGGGAAGGGCATCGTCCACCGCGACCTGAAGCCGATGAACATGATGGTGACCTCGCGCGGCCAGGTGAAGATCCTCGATTTCGGGCTGGCAAAGATCGACCGCGCCGATTCGCCGAACGCCGAGACGGTTTCCCCGACGGCGCCCCCGCGGCACGGAGAACTGACCGCCGCCGGGACCGTCTTCGGCACGATCCACTACATGTCGCCCGAGCAGGCGCGCGGCCTGGCGACCGACGCGCGAACGGACCTCTTCTCTCTCGGCGCGATTCTCTACCAGATGGCCGTCGGCGACCGGCCCTTCGAGGGCGACACCGAAGCCGTGGTCTTCGACGCCATCTTAAACCGCGACCCCCGGCCGCTCGCGGAGGCAAACCCGGCGATGCCCGCGTCGCTCGGGCCGATCCTCGACAAGGCGCTCGAGAAGGACCGCAGCCTCCGCTACCAGACTGCCACCGACCTCAAAACCGACCTGCTGCGTCTGCGGCGCAAACTCGAAGGGAGCCGCGTCAGCGCCGCCCCGCTCTCGGATTCCAAGCCGTCGGTGCGCCGCGCGGAGCGCTCGATCGCCGTGCTCTACTTCGAAAACCTCTCGAGGGAGAAGGAAGACGAGTACCTGCGGGACGGCATCACCGAGGACATCCTGACCGACCTGTCGAAGATCAAAGGCTTGAGCGTCTTCCCACGCACGACGGTGCTCGCGTTCCGCGACCAGAAGGTCACCGCGGCCGACGTCTGCCGGCAGCTCTCGGCGGGCTATGTCCTCGAAGGAAGTCTGCGCCGCGCCGGGAACCGCCTGCGGATCAACACCCAGCTCGTGGACGCGTCGACCGGCTTCCCGGTCTGGTCGGAGCGCTACGACCGTGAGATGTCCGACATATTCGAGGTTCAGGACGAAATCGCCCACAAGATCGCCGAGGCGCTGCGCATCAAGTTGACGCCCCAGGAGCAGGCGGAGCTCGCCGCCAAGCCGACCGAGAACCTCCAGGCCTACGATCTCTACCTGCGGGGCCGCAGCTACGCTCGCCGGCGCACGACGAGGGACATGGAGTTCGCCCTTCAGATGTTCGAGAACGCGGTTGTGCTCGACCCCAACTTCGCGCTGGCATGGGCGGCGATCGCCAACGGCTGTGCCAACGTCCAGTACTGGTCGGGCGGCCGGGGACAGTACATGGATCGCGCCCAGGCGGCGTCGCTGCGGGCCGTGGCCCTCGCGCCCGACATCCCCGAAGTCCTCATCTCGCAGGCCTGGGTCCTCTACGCCGGCGGCCGGTACGACGACGCCGAGCGGCTGACCCGCGCCGCGATCGCGCGCAAGCGCGACTGCGAAGAAGCGTATTACCTGCTGCTGCGGTCGCTCTTCGCCTCCGGCAAATACCAGGAAGTGGCCGCTCTGGCCGAGGAGGCGATCGAGGGGGCGGGAAGCGACTACAACGTTTACGTGCCCATCATGAACGCGCTCGGGGCGCTGGGAAAGGCGGACGCCGTGCGCAACGTCCGGCTGCGGCTCCTCCAGGCGCTCGAGAACCACCTGCGCGAGGTGCCGGAGGACGCGCGGGCGCGGATCCTCCTCGGGGGCATGTACGCCCAGGAGAAGCGCGCCGAGGACGCGATCCGCGAGACGAGTCTCGCGATGGTGCTGCGGCCGAACGAGGCCACCGTGCTTTACAACGCCGCCTGCACTTTCTGTAACATCGGCAAGCACGCGGACGCGATCGACGCGCTGCGAAAGGCCTGGGAGGCCGGCTTCCGGGACGCCGACTGGACGCGCCGCGACCCCGACCTCGCGAGCCTCCACGGCGACCCCGAGTTCGAGAGGCTCTACCCCGCGCCGAACCCAGTCACCTGAGCGAGCCCTTCCGCTCGCGGCGCCTCCCGAACTAACTGAAGCCGCGTCGGCCGGGCCGATCCTCAACAATACCCAGACGCAAGACTGACCCCACTAGTCCCTGGCTCCTGAAGAACGGCAGCGCATCGCCCTCGGCCGTCGACGAGCGATACGTCGAGAAGCCGAACGGATGATCTGCTGCAGGCTCCCAGAGGACATGCTCGTCGAGTTATCGAAGCTCGCCCGCGAGGGTGCTTCGATTACTTGCTCGCGGAGTCGACGGGGATCTCGGAGCCGCTGCCCGTCGCGGAGCCTCGTTTGGGCCGGCGGACGGTCCTCACCTTGCCGCTGCTTCCTCCTCCGCAGAAGAACAGATCGCCACCATCGGACTCGAGCCCCGAAACGAACACTCCGGACGGCATCTCGAGCCTCTCCAGAACCTCTCCCGTTCGAGGATCGACTCGCCGCAAATCGCTCTCGTCGCGTGCCAGAGCTCTCCGTCGAGATCGTGGCGAGCACTCGGCCGGTCTTCGGGTCGATCTTCTG
>JBKPBH010000038.1:0-21026 GCA_046726795.1 Acidobacteriota bacterium
GTTCCAAACGAAGTCATTCCAAGGAATACAGCCACTAACATCGCTGAGGGCTCGATAGGCGAGACAGAGTACCTTTTGATTCTGAGCCGTGATCTCGACTATCAACTATCGACTTCTCCCTCAGGCACCAGGCTTGCAGAAGGGGAGGAACCATGAAACCAGCGGCGGTGCGGCTTTGTTCGGCAGTGATTCTCTTTGCGACAGCGGCTTGGGCCGCGGCGCAGGGGTCCGCGGGAGTGCACTTCGGGATCGCGGGGGGGGCGACGTTCCCAACCGAGGACACCAGGGATGTCTACGACACCGGCTACCACGGCTCCGTGATGCTCAACTTCAACGCTCCCGTGGCGCCGATCGGGCTGAGGATCGAAGGAATGTACTCGAAGATGGACGAGAAGAACATTCTGGGCAGGAGCGGCGACGTCCAGATCGGTTCCGGAACGGCCAACCTCGTGCTCGGGCCGAGGGCGATCGTCTTCCGCCCCTATCTCATCGGTGGTGGCGGCTGGTACCACTTGAGGTTCTCCGCGACCCGGATTGCCGGCGACTTCGTGGACACCCAGAACAAGTTCGGATGGAACGCGGGAGGGGGCATCTCGTTCGGCGTCGGTCCCGTCGGCGCCATCTTCGTCGAGGCCCGTTACATCCGTGTCGAGACCGATCCGAACTTCGCGACCGGCAGCCACCTGACCTTGATCCCCGTGACCGTCGGGTTCGTCTTCTGAAGAAGTTGAGAGCCGAGAGGGGCCTGGCCCTCGACTCTTGACTCTGGATCCCGGACGCCTATTAATCGCGTCTCATGAAAACGAGGCGCGAGGTTCTGGCAATGGCGGGGACGACCGGCCTGGGGGCCCTGGTCTCCAAGCCGAAGCCGGGCCCGACTCCGACGGCCGCTGCGCCCCGGGCGATGGTCAAGCCCAGGACCCTGAAGCCCGGCGACACGGTCGGCCTGATCACGCCCTCGTCTTACGTCTTCGACACCTGGCGGATCGATCTGGCCGCGGCTCGCCTCGAGGCGGCGCTCGGAGTCAAGTGTCGGCTCGGGCGGCACGTCACGGGACGCCACGGGTACATGGCCGGCACGGAGAAGGAGCGGTTGGAAGACCTGCACGCGATGTTCGCGGACCCGTCCGTCGCGGGGATCTTCTGCCTCGAAGGGGGCTATGGCACGGAGAGGCTGCTGGCGGGAATCGACTACGAGCTGTTACGGAAGAACCCCAAGGCGCTGCTCGGCTACTCGGACATCACGGGACTCCACCTGGCGATCACGAAGAAGGCCGGACTCGTCACGTTCCACGGCCCGGTCGCCGCGGGCACGATGCCCTCCTGGAGCCTCGCGAGCCTGAAGAAGGCCCTCTTCTCGCCCGAGCCCATCGGAGAACTCTCCAATCCGCCCGAGGAGGACGCCAACTGGCCGGCCTTCCCGCTCCACACGGTCGCTCCGGGCAGGGCTCACGGCGCCATCACCGGGGGGAACCTGACGCTCGTCTCGACGACCATGGGCACGCCTTATGAGATCGAGACGAAGGGGAGAATCCTCTTTCTGGAAGATACCGGGGAAGCTCCGTACCGCGTGGACCGGATGCTCACGCAGTTGAAGCTCGCCGGCAAGCTCGACGACGCCGCCGGAATCGTCTGGGGGACCTGCACCGAGTGCACTGCCGCGAAGTCGAGCTTCGAGATCAACCTCTCCCTGTCGGACCTCCTGGACGAAATCCTCGGCCCTCTCGGCAAGCCGGTCCTCGCCGGCCTCCTCTTCGGCCACACCAGGGAGAAGGCGACGATTCCCATCGGCGTCGAGGCAGAGCTCGACGCCGGAGCGAAGAAGGTCTCGATCGTCGAAGCCGCCACCGCCGCGTAGCAGCCGAAGACAAGAAGAGGGCGGGTGGTCCGCCTCCCGCCCTCAAGAGCCCCAACTCCGCTGTCCTAGAAGTCGTAGCGCGCGGAGAACTGCATGGTGCGCGGCGTGCCGGGGTTGTTCGCGTTGGCGAAGCCCGCGTTGGGCGTGCTGGTGTTCGGCACGCTCGTGTTGCCCACGGTCGGTCCGGGGACGCGGCCGAAGGTCGTCTGCGAGACGAACTTGTTTCCGGTGTTCGTGCAGTTGAAGCAATCCACGGCCAGACCGAGGTCGCCCGGCCCGATCTTGAACGCCTTCTGGAGGCGGAAATCGAACGAATAGAAGCTCGGCTGCCGGTAGGAGTTGCGCCCGAGGTGCGTGCCGTTGCTGCAATCGTAGTTCGTCGCGCTGCCGCCGATGGGTGTGCAGCCGAGAGTCGGCCGGTCCGTGCCGCTCTGTCCGTCGTTGTTGAAGTCGAAATTCGCGCGGGGGGTATAAGGTGTGCCGGTCGAGAACCGGAGAGTCCCCGCCGTGCCGATGCCCCACCAGGGCGTCAGCCACACGGCGTTGGCTCCGACCCTCCAGCGCTGGTCTCGGTCGGAGGGGGCCCAGGAGCTCGCCAGATTGTTGAAATCCTCGGCCTGGATGCCCGAGAAGTTGCGCTCGTTGGAGTCCTCGTCGCGGTCCATGGACCAGGTCGCGCTGACGTTGGTGCTGAAGTTGTTCGCGAACCTCTTGTTGATCCCGAAATCGATCGCGTAGAACCGCGAGTGGGCGTCGGCAACGTAATCCGTGACCGTGCTGTAGAAGGCGTCGGGGCGGGTCGAGCTGTAGTGGGGCGTCCCGTTGGCCGAGATCGTGCCGTCGTAGACGCGGTTGGCGTCGGTCAACCGCTCGAGGTTGTAGCCCTTCGCGTATGTTCCGCTCAAGTTGGCGGTGATCTGCGCGAAGATCTCCCGCTCGAAGCCGAGGGTGACGCGGTCGTCGTGAGGATCGGTGAACTGCGAGTCCACGACGAAAACCGGAAGTCCCGCGGCGCCCGGCTGAAGGACCGAAAGGTTGATCCGCTCGACGCCCGTGGGGACCCACTTGGTGCCCCAGGGCGGGGCGAGCGGATCGAAGCAGGAGGTCGTGCCGACCTTGCAGTTGGGGTCGGTCGGATCGTTGCCTGCGGTGTTCGTCCTGCTCGTGTACTGCACGCCGCGCAGGCCGTTGGAGGAAAAGAGCTGGGCCCACAGAATGGCGGGGGTGCGGCTCCAGTAGCGCCCGGCGGAGAAGCGGACTGCCGTCTTGGCGTCCGGCGCGTAGGAAAGGGACAGCCGCGGAGACCACTGGTTCTTGACGTCGGGGATCTGGCCGGTCAACGGAAACTGGCCCGATGCGGCCGGGGCGTTCTGGTTCAGGATTGGTAGGTTGGGGTTGTCGAGATACTCGTAGCGCACGCCAAGGGTCAATGTCAGTCTGGGACTGAAGAACCACTGGTCCTGGATGAACCCGGCGTACTCCTTCTGACCGAAGGACACGGTCCCGGCCTGGTCGGCCGTCAGGCCCCCGAGGCCGCCGAACTGCCGGTACTGAAAATATTTTCCGGCCAGCAAGTCGGCCTTGCTGTTGAAGACGAAGACGCCGCGCCAGTTGCCTTTGAAGGTCTGCGAGATCGAAGTGTCGTTGTAGTCCCCGCCCGCCTTGAAGACGTGGCTCTGGAGGAGGTAGGTCAGGGTGTCGGCGACCTCGTTCCTCTTGGCGGTTGACGTGATGGGGAGGAAGCTCACCTCTCCGTAGCGGGCGCTGCCGAGCTGGATCTCGGGAAGGTTCAAGCCCTTGTCTGCCCGGGGCACATCCTCTTTCTTGTAGTTGTAGATCACGTCGTTGATGAGGCTCGAGCCGGCTTGAAGCGAGTACTGCCCGACGGCGGCGGTCGTCTTCAGCCCTTCGATGCCGTTGTGCTGCAGGGTGTCGTTGGCCGAGCTGTTAGTGCCGTTCTCCCCGTCGTAGCGGATGTAATTGACTCGGCCCATGAGCCGGTTCGAGCTGTTGACCTGCCAGTCCAGGCGTCCGAAGGCGACCCAGCCGTTGTTGCCCTGTACGTAGGTATCGGGGCTCGCCAGGACGGGGTACTTGGCGAAGATGTCCGGGTCAAGAACGGCCGAACTGATCGGCCGAGTGATGTTCTGCTTCTGCCTGTCGTACGATCCGAAGAAGAAGAGGTGGTCCTGCAGGATGGGGCCTCCGAACGAGGCGCCGTACTGCTTTTTGTCCTGGTCGGCAGGGCTTCTGCCGTCGGCGAACTTGGCGATCGTCTCCTGCGGCTGCCAGTAGAAGAAACCGGAGCCGTGGAAGGCGTTCGTTCCGCTCTTCGTGATGACGCTGACGAAGCCGCCGCCGGAGCGGCCGAATTCGACCGAAGCGCCGTTGGTGATGACGGAGAACTCCTTGATGGATTCCTCCGAAAGCGAGAGCGGCGCCCGGCCCTCGGCCGAGCCGACTGGCCCTCCGAAGAAGGCGTCGTTGTAGTCGGCGCCGTCCACCGTGACGTTGGTGTTGATGCCTCTCTCGCCACCGATCTGGATGTAGTTGCGCTGGGACTCGGTCTTCGATTCGGGCAGCAGGTTCACGAGCTGGGCGAAGTTCCGTCCGTTGACAGGAAGGTTCTTCAGCTGCTCGGTCTGCATCGAGGCCGCGATCGTGGTGCTGGTGATTTCGACGGCGGGAGCCTCGCTCGTGACCGTGACGGAGGCCGTGACGGTCTCGAGCTGGAGCTTGAAGTCCACCGTCGGTGCGAAGCCGACGTCGAGGCGCAGGCCGGGCCGCGTGGCGGTCTTGAAGCCGGTCAGCAACGCGGTCAGCGTGTACGTCCCGACGGGCAGGTTGACGATCTGGTAGAAGCCGTCCTGCCTCGTCGTCGCCCGCGCGGAATACCCCGTGTCGTCGTTCTTGGCTTCGACGGTGGCGCCCGGGAGCCCGCCGCCGTCCGCGTCCTTCACGGTCCCGCTGATGCGGCCCGTCGTCACGTCGGTCTGCGCGGTCATCGGCGCCGCTATCGCGAGCGCGAGGACAGCGATCCAAAGAAAGAGTGCCCGCCATCGGGCGCACGTGGCTCTGCTCATCAAACTCCTCCTCTCAGAGTTGAACCGATCGGAACACTCGTTGCCTTGATTTGACGAGACGAATTTACCTGATCCGGGAGCCTGAACGCGAGAAAAGATTTTGTGGACTTCGTTTGAATTCCGATCAGCCGAATACATTTTTTTGAACGTGAGGAAAGACTGTCGAACGACCGCGCCACGGATGACCGGGATTTCACCGAGCCCTCCGGCTGATGATGGAAATCTGCCCTACATGCACATTTTCATGTGCAATTCGCGGAGATCAGACCTTTTTCCAAAAGTGTGTCGCTCATTTTCGGCCAACTATGCAATTTTTGCTGGACAGGCGCGCGTGGGCTTGCTACCGTGCTCTGCGATGAATCCCGCCGACATCGCGTGGATGCTCGCGGCGACGGCCCTGGTTCTCCTGATGACCCCCGCCCTCGGATTCTTCTACGGCGGCCTCGTGCGCTCGAAGAACGCGTTGAACACGATGATGATGAGTGTCTCGGCTCTGGCCGCCGTCGGCCTCGGATGGGCGCTGGCCGGATACTCGGTCGCGTTCGCTCCGGGCGGCGCGTGGTCGGGCGGCCTCTCTCGGGCGTTCCTTTCGGGCGTGGGACTTCAGGCGCAGGGCTCGATCCCGCATGTGCTCTTCTTCTCCTACCAGGGGACCTTCGCGATCATCACGGCGGCGCTGATCTCGGGCGCCATCGTCGAGAGGATGCGCTTCGCGCCCTACCTGGCGTTCCTCTTCGCGTGGGGGATCCTCGTATACGCACCGGTCGCGCACTGGGTTTGGGGCGGCGGGTGGTTGTCCCAGTGGGGCGCGCTCGATTTCGCGGGTGGAACCGTCGTTCACGTCAACGCCGCCGCGGCAGCCCTCGTCGCCGCCCTCGTCTTGAAACCCCGCAAGGATTTCGCGCGGCAGGCGATTCTTCCGCACAACGTCCCCTTCACCCTCCTCGGAGCCGGGCTTCTCTGGTTCGGATGGTTTGGCTTCAACGCCGGGAGCGCGCTCGGCGCGAACGCCTCGGCGGCTCTCGCCTTCACCAACACGATGTTCGCTCCGATCGCGACGCTGGCGGTCTGGACGCTCCTGGACCTCGGGCGCTCCGGCAAAGTCACGGCCGTCGGGGGCGCCACGGCGATCGTCGTGGGGCTGGTCGCGATCACCCCCGCGGCCGGCTTTATCGGCCCGATGTCGGCCATCCTCCTCGGCGCGGCAGCCGCCTTCCCGAGCTACGCCGCGCTCCTCTGGCGCGCCCGCACGCGCCTGGACGACTCGCTCGACGTCGTCGCGGCCCACGGCGTCGGGGGCACGGTCGGGGCCCTGCTAACGGGGTTGCTGGCGCAGAAGTCGTGGAACGGAGTCGCGGACGGGCTCCTCTTCGGGAATCCGCGGCAGCTCGCGATCCAGACCGCTGCCGTCGGAGCCGTCATGGTGTACAGCGCGGGCATGACGTGGGGGATCCTGAAGCTCCTGGCGCTCGCCGTCCCCCTGCGGGCCTCCTCCCGGGAGGAAGGGCTCGGACTCGATGTCACGCAGCACGGCGAGGAGGCGTACACGCAGGGCGAGGGGGCGATCCTCGTGCTGCCTGATGCGCCCGGCCCCGCCCTCCCGCTCTCCGAACCGGTCCTGGCGCCCGGAGGGGGCGCCTCCTGAAGCTCGTCGTCGCGATCGTTCGCCCCGAGAAGCTCTCCGAGGTCCTGGAGTCTCTTTTCAGGGCCGACGTGCGGGGGTTGACGCTCCACCGGGTCCAGGGGCACGGCGGGGAGACGGAGCGCGTCGAGACCTATCGCGGCACGACCGTCAAGATGGAGCTATCCGACAAAGTGCGCCTCGAGATCGGAGTCTCCGACCACTTCGTCGAGCCGACGGTACAGGCCATCCTCTCTGCGGCGCAGACGGGCACAGTGGGGGACGGCAAGATCTTCGTGCTGCCAGTCGAAAAGGTCTACCGCATCCGGACCGCCGAGGAGGATCAGGCCGCGGTCACACCCGTGGACGAAGCGTCCAAGGTCTAAGGTCGGGCGGGGCTCCGGCCTACTCACAACTCACGGCTCACAGTTTCTTTCTGATCTCTTCGATCTGGGCGGCGTGGCGATCGGTGTGGGCGGCCAGGAAGAGGACCCACTGGTAGCCGTCGATCACGCCGGCGAACGGGTGCGGCGCGAAGCGATCACGCAGCGGCTCGGAGGTCTCGCGCACGTAGGCCAGGTTGACGGCCCGGCGTTCCTCGAACGTTCGGATCGTCTCCTCCTGAGTCGCGAAGCGCCCCTTCGGGCGGATCCGCTCGGGGGCCTCGCCGCGCTGGGAGCGGTCGCGCAAGTTCCGGCGCACGAACTCGTCCTTGCCGCGGATCTCGCGGCGCTCCTCCTCGGACGGCTCGACCGTCGCGGCGGTCGCGAAGAACTTCGCCAGCGGAAGCTCCGCGGCGGTGACGTGCTCGGCGCACTCGGCGATCGACCAGCGGTCGGCCGAGGGGCGCCGCCGCCACTCCTCTTCGGTCAGATTTTCGAGCGCGGCGAGCAGACGCCGCCTCGACTCTTCCAGCTCGGCGGCCGCCGAGGAGCGTTCTTCCGGCGTCAGGACGGGCATGCGATCTCCTGCGAAATCCTATCGCCGTCCAGTTCGTTAGACTGTTCCCTTCGTGAAATTTGCCGCGGCTCTCGTCCTTGCCGCCGTTCTGGCCGGCTGCGCGACCCTGCCGGTCCGGCCGGCCGGGATGTCCCTTGAGGAGAAGATCGGCCAGCTCTTCGTGTATGTGACTCCCGGCCCCTTCATGAACGAGGAGTCGCCGATGTACCGGGAGCTTCTGCGCCAGGTACGCGAGAACCACGTCGGCGGCATCCACTGGGCGACCTGGTCGAACGTGCTCGAGACGGCCTTCGTCAATCGGCGGCTCCAGGGGATCGCAAGGGTCCCCCTCCTCGTCAGCGCGGACCTGGAGGCCGGAGTCGGGATGCGCTTCGCCGACACGACCTACTGGCCCTGGGCCATGGCCCTCGGCGCGACGGGCGACCCGGAGCTGGCACGGCGCGAGGGAGAGATCGTCGGGGAGGAGTCGCGCGCCATCGGTTTGAACCAGATCTACGCGCCGGTGGCCGACGTCAACGTCAATCCGGACAATCCGGTCATCAACGTGCGAAGCTTCGGCGAGGACCCCGGAGAGGTCGCGCGGTTCGTCGCGGCCTTCGTGCGCGGAGTCCAGTCGCGCGGTGTGATCGCGACAGTCAAGCACTTTCCGGGACACGGGGACACGCAGATCGACTCCCACCGAGCGCTGCCGGTTCTCTCCGTCTCGCGGGAGCGCCTGGAGAGCGTCGAGCTCGTCCCGTTCCGCGCCGCGATCGAGGCCGGCGCGGGCGCGGTGATGACGGCCCACCTTTCGGTGCCGGTCCTCGACGACACGCCCGTGCCCGTCCGGCCGGAAGGCGCCGCGGAGAACCGGTACACGCACGACGAAAAGGAAGTGGCTCGAGACGCGACGCTGCCCGCGTCTCTCTCGCCAAAGATCACCGAGGGGCTGCTGAGAGGCGAATTGCGATTCGATGGCCTCGTCGTGACGGATGCCCTGGACATGGGCGGCATCGTGGATCATTTCGATCCCGGCGAAGCCGCGGTCCGTGCGATCCTGGCCGGGGCGGACGAGGTCTTGAAGTCCACCAACACGGACGCGGCGATCGCCGGTGTCCGGCGAGCGGTCGAAACCGGCCGGATCTCCCGGGAGCGCCTCGACCGATCCGTCGAGCGGGTCCTCGACGCCAAGAGGCGAGTGGGCGCGCCGGTGCCCGATCCGGATCGCGTCTTTCACGTCGTAGACAGCCCCGGGCACCGCGCCGTCTCGGAGGAGATCGCCCGGCGCTCGCTGACGCTTCTCCGCGAGGAGCCGGGCGCCCTGCCTCTCGCCAGGAAGGCGCGTCTGGTCAGCCTCCTCGTGACGGACACGCTCGAAAGGGGAATGGGCGGCGATCTGGCCAGGGAGCTCCAGAGTCGCCTCCAGAACGCTCCGGAGGCCTTCGTCATCGACGGAAGATCGAGCGAATCGGACGTCGAAGCGATGGCCGCGAGCGCCTCGCGCGCCGATCTGGTGCTGGCGTGTCTCTTCGTCCGGTTCCAGAGCGGCAGGGGAACGATCGCGCTGCCCGCGGTCGCCCGGGGCGCGATCGAACGACTCATCGCCTCCGGCGCGCGCGTTGTCGCGGTGTCCTTCGGCTCCCCATACCTCCTGCGCGAGCTGCCGCGGCTCCGGACCTACCTCTGCGCGTGGGGCAGCCAGCCGGACATGCAGGTCGCCGCCGTTCACGCCCTTTTCGGCGAGGCGCCGATCACCGGGCGCCTGCCGGTCACGATTCCGGATTTGGCGCCTCGGGGCGCGGGCATTCAGAAGCCGGTCTCGGCTGACCGGACGAGGAGACGCGGGGACGCGGAGACGCGGGACGGGGAAGCGGCGCGATGAGCGTGATTCCGTTTCTGCTGGCGCTCGCGTTGGGGGTAAAGGCGCCGCGCGGCGTCGCGGCGGAGAGGCTGGCGCGCATCGACGGCGTCATCGCGGAGGCGATCACCGCGCGCGAGCTGCCGGGAGCGGTCGTCCTGGTGGGGCATCGCGGGAAGGTCGTCTTCCGCAAGGCCTATGGAAACCGGGCCGTCGAGCCTTTCGCCGAGCCGATGACCTTGGACACAGTCTTCGACGTCGCTTCCTTGACGAAGACCGTGGCGACCGCGACGTCGGTGATGATCCTCGTCGAAGAGGGGAAGCTCGCGCTTTCGGATCCGGTCGTGCGGCACATCCCGGACTTCGTCGCGGGGGGCGGAGACCGCGGCAAGGTCACGATCGAGCATCTCCTGACGCACCGCGCCGGCTTTCCTCCGGACGATCCGCTCGATCTCTACACCGGGACGCTCGAGGAAATCTTCGCGCGAAAATACCGGCAGCCGCTCAAGTCCCCTCCCGGCGCCCAGTTCGTGTACTCCGACGTCGGCTACGAGGTGCTCGGAGAAGTCATCCGCCGCGCCGGCGGCGAGCCGCTCGACCGCCTCGCGCAGGAGCGGATCTTCCGGCCGCTCGGCATGAAGGAGACGTTTTTCCACTCTCTCGTTCGGGGCGGGAGCGGGGAAGGGGGGCCTCACTCGCGAGAGCTGCCCGTGCCCGTCGCTCGCATCGCTCCCACGGAGAAACGCGAAGGGCGCTGGATGCGCGGCGAAGTTCACGATCCGCGTGCGTACGCCCTGGGCGGCGTCGCGGGCCACGCCGGGCTTTTCTCGACCGCGTCGGACCTGGCGAGGTTCTGCCAGATGATCCTGGAGGGCGGAAGGCTCGGGAGCGAGCGAATCCTTTCGCCTCTCGCCGTCGAGGCGATGACGCGGCCCCGTTTCTACGGCGACGGAGACGTTCGCGGGCTGGGATGGGATATCGCGACGGGGTACTCGCGCAATCGCGGCGATCTTTTTCCCGTGGGCTCCTTCGGCCACACGGGCTTCACCGGCACCGCGCTCTGGATCGATCCCTCGACGGACACTTTCGTCGTCTTCCTGTCCAACCGCGTGCACCCGGACGGGAAGGGGGACGTCCTGAGGCTGCGGGCGCTCGTCTCGACGTTAGCGGCCGCGGCGGTCACGGAAGACTCGCGGCCCCGAGCCCGCGCGCTGGCGGCGCGCGTCCCGAAACCTTCCCGCGAAGTCGCGGCGGGAATCGACGTGCTCGCGGCCGAGGGCTTCCGCGCGATCTCCGGAAAACGGGTGGGTCTCGTCACGAACGCGACGGGACGCGCGCGCGACGGCCGCTCCACCATCGACGTGCTGACTTCCCCCGAGGCGAAGAAGGCGGGGGTCGCGCTCGTTCGTCTCTTCTCGCCCGAGCACGGTCTGAGCACGGACGCCGACGCGCCGGTGGCCGATCAGACGGACCCGGCGACCGGGCTTCCGGTCGTCTCGCTGTACGGCGAGCGGCGGCGCCCCAGGCCGGAGGAGCTCGCGGACCTGGATGCCCTGGTGCTCGACCTCCAGGACGTGGGGACGCGCTTCTACACGTACATCACGACGGGCGGCTACCTCGTCGAGGAAGCGGCGAAGGCGAAAATCCCGCTCGTCGTTCTCGACCGGCCCGACCCGATCGGCGGGACTCTCGTCGAGGGCCCGCTGGCGGATGCCGACAAGCTCTCCTTCACCGCGTACCACGGGATCCCCGTCCGATACGCCATGACGCCGGGCGAGCTCGCCCTGCTCGTCAACGAGGAGAAGAAGCTTGGCGCCGACGTGCGTGTCGTCCGGATGCGCGGCTGGTCTCGAGAACTCTGGCACGACGAGACCGGGCTCGAATGGATCAACCCGTCTCCGAACATGCGCTCGCTCGCCGCGGCCGCGCTCTATCCGGGGATCGGGCTGCTGGAGACGACGAACCTCTCCGTCGGGCGCGGCACCGAGACGCCCTTCGAGGTGATCGGCGCGCCCTGGCTCGAAGGCCGCAGGCTCTCCCAGATGCTGAACGCGCGCGCGATCCCGGGCGCTCGCTTCTCGCCGGTCCACTTCACGCCGGCCTCGTCGGTCTTCGCGGGCCGGCGCTGCGGCGGCATCCGGGTGGACGTCGTGGACCGCGAGGCCCTGCGCCCGGTCTCCCTCGGCATCGAGATCGCCGTCGCCCTGCGCGACCTCTATCCGGTGGATTGGGACCGGACGGGCTTCGTGAAGCTTCTCGCCAGCGGCGACGCCTACCGCCGCCTGGACAGAGGCGAAAACGCCCCGGCCATCATCGCCTCCTGGCAGAGGGACCTGGTCACCTTCGAGAAGCGCCGCGCGAAGCACCTGCTGTATTGAAGAAGTCGATAGCCCATGGTCGATCGTCGCAGCTGTTAGCCCGCGTCGCCACCCGAAGCCTCCGGCCGTCCGAGCTGCTCGAGCACTTGGGCTAATCCCTCCTCTGCCGATCGGCCGCCGCCGAACTCAATCGCTTGCGAAGGGAGACCTCCGCCTCTGCGGGCTTCTCCTGAACCGCATCCAAGAAACGTCCGATGGACTCGTACGCCTCCGCGCTGCTCGGTTCATATTCCTCCGAGGTTGGCGCGGCTCTGGATTTTACGCGGTGATCTGATTCGGCTGGCTGACCGCCTCCGTCATGACTTCGAGCGGGCCAACGATCGACTCTGGACGAGTCGACTTCTGTTCGGAGCCTACCTCTCCAGATAGGTGTAGCGGGGGAAGACCGCCTCGAACTCTCGATAGATGGCCTGGATTTCGTCCTTCTTGACCGGGCGGTTGGCGACGCGGCGAAGCTGCTCGCCGATCGAGTCGAGGATCTCCGTCTTGTCGTAGTTCATGTACTCGAGGACGCGCTCGCAGCTTTCCCCGGGCAGCACGTCGTCGATGTGGGGCCTGGCGTCCTCGTCCACGGTGACGAGGACCTCATGCGCTTCTCCGAAGAGGTTGTGCAGGTCGCCCAGGACATCCTGGTACGCCCCCATCAGGCAGAAGGCGAGGTAGTACGGCTCGTCGCGCCGGAACGGGTGGAGGGGCAGCGTCTCCTTGATGTCGCGCAGGTCGATGAACTTATCGATCTTCCCGTCGGAGTCGCAGGTGATGTCGGCGAGCGTGCCGACCTCGCCGGGTCGCTCGTTCAACCGGTGAATCGGAAGGATCGGGAAGAGCTGATCGATCGCCCAGGAGTCGGGGAGCGACTGGAAGACAGAGAAGTTGCAGACGAAAGTATCCGCCAGCATCTTCTCCATGTCCTCGAACTCCTCGGGGACCTCCTTCAGAGTCTTCAGGTCCCGGTGGATGCGCTCGCAGATGTGCCAGAAGAGGATCTCTCCCTTGGAGCGGTCCTCGAGCGACAGGTGGCCGAGGTTGAAGAGCGTGAAGAGCTCTTCCTTGTACTGGACCGCGTCGTGGTAGCTCTCGCGCAGGTTCTTCGCGTTGGTCGAGGCCAGAATCGACGCGAGCTCCTGGATCACGGGCGCGTCGCTCGTCGTCACCCGCACGCGGCGGTCCTGCTCGATCCGATCGGCGACGTCGAGGACGTTCGTCACGAAAACCGAGTGGTAGGCGGTGACCGCGCGCCCCGACTCGGTCACGAGCGTCGGCGTCGGGACGTTCTCCTCGTCGCAGATCGTCTTGACCGTGTAGACGACGTCGTTGGCGTACTCCTGGACCGAGTAGTTCATCGAGGAGTCGAACGCGGTCTTCGAGCCGTCGTAGTCCACACCGAGCCCGCCGCCGAGGTTCAGGTACTGGATGGGGACCCCCAGCGCCCGCAGCTTCGCGTAGACGCGCCCGGCCTCCCGGATCGCGAGCTTGATCTTGCGGATGTCGGTGATCTGCGAGCCGATGTGGAAGTGGAGCATGACCATCGCGTCGAGCATCCGGCGCGACTTCAGGATCTTGACCGCCTCGAGCATCTCGGGAGTCGTCAGGCCGAACTTGGCCGCCTCACCGCCGGACTTGGCCCACTTGCCCGAGCCGCGGGCGTAAAGCTTCGCGCGCATGCCGAGCAGCGGACGGACCCCCCGCGCCTTGGCGACCGCGAGGATCCGCTCGAGCTCGGAGACCTTCTCCAAGACCAGCACGATCTTCTTCTTCATCCGCACGCCGTTCAAGGCCATGCGCACGAGAGCTTCGTCCTTGTAGCCGTTACAGATGATCAGCGACTCGGGGGCGAGGTCCGCGGCGATCGCGGCCAGGAGCTCCGGCTTCGAGCCGGCCTCCAGCCCGTAGCCGTACAGGCGGCCCGCCTCGATGATCTTCTCGACGACGACGCGCTTCTGGTTGACCTTGATCGGGAAGACCCCGCGGAACACGTTGCCGTATTCGTACTCGTCGATTGCCCGGGCGAAGGCGTCGTTCAGGTTCGCGACGGCCGAGGCGAGGATCTGCGGGAAGCGGACGATCATGGGGGTCGTAACGCCTCGCAGAGCGACCTCGTCCACGATCTGCTTCAGGACGACGCCGCGCGCCGCTTCCCGGGTCGGGCGGACGACCAGGTCGCCCTCGTCGGAGACGTGAAAGAAGCCTTTGCCCCAGTAGGGAATCCCATAGAGGGTCGCGGCGTCCTCGTAACGTTCGCGCGGGCGCGCGCGGGACGGCGTCGCGGCCGAGACCCGGCGAAGAGGTCGTGCGCTGGCCATGTTGGCTGAATTATTCCCGAAGCGGCGCCCGCCACCAACAGGAAAGAAAAAAAAGCCCGCGAGCTCTCGCGGGCTTGATCGGAAGGCTCAGTCGAGGACGGGGAGTCCTCCTGCGCCATGTCTTTGCCTATCTCTGGATCTTCTTGCCGAGCTTCTCGATGGATTTTCCGAGCTCTTTTCGCGCCCGGCCGACGTCGGCCTGCGTACGGCCGCTCTCCCGCTCGTCGGCGCCCTCGGATTCGAGGCGCCGGTTGTCTATCAGGGTTCCCGCCGCCTGCTTCGCCCGGCCCTTCCAGTCCCGCGCCCGGCCCTTGATCTCGTCCCGGTTCATGTCTCCTCCGTTTCCTGGCGTTGCATCTTCCGTGCCGGCTCGGTCGGCTCGCCGTCGGGGCGCTTCCACAGCGGCTCGAGCCCCCTGGCCGAGCGGATGTGCAGGTCTCGCTGCGGGAAGGGGAGCTCGATTCCCCTCGCGGTCAGGGTCGCGTGGATCGCGAAGTTGATCTCGGAGAGGAGCGCGCTGCGGCGATGGAGCATCACCGCGGTCCAGCAGGCCAGCTCGAAGTCGAGCGAGGATTCTCCGAATCCGCGGAAGAAAACGGCCGGGGTCGGCTCTTTCAAGAGTTTCTCGTTGTTGCCGGCGACTTCGAGCAGAGCGGCTTCGACGGCGCGCGGGTCGCTCCCGAAGCCCACGCTCACGGGGACATGGAATCGCACGCGTGGCGTGCGGAAGCTCCAGTTGGTGACCGGTTCGGTGATGAACTTGGCGTTGGGGACGATCAGGTAGATGTCGTCGTTGGTCCGTACCAGGGTCGCGCGGGCGCGGATTTCAGCCACGTCCCCGACCACCTTCCCGATCTCGATCCGGTCTCCGACCTTGATGGGCCGCTCGACCAGGAGGATTAGACCCGCTATGAAGTTCTTGGCGATGTCCTGAAGGCCGAAGCCGATACCCACGCCGATCGCTCCGCCGAAGACGGCGAGGGTCGTGGCGTTGATGCCGAGCGGCTGAAGCGCAACGATCAGACCCAGGACCCAGACCAGATAGGACACGACGCGCCCGACCGCGTAGCGCACGCCCGGGTCCATGCGGGTGCGACCAAGGAGCCGCTCGGCCACGACCCGTCGCAGAAGTCGCGAGACGAGCCAGGTCACCGCGACGATCGCGAGGCTGGCGAACAGGCTCGCGAGCGTGACCTGCGTCTGTCCGATCCGGAAGAGGTGGTAGTCCAGGATGTTCTGCATCGAGCCGAGAACGGTGCAGGATTGATGCCCTTGCCGGGGCCGGGAGACGGTAGACAGAAGGCGGGAGACGATAAGGAGTTGAGATCGTCTACCGTCTACCCTCTTCCGTCTTCCGGCTTAGGGCTTTCCTAGGAGCTCCAGCGCCGCGGTCACCTCGGCCTTCACCCCCGTCTTGATGGTCGGCTCGCGGTCCGGAGCCCACAGAGAGGAATGCAGCGAGGGCAGGGAAGCGCCGCTCGCCTTCGCCTGCTCGTACTTCTGCGGGTTGACCGCACCGAGAAAGACCATGACGGCGGGCACGCCGGCCCGTCCGTACTCGGAGAAGTCCTCGGAGACCATCTTGGCCGGCGGCTCGACGACGCGCGCCGGATCGAAGACGCGGCGGAAGGCATCGAGCAACCTCTGGGAGAGCTTCGGATCGTTGACCATCGCGAAGTAGCCGGAGTGGACCTCGACCCGTGGCTCCTTCGGCGCGCCCGCCGCGGAGGCTTCGGCCTTTGCGACTCGGGCGATCCCATCGAGGAGGCGCTTGCGGACGTCGTCCTTGTAGGAGCGGACGGTGATCTGCAGCCTGACCTCGTCGGGGATGATGTTGTGCTTGGTCCCGCCGTGGATCGAGCCTACGGTCACGACCACGGGATCGAACGGGTTGTTCTCGCGCGACACGACCGTCTGAAGAGAGAGCACCGTGCGTGCCGCGATGACGATCGGATCCACCGTCCGCGACGGGTAGGCGCCGTGGCCGCCGCGGCCGTAGACGGTTAGATCCACCGAGTCCACGTTGGCCATCGCCGGCCCGGCGTGGACGCCGACCGTGCCCGCCGGCAGATCGTCGTCGTCGTGAACGGCGATCGCGAAGTCCGGCTTGCGAATCCGCGTGAACAAGCCGTCGGAAAGCATGCGTTTGGCGCCGTTGTCCTTTTCCTCGTCGGGCTGAGCAACCATCATGACCGTTCCGCGCCAACGGTCCCTCGCCCTGGCCAGGAGCGTCGCGGTGCCGACCCAGATCCCCATGTGCACGTCGTGGCCACAGGCGTGGGCGACCGGCACCGTCGCGCCCGAGTCGTCTTTCGTCCGGACGACGCTTGCGTAGGCGAGTCCGGTTTTCTCTTCGACGGGGAGCGCGTCCATCTCCGTCCGGATCATGACCGCCGGTCCAGGTCCGTTCTCCAGCAGGCCGACCACGCCGAACCCTCCGACGTTGGTCGTGACGCGGAACCCGGCGGCTCGAAGACGCTCCTCGAGCTTCATGGAGGTCTTCTCCTCGTGCTGCGACAACTCCGGGTTCTGGTGGATGTCGATCGAGAGCTTCTCCAGCTCCGGGTAGATTGAATCGAGCGGCACGAGGACGGGGTCGGAGGGCAAGACGGGGGAGGCGGCCGCCCACCCGAGCGGGACGGCGACAACGGCGGCCAGGAGCAGGCGACGCATCGTGTTTCCTTTTCACGGGCAACGAAATCAGAGCCCGCGGCGGCTGTCAAGAAACGTCCTGTGCGACACTTTCGCGGTGTCGAGCGCGGCCAAGAAGCCGGAACGCGTCGGAACGCTGGCAAGCCTGCGCGCCGCGATCTCTTCCCGGCGCATCGGCGCCGTGACGCTCCAGTCCTTCGCGTCGGGACTCCCGCTCGGCCTGGTCTGGATCGCGCTCCCCGCATGGTTGACCTACCGGGGAGTCGACATCAAGACGGTCGGGCTCTTCTCCCTCGCGCAGGCGCCGTGGACCTTCAAGTTCCTCTGGGCTCCGCTCATGGACCGCTACAGCCCCGGCTTCCTCGGACGCAAGCGGTCCTGGATGATCGTCTCCCAGATCTTTCTGATCGCGGGGATCGGCGCGCTCGCGCTCGAAGGGGCCTCCCCGAAGGTCGGGCTCGTCGCCGCCGCGGCTCTCTTCATCGCGTTCTGGTCGGCCTCCCAGGACATCGCCATCGATGGCTACGCCGTCGAGGTCCTCGAGCGGTCGGAGCAGGGGCTCGCGGTCGGCGCACGCGTGGCGCTCTACCGGGCGGCGACCCTTGTCTCGGGCGCCGTGGCGATCACGTTCGGCGAGCGCATCGGCTGGAGCGCCGTCTTCGCCGTGCTCGCTCTCCTCTTCGTCCCGCTCGCCGCGGTCGTCGTCTGGTCTCCGGAGCCCGCCGGGGCTTCAGCCGCACCGCGGACATTGCGCGAGGCCGTCTTCGAGCCCCTCGTGGACATCTTCCGGCGGTCGCGGGCTCTCCAGATCATCGGCTTCCTGCTGCTCTACAAGTTCGGCGAGAACCTGGCGACCGCCTTGACGCGCCCCTTCCTGATCCAGAAGTGTTTCGCGCCCGAGGACGTGGGCCTCGCAACGGCCTCGATCGGCATCGTCGCGATCATCGGCGGGACGTTCTTCGGGGGATGGATGACGGAGAGGATCGGACTCGGCCGCGCTCTCTGGATCTTCGGCGCGATCCAGGCCGTCGGCTTCCTGGGTTACATCGCGGTGGATCGCGGGACGCCGGGCGTGCCCTGCGCGTCGGGCGCGGCCGTCTCGGCGGCGCTCGTGCAGCCGCTCTCTAACCGGGTCCTGATGTACTCCGCGGTCGGGATCGAGAACGTCTGCCAGGGAATGGCGACCGGAGCCTTCGGTGTGCTGCTCCTGCGAATCACGCAGAAGCAGTTCTCGGCCACCCAGTACGCGCTCTTCTCGAGCATCTTCGCGCTCGGGCGAACGCTCGCCGGACCGCCCGCGGGGTTTCTCGTGGACGCGATCGGCTGGACGCCCTTCTTCCTGGTCAGCACGGCCGCATCGATCCCGGGACTCGTGCTCCTTCAGCGTTTCGTCCCGCTCGGGTCTCGCGAGCCCGTCTTCGAGGAGGAGAAGCCCGTCGCGCGGCAACCGGTGACGCGGAGCCGGCTCGCTCTCGCCAGCCTCGCCGCCGCCCTGACCGGCGCCGCGGCGGCGGCCTTCTCCTCGGCCCTGCTCGCCGCGCTGAAGGCGGCCCGCGGCAGGCCCGGCGCGTCGCTGGACCTGGCCGGGGCACTCAGCCGCCTGCTCGCGCCGTCCACGCCGTCCGACTGGATCCGCATCACGGGCCTGGCCGTTGTCGGCCTGCTCTGCGGGGGCGCCGCCGCAGCCTTCCTGGCCGCGCGTCACGGAATCCGGAACCGAGCCTAGGAACGATTGGCGGAAGAGCCTCCGGGGTTCTCGAGGGCGCGGCGTTCCCGGGCAGCGCTCTCGAAGAAGCTCCGGAGCCGCAAGATGTCGCCGACTTTCAGAGATATCGCGATTTCTTCGAGCTCGGTGCGTACCTTCTCGATCGCCGCGGCCAGGGCTTCGGGATTGGCCAGGGCACGCTCCAGGGCGAGGCCCGCGGGGGTGTCGGCGATGCGGGTCGAGTCGAGCAGGCCCGGCCCCGCGAATCGATCGAGCCCGGTGCCGGCTCCCGTGGAGACAGCGCGGGCGAGTGCGGAGGCAACCGCGTGAGGCAGGTGGCTGATCCAGGTCATCAGCGCGTCATGGCGCTCGGGCTCGACGATCACGGGATGCGCCCCCATGCGGCGGACCAGGCTCTGGACCAAATCAATGGCGTGCACGTCGCTTCGCTCGGTCGGCACGATAAGCCAGGGGCGGCCGTGGAAAAGGTCGGCTCTCGCCCCGTCGAGGCCCGGGGTCTTCGAGCCCGCCATCGGATGGCCCGCGACGAAGCGTGTCGTGGCCGGCAGCGCGGCGGCAGACGCGGCCACGGGCCGCTTGAGCGAGGACGCGTCGGTGAGCAGGGCGGCCGGCGCCGCCGCAGCAGTCTGCAGAAGCAGCGCGGGAGTCTCGTCGGTCGGTACCGCGATCAGAACGACCTCGGCGCCGCGCACCGCTTCCCAGAGGGATTCCGCTGCCTCGATCCCGCGTTCCCGCGCGCGGGCGCGGGTCTGAGCGTCTCGGTCGTAGCCGCGGGCCTCGAGCGCAAGGGCGGCCGAGCCTCCGATGAGACCCAGCCCGACGACGGCCGCCCGCATCACCCCTCCTTCCCGGGAAGGCGGATCGACTCCTCCTCCTCGTCTCCCGCGACGCGCACGGCCCACTGGGGGCGAAGCTCCCGTGCGCCGCGCAGGAAAACGTGGCGCACTTCCGCCTGTGGGCGGTCGGTATTCCAGTGGATCAGGATCCGGATGCAGTGCCCGAGCGAACCCGGAACCGGGATCTCCCGGGCACACAGCAGAGGAACGTCCTTCCACGCGGGGAATCCGCGGACAGCGACGGCGGGAAACTCCGCATTCAGGTCCTCGGTCACCGTGAAGACGGCGCTCGCGATGTCTCCCTGCTGCATGCCGTTCAGGTCCACGAGGAGCCGAAGGAGCTCCAGCGTGCGCTCGGCGATGTGCCCGGCGTCGTTGGCCGCGACGGTCGTCGCGCCGCGCGCGCCGCGGATCACGGCCTTCTCCTTCGGACTGCGGCTATTCGCTCCATGGAACCGCGGATTATCGCCGACCCGTGATTAAGATTGCGGCGTGAAAAAGAAATCTTTGAGACACGTCCTCGGGATCGACGCGGGAGGGACCAAGACCCGGGCGCTGCTCGCCGACGAGTCAGGGCGGGTCGTCGCGGACTCGCGGGGGGGCGGGGCGAATCTGCGCACGCACGGTGAGCTGGAAGTCGAGAAGGTTCTGCACAGCGTCATCGAGCGGGCGGAAGCGGAGGGCGGAGTGCGCGCGGACGCGCTCGCCCTCGGCATTGCCGGCGCCGACCGCCCGGAGGATCACGCCGTGTTGCGGGAGATCCTGCGCCGCATCGGTTTCAAGGACCGCGTCGTCGTGGCCAACGACGCGCGGATCGCCTTCGTGGCGGGCTCGGAGAGCCGGGTCGGGCTCGCGCTCATCTGCGGCACCGGATCCATCGCGTGGGGCCGCAACGCTGAAGGCCGGATCGCGCGGGCGGGAGGCTGGGGATGGCACCTGGGAGACGAGGGTTCCGGGTTCTGGATCGGCGAGCACGCCATCCGGAGTGTTCTCCGCGCGGCCGACGGGCGCGGGCGGGGGACTTCGCTGGACCAGCCGCTCTTCGAGCATTTCGGGATCGCGCGGCCGGAGGAGATCCTTCGCGCGCTCTACGACTCCGAGTATCCGCGGCACCGTGTGGCGCTGTTCGCGGGGCGAGTCGAGGAGGCCGCGCGCGCTGGGGATGCGGTGGCGGGCGAGATCCTGGCCGCGGCCGCAAACGAGCTGGTTCTCGCGGCCGAGACCGTCGCGCGGCAGCTCGATCTGTCGGCCGCGCCCTACGACGTCGTCCTCTCGGGAGGAACCTTCGCCGCCCTGCCCGGCCTGGAGGAATCCGTGAAAACGAGACTGTCTCACGTCAATGCCCGCATCCGCCGGCTGGAGGAGGAGCCCGCCCTGGGAGCCGTGAAGCTGGCTCTGGAGGAGCTGTGAAGACAGTTGTGAGTTGCGAGTTGTGAGCGGCCGGAACGCCGGGTTCTTCCGTCCTCATGACTCACACCTCATGACTCACACCTCATGACTTTCCGCTGGCGCCGCCAGAGGCGCTAAACTGGAAGGACAGAAAGGCGGCACTTGAAGAAACTGATCGTCAACGCCGACGACTTCGGCCGGACCGCGGGCATCAACGAGGGGATCCTGGAGGCTTATGTCCTGGGGATCGTCACTTCGGCGACGGTCATGGTGCTCGAGCCGGCCGCCGAGTCGGGGATCTCTCTGGCCCGCGCGGCCGCTCCCGGGCTCGGACTGGGCCTGCATCTGTCTCTTATACACATCTCCGAGCCCACGAGACCACG
>JBKPBH010000039.1:0-4712 GCA_046726795.1 Acidobacteriota bacterium
CCGGCGAGCTGTCGATGCTGCTCATGCGGTTCGGGGTCGCCGGCAAGCGCATCGCCTGGGAGCTGGCCGTGGGCGGGTTGAAGCGACAGCTGGGCTCGACGGGTGAGACGAACGTCTCCGGAGAAGATCAGAAGAAGCTCGACGTGCTCGCCAACGAGATCCTGCTCGAGACATTCGACTACGGCGGCCTCGTCTCGGTCGCGGCCTCCGAGGAGATGGAGAAGGTCGTCGTCTATCCTCGCAACAGCGAGAACGGGCGGTACGCGGTCCTCTTCGATCCCATGGATGGCTCCTCCAACATCGCTGTCAACGGCACGCTTGGCACGATCTTCTCGATCCGGCCACGCGGCGGCGAGGAGGCGGACCTTCTGCGGTCGGGGCGGGAGCAGGTCGCGGCGGGCTACATCCTGTTCGGACCGGCGACCCTGCTCGTCTACACGTGCGGGGACGGCGTGCGTCTCTTCACGCTCGAGCCCTCGATCGGGGAGTTCCTGCTGACGACCGGCTCCGTGCGCATGCCGGCGCGAGGCCGGGGCTACGCCGTCAACGAGGGACGCTCGGGAGGATGGGCCCCGCCGACCCGGGCCTTCGTCGAGCACCTGAAACAGGACGGCGGCGCCGCCGGGCGTCCCTATTCGACCCGCTACTCGGGCTCGCTCGTCGGCGACTTCCACCGCATCCTGCTCGAAGGCGGGATCTACCTGTACCCCGCCGCGGCCGGCAAGTCCTCCGGGAAGCTGCGTGTCCTGTACGAGTGTCACCCGCTCGCCTTCGTCGCCGAGCATGCCGGCGGCAGCGCAACGACCGGAACGGAAAGAGTCCTGGACGTCGTGCCCGACTCGCTCCACGCGCGCATCCCCTTCGCCATCGGCAGCTCCGAAGAGGTTGCCCTCTACGAGCGCTTCCTCCGCGGAGAGGGCGCTCGCGAGCGTTCTACACCGCGGTCGTAGCGTTCTTCGGCCGTCCTCGGACTCAGAAAACCGGCAAGTGCCGGCCACCCGTAGAGAGACCGGCGGCATGAAAAGATTCCCTCGGCTGCTTCCGCTCCTTCTGTGCCTGGTCGCGCCCTTCGCGACGGCGCACGAGCTCGGAACGATCCGGACCTACGCGACTTTCCAGAAGGGGGGAGAGTACGAGGTCGAAGTCTTCATCGATCGCGAGCACCTGCCGCCCGGCTTCGCCTCCTCCGCCCGGCCGCCGGAGCTTCCCGTGCGCGGGTTGAAATGGGATCCCACCGACCGCGTCGCCCGGATCCTGTCCGAGGTGCTCAACCATTCGCGGATCGCGTTCGACGGACGCGTCGTCGAGCCGCGAGCCGAGTGGATTAGTCCGGATCCCGCCGCCGCCGAGCTCGTCCTGCGTCTGACCGGCGCGATCCCCGGAGGCGCGAGGACCTTCACGTGGTCGAACTCCTTGAAGCTCGGCTCTTACCTGCTGACCGTCCGCTCGGAAGGCGGGGAGCCCGAAAGAGCCTGGATGGAAGGAGGCGAAACGAGCCGGCCATTTCCTCTCCGAGTCGAAGTCGTGCCGCCGACGCGTGGGGAGGTCGCCAGGCAGTACCTCACTCTGGGCTACACGCACATCCTCCCGAAGGGGAGCGATCACATCCTGTTCGTGCTCGGGATCTTCCTGCTCTCGACGCGAATCAAGCCCGTGCTCCTGCAGGTGACCGCGTTTACGGTCGCGCACACGATCACGCTCGCCTTGACGATCTACGGGGTCGTCTCCCTGCGCCCGGCGATCGTCGAGCCGCTCATCGCGCTCTCGATCGTCTACGTCGCGGTCGAAAACGTCACGACGTCGGAATTGAAGCCGTGGCGCATCGCGCTCGTCTTCGGCTTCGGACTGCTCCATGGGATGGGCTTCGCCGGTGTTCTCTCGCAGCTGGGGCTTCCGCGCTCGGAGTTCCTGACGGGACTGCTCTGCTTCAACGCCGGCGTCGAACTGGGTCAGCTGACCGTGATCCTCGCGGCCTTCTTCCTGATCGGCCTGCCGTTCCGAGGAAGGCCGTGGTACCGCCGTCGTATTGTCGTGCCGTTGTCCCTGGCCATCGCCGCCACGGGCCTCTACTGGGCCATCCAAAGAATCGCCGCGGCGCGCTGAGCGCTTCCGCGAGAGCTCTACCCCGGGAAGAGGGCGGGTGAGGGGGGCGGCCGCGGCCTGGCCGATTCCCAGCTCTCAAACGTTGAAGCGGAAGAGGATGACGTCGCCGTCGGCGACGGTATAGTCCCTGCCTTCCTGGCGGACGAGCCCTTTCTCCTTCGCCGCGGTCATCGAGCCCGCGTCGAGGAGGTCCTCGCAGGAGACCGTCTCGGCCTTGATGAACCCCCGTTCGAAGTCGGAGTGGATGACGCCGGCCGCGACCGACGCGGGGTCGCCCGCGTGGATCGTCCAGGCGCGGACCTCTTTCTCGCTGGCGGTGAAGAAGGTCCGCAGTCCCAGCAGATGGTAGGCGGCGCGGATCAGATTGCCCACCCCCGATTCCTCTACCCCCAGGTGCGCGAGATAGTCCCGCGCCTCCTCCTCCGGCAGCTCGGCCAGCTCCGATTCGATCTGCGCGGAGACGGCGACGGCTTCGGTTCCCAGGTGCGTCTCCGCGTAGTGGCGGACCGCCTGGACGGTGGGAGAGGCGTCGGCGCCGGCGAGGGTCTCCTCGGAGACGTTGGCCGCGAAGAGGATCGGCTTGGAAGTCAGGAGGAAGAGCCGGCGCGCGACCGAGCCCTCTTCGGGGGTCATCGGAAGCGTCAGGGCGCGCCGCCCGCTGTTCAAGTGCTCCAGGAGCTTCTCCAGGGTCGAGAGAGCCGCCCGCGCCTCCGGGTCCCCGCCCCGAGCGGCCTTCTCCGCCTTTTCCTTCGCGCGGCTCGCGGTGTCCAGATCCGCCAGCACCAGCTCCGTCTTGACCGTCTCCATGTCGGCGACCGGATCGAGCGTCCCGGCCACGTGCACGACGTCTTTGTCCTCGAAGCAGCGCACGACCTCGATGATCGCGTCCACTTCCCGGATGTGCTGGAGGAACTTGTTGCCGAGACCTTCCCCCTTGGATGCTCCGCGCACGAGGCCGGCGATGTCCACGAACTCGATCGCGGCCGGAACGATCGTGGTCGTCTTCGAGACGCGGGCGAGCGGCGCCAGTCGCGCATCCGGCACCGTGACCACTCCCACGTTGGGGTCGATCGTGCAGAACGGATAGTTGGCCGCCGCGGCCTTCCGCGTTCGCGTCAGCGCATTGAAAAGGGTGGACTTGCCGACGTTGGGCAACCCCACGATCCCTGCCCTCAACATAGCCGTCGCTCCGCACTTACGTGGGATCTGCGCCTTCGGCGCACCGGCGAGCGACTCGGCCGGATGCGGCCTCGATCGCTCGCCTGATCCCGCGTAAGCGCTTCGCTCCCGCGTCGCGCGCCTCCTCCCTCACTTCGTTCGGGAGACTTCGCGCGCCGCGAACGGGGGTATCAGTGCCGCGAAAAAGTGTCGTTGAGATGAGGATGTCGTCCTCGCTCTTTCGTTGTCATTCTGAGCGGACTGAGCGGAGCGAAACAGCTGCTCCGGTCGCTTTGACTACCGCGCTCGAGATTCATCGCAGCGACGGTAGAATGCACCCGCTCTGAACCAGACCGAAGAATATCGCGACCCGGAGACGGGACTCCTGCGCGCCGTCTCCCGCTGGCAGATCGTCGCGCTCTCGGTCAACGACGTCATCGGCAGCGGCGTGTACCTGATCCTGCCGGTCGCCGCGGCGCAACTGCTCGGGCCTGCGAGTGTCTGGGCGATCCTCGCGGCGGGGTTCGGGGTTCTGCTGCTGGTTCTCTGCTTCGCGGAGGCCGGCAGCCTCTTCGACAAAGCGGGTGGCGCGATCGTCTACACCCGCGCCGCCTTCGGAGACTTCGTCGGCTTCGAAGTGGGCTGGATGAGCTGGATCGCCCGCATCGCCTCGATCGCAGGCCTTTCCGTCTTCTTCGCGCGAGCGGTCGGCTATCTGTGGCCGGGCGCCAGGACCGGCCTGGGGCAGTGGGCCACGATCGTCGTGCCGCTCCTGTTCCTGACCTGGATCAACGTCGCCGGCATCAAGTCGGGGGCCCGAACGGCTGTCGTCCTCGCCTGGGGGAAGGTCGTGCCCCTCGTCCTGTTCGTGGCCGTCGGTCTCTTCTGGGTGGACTGGGGGCGCGTCTTCCCGGTGCCGATGCCCGAGCGAGCCAACTTCATGAAGGCCGCGCTCCTCGTCCTCTTCGCCTACGGCGGTTTCGAGAACACCGCCGCCCCGGCCGGGGAGTTCAAGAATCCGCAGCGCGATGTCCCCTTCGCGCTGGTCGTGCAGATCGGGATCGTGGCGACGATCTACAGCGCCGTGCAGCTCGTCGCCATCGGCACGATCCCGAACCTGGGGTCCTCGCCGACTCCGCTCGCCGACGGCGCCGCGATGATGATGGGACCGGTCGGGGGATTCGTCCTGACCCTGGGCGCGATCCTCTCGGTCCTCGGAACCAACAACAACACCGTCCTGGCGGGACCCCGCTACCTCTATGCCCTCGCGGAGTCGGGCCGTCTCCCGGCGGTCTTCGCGCGGGTCCACCCGAAGTACAGGACTCCCCACGTGGCGATCCTGACCCAGACGGGCGTGGCGCTCCTCCTGATGCTGACCGGAACGGCGGAGGAGCTCGCGGTCCTCTCCGCGATCGCGCGGCTGGCGACCTACATCGGCACGGTCCTCTCGG
>JBKPBH010000040.1:0-8817 GCA_046726795.1 Acidobacteriota bacterium
GTAAGAACGATGACGATAGAAGTTGTCTCGGTCGTAACGGCGATAGCCCCGATCCCCGTAGGAATAGCCCCGATCCCCGTAGGAATAGCCGCGGCCATAGAACACCGGCCGCTCGATCACGACCCAGCGGGACCCATACTGCTCGCAGGGAATCCACTGCGAGTCGTAGTAGAAGCCGTAGCCGTAGTCGGGCCTCAAGTACACCTGCCGGGCGTAGGGATAGGGCACGTACCCGCCGACCGGAAACGCGGGGCTCCCGATCCCGATCGAGAACTGCCCGTGCGGACCGCGGAACGTCCCTCCGAACGCCACCTGCCCCTTCGCACTGGACGGCGTGGAGAGCAGGAGCGCTCCACCCGCGATGGCGGCGAAAATCCAATTCGACATCTTTCTCATGGCTTACCTCCTCCGCGGTTGCTCCGCGGTACGCCATCCAGAATCGCAACGCGGGTGCCAGGCTCACAACACATAAAACAAAGGACTTACTGGCCCCGCGTTGTCCTCCGCAGAAGCCGTTTTTTGCCCCAATCAGGACAATCCGGCAATCGAAGAGACGACGGCCCGATGGCTGCCAGCCGATAGCCGGCAGCCTCCCTACCAGAAGCGGCGAATGCGCTGGATACCGCGAGCCAGGCCAACCAGGAGCGAGACCGCGGAAGCGGCCCGGCCCAGCCGAGCGGCGAGCGAGGCCTTGCCGAAGAGCTTCCACGCAACCGTCCCCGCCGCGGCCAGACCGGTCGCGATCATGCTCGCTGCTTTCCACTGGGCACGCCGACGCTCGATCTCGTCGCGCGCGTCCAGGACGGCGATCGCCAGGTCTTCGCGTTGGGACTCGCCGCGGCGTACGAGCGCGGCGATCCGCTCCTGCGCGCCGCTCACTCCGATCCCACCCGGAAGCGCTCCTCGAGATCGTCCGCGCCCGGGCCGGCTGCCCGCGCCGGCGGCTCGGGGATCTCCGCTGGAGGCTCGGGCTCCGGAGTGGCCGAGAGGCGCAGAGCCGCCCAGTCCTTGCGGAGCTCCTCCGTCGTGACCGGGAATTCCAGAGGCTTGACGCGGGAGAGCGCCCTGACCCCGAGCCACGCCGCGAGTGCGGCGACGGCAACGTAGAGGCCGAAGGCCGCGAGGATCCCGGCGACGGGGCCTCCCAGGAGCTTTGTGAAGAGGGCGGCGATCCACGCCGTAAAGAGGAGAAGAGACGCGCCGCCGAAGGCCGCCGCGAGGAGGAGGGCGGCCAACGCGCGGGCCAGGACTCCGGCCTTGACGCCGAGCTCCTCGCCGAAGATCGCGAGGCGTGTCGAGAGAAGACGGCGCGCCGTCTCGAAGAGACTCCGAAGCCTTTGAGACCAGCTCTCGGCTTCGGCCTGGTTCCGCTCTCTCGCGCCGTCCTGCATGGCTCAGACGCTGGCCTGTGAAGCCATCTCCGGAGGAGCGACCGCGATCCCTTCGCGGGCGAAGCGCTCCCGGATCCTGCGGGCGATCGCCGGCGCTCCCGGAGTGTCCCCGTGCAGGCAGATCGTGTCGGCCTCGACCTCGAGACGAGAGCCGTCCCGCGCGAGGACGAAACCGCCGCGCGCCAGAGACACGGCCTGGGCGGCCGCTTCGTCGGGATCGGTCAGGAGCGCGTCGGGTTCCGAGCGGGAAACGAGCCGACCGTCCGCCCGGTATCGCCGGTCGGCGAAGGCTTCCCTCTCCGCCGGGAGCCCCGCCTCGCGGGCCGCTTCGAGCAGCCGCGAGCCCGGCTGAGCGACGACGGCGAGGTCTTGCCCGGCGCGCCGGATCCCCGCCGCGATCGCCCGGGCGATTTCCGCCGACTCCGCGCCGGCGTGGTAGAGCGCCCCGTGCGGCTTGACGTGGGTCAGCCTGCCCCCGCGCGCCCGCACGAAGCCTTCGAGCGCCCCGATCTGGTAGAGCACCAGCCGCTCGATCGCCTCCGGCGGCATCTCCATGCGGACCCGCCCGAAGTTCTTGCGGTCGGGATATCCCGGATGGGCCCCGACGCGGACTCCGCGGGCGAGGGCCTCCGCGACCGTCGCGTCCATCACCGTTGGATCGCCGGCGTGAAGCCCGCAGGCCACGTTGGCCGACGTGAGGTAGGGCAGCAGCGCGGCGTCGTCCAGTCCTTCACCGACATCGGCGTTCAAGTCCACGGCCATTTGGACCCGTGATCCTACTCCCTGCCGCCCGCCCGGGCCGTAAGGGCCTCGGCCAGCGTGACTTGAGCAAAGCGCAGGGCGGTCCCGGGCAGGGCCCGTCCGACCAGCGGAAAATCCGCCGACACGACCGTGGCGATCTTCGCGTAACCGCCAGTCACCGGCCGGTCGGGGCCGAGGATGATCGGCCGGCCGTCCAGAGGGACCTGGATCGCTCCGAGGGGCGTGCCTTCGGGAGGGATGTCGGGGCTTCCGCGGCTGGCCAGGAGGGGCCCTTCGAGGCGGATGCCGCGCCGGTCGCTCGCGGCGGAAACGCGGTACCGCCCGCCGAGGAACGTCTCGAGGGCCCCGGGCTCGAAGCGGTCCTGCTGAGGACCGGGAAGAACGCGGATCCGGATCTCTGCGCCCGCTTCGCTGGCGCGGGACCCCTGACGGGGCATGTCGTGGCGAGCCTGCGGCCGGACGCTCGAGAAAACCGTGTCTCCGGAAACGAGCCGTCGCGGAGGTTCGAGTCTCGGCCCTTGAGCCAGACCGCCGGCGACGCAGAGATACGCGCGGGCCGCTCCCCGTACCGGTCCCAAGCGCAGTCGGTCTCCGGCGCGAAGCTGACAGACGGTTCCAGACTCGACCGGTTTCCCATTGAGTCGGGCCTCGAGACCGGCTCCCGAAAGCGCGACGACGGCCTCCGAGAGCGCCTCGAGCTCCGGGCCGACGAGCGTCATCTCGAGACCCGGCGCGAAGGAGGAATTGCCGAGAAGCGCGTTGCCGCTCGTGAGCGCCTCGCCATCCATGGCGCCTCCGGGCGGCACGCCGTAGATCGCCCGTCCGTGACGCGGCGCTCCCTGGACGCTCGTGAAGACGCCCGGCGCCGCAACGCGAAAGAGCGCCCGGCCAGGTCTCTCCGGAGACGGGCCCGCTCCGGCCGGCTCGAGGAGGGTGCGGCGGCGTTCGAAATCCTCCTTCCCGATCTCCCGGAAGGACACCCTGTCGCCCGGCAGGAGGAGGGCCGCCGGATCCTTCGCTGGATCGAAGAGACGCACCGGCGCGCGGCCGATCAGCTTCCACCCGCCCGGGGTCTCCCCCGGATAGATCCCCGTATACGGGCCGCCGATCCCGACGCTGCCGGCCGGCACGCGGGTGCGCGGCGTCGGCAAGCGCGGAGAACGAAGCTCCTCGGGAAGTCCCGCCAGATACGCGAAGCCGGGGGCGAATCCCAGAAAGGCCACACGGTAGTCCGCGTTTGCGTGGCGTCGTGCGAATTCTTCGGGGAGGAGCCCGGCGACTCGCGCCAGCTCCTCCAGGTCCGGTCCGGCCTCACGGTCCAAGCCATAGAGGACGGGGACTTCGAGCAGGCGCCGCGAGGAGTCCAGGCCCTCGCCCGAATGAGCCCCGCGGCGCAGCGCTTCGGCCAGACGGTCGCGCGCGAAATGCCGGGGATCGAATTCGACGAGCAGCGTGCGGGCGCCCGGGACGGCGTCGAGGAATCCCGGCGGCCGGCGATTCGCGAGCTCCCGCGACGCGGCGACGGCCCTCCGATTGGCTTCCAGCTCGGCGTCCTCCGGATACTCGACGAGAACCGCCCCGTCGGCGACGTCGAGCAGCCGGACCTCGCCTTCCGGGATCAATCCAGAATCCAAGATCCCAAATCCAAAACCGTTACGACTTCTTCCGCTTCCAAAGGAAGTACACGGGGACACCAGTCAGGACGAGGAGGTACCCGGGCCAGGTCGTCCGTGGGTTGCCGGCCAGCAGGACCGCGATCAGGACCAGGCCGGCGGCCGCGTAGAGGAGCGGCAGGTACGGATAGCCCGGCGCCCGGAAGGGCCTTGGCCATTCGGGCCTCTTCACGCGCAGAACGATCACGGCGAGGACCAGGAGGATGTAGAAGAGGATGTCGGCGGAGATGACGTACTTCAGCAGATCGCTGTAGCTGCCGGAGAGGACGAGGACCGCCGACCAGAACGCCTGCGCCCAGAGGGCATTGCCCGGCACAGCGGACGGGTTCAGCCTTTCGAGCCCGCGGAAGAACAGGCCGTCCCGCGCCATCGCGAACGAGACGCGCGCTCCGGAGAGGATCAGGCCGTTGACGCACCCGAAGGTCGAAACCATGATCGCGGCCGCCATGACGCCGGCGGCGCCGGACCCGAAGAGCGACGTCGCCGCGGCGGTCGCCACGCGGTCCTCCGGCGCATGCTGGATCTCGGAGAACGGCAGAACTTTCAGGTAGGAGACGTTGGCGAGGACGTAGATCGTGGTGACGAGCAGGCACCCTACCAGCAGCGCGCGTGGAAGAGTCCGCCCCGGCTCGCGCACCTCTTCGCCGGCAAAGGTCACGTTGTTCCAGGCGGATTGGGAGAACATGGGGCCCACCATGGCGGTCGCGACGCCCGCGACGAGCGCGAGGCCCGTCTGCTCGCCACCGGAGGCCGAGATCGATCTCCAGAACCGCGACGAGCCGATCGCCAGGGAGCCCGCCCGCCCGAGGGTCAATCCGAGCGCCGTCAGCGCGAAGAGCGCCGAGAACTTTGCGAACGTGAAGATGTTCTGCGTCCGCGTCCCTGTCTTCAAGCCCGTCGCGTTCGACGCGGTCAGGAGGAGGATCACGAGAAGCCCGACGGCCTGGACCGCGGAGACGGAGAAGCGCCCGGCCGCGAAGACCTTCCTCGATCCGGAGATCGCCGGCCAGAGAACGCCGAGGAACTTCGCGAACGCGACCGAGACGGCCGCGATCGTGCCGGACTGAACGACGAGAAACATCGTCCAGCCGAAGAGGAACCCGAAGAGCGGCCCGTACGCCTCGCGGAAGAAGACGTACTGCCCTCCCGCCTTCGGCAGCATCGCCGCGAGCTCCGCGCAGGAGAGCGCGGCCATCATGGTCAGCATCCCCGCGATGGCCCACGCTGCCAGGAGCCATCCGGGCGCGCCCGCGACCCGACCGCTCTCGGCCGAGACGATGAAGATGCCGGATCCGATCATCGAGCCGACGACCAGGGTCGTGGCATCCAGGGCGCCGATGCCCTTGAGAAGATGCGACGGCGATCTCAATTCGGTCGGCCCGCGGAGCCGCCGCCCCGGCGGCGAACAAGCTTCTCCTCGAAATACATCACGCCCCGCAGGGTGAGGAGCGCGAGAACCGTCGCGCCGATCGCGAGCAGGAACTGGCGCAGGCCGACGGCCGACCCCACGGCCGCGGAGAAGAGCATCGCGGCGGCGGTCGTCAGACCCTCGACATGCTCGGCGTCGCTGCGCCGGATGATCGTTCCGGCTCCCAGGAAACCCACCGCCATGACGACCGCGGTGATGACCGGGACGGGGTCGGCGCGCACGAGAGGCGAGATCGCGGGCAGCAGGAAACGGTGGAGAAGGGCGTCCACGAGGCCCACGAGCATCGCGGCCGCTCCGGCGATCAGCATGTGCGTGCGCAGGCCCGCCGATTTGCGTGCGAGCTCGCGCTCGAGCCCCAGGAGCGCTCCGAGCGCCATCGCCAGGGCCACCTGCCCCAGCATCTCCAGCTGCGATACCCAGCTCACGCGACCCTCGCTCTGCGGTTCAGCTTACTCCAGCGGACGCTTGCGCGGCTCGGCGTGGCCACGCCCGGGGGTTCATCCTCGGACCTTCCCTTTTAGCTCGGATAATTCATGGACCCCCGGCCGAAACACGATCCTCGGGACGGCCGGAGTCGCTCATGAATTATTCGGGTTAAAGGGACCAGGGAGTGGCTTGTCGATTCACCGCCCCGTGAAGATCCCGGTAGACTGCTGGGAAACGAGGCGGTCGTTTCTCCCGTCATCACGATGACGGGCAGAGCCGGCCGCGCCAACGGGCGACCGGAGAGGAACCGAGCCTATGGCCGACTTGAGGTCCAACCAGGAAGGAACGCATCCGATCCGGACCGAAGGGGAGGAGCCGCCGCTGCCTCGTTCCAATCAGTTCGCGGTCCGGACCACTCTCCAGATTCTGTTTCTGGTGTTCGGCGTAGCCGCAGCGCTCTGGATCCTGTACCGCCTGCGCGGCGTCCTCCTGCTGCTGGTTCTCGCAGTGTTCTTCGGCTACCTGGTCGCTCCTCTTGTCGGCTTTTGTCGCCGACCCGTCACGGTGAGGGCACGGAAGTTCGTTCTTCCGCTACCGGCGGCGATCGGCGTGGTCTATGTCTTTATCTTCGGATCTCTGGCGGCTGCCTTCGTGCTCCTCCTCCCTGTCCTCAATGACCAGCTCGGCGAGCTTGCAGCAGCGGCTCCAGGTTATCTGGCGCGAGTTCAGGATCGATGGCGGAGCTGGCAGACAGGCTACCAGAGCCGCGCGCTTCCACAGGCGGTGCGTGAGAACATCGATCGAGCGATCCACCAGATGGTGACGGTTGGAGGAACATACGTGACGAGCGAGCTGCTTCCACGCCTCGCCGGCTGGCTCGTCTATCTCCCCTGGCTGATTCTCGTTCCGATTCTGGCGTTCTTCCTGCTCAAAGACGCCGAGCTTCTCCGCAAGTCCATTTTGCGTATTCTTCCCCGGGGGCACCTGCGGTCACGCGGGGAGGTGTTTCTGGTAGAGCTCAACGACACCCTGGCGGCCTACATTCGCGTCCAGGTGACGGCCTGCCTGCTCATAGGCGTGGTCTGCACGATCGCGTTCCTCGTGATCGGCGTGCCGTACGCCGTCGTGCTCGGGATTACAGCTGGCCTGCTGGAATTCGTTCCCTTGGCAGGACCTCTGACGATTGGCGTCCTGGCAACAGGCTTCGCTGCATTCCACTCACTCGGGCGGGCAGTGACCGTTCTGCTTTTCCTCCTCGTGCTCAGGGCCGTTCAGGATTACGTCGTGTACCCGAAGATCGTCGGGACAGGAATTCACCTGAAGCCTCTGGTCGTCGTCTTGGCTATCTTGTGCGGCGCGGAGCTCGGCGGCCTGCCGGGGATCTTCCTTGCAATCCCGGTCGTCGCGGTGCTCACACTGGCCTACTGGCACTATCGCGATCACCGAGCGGCGGAAGCTCAGACCGTGGAATAAACGTTGCCGCGCCGTGGAGACGTCGGCGACTTGAAAGCGCTCGAGGAGCTTGTGCTATCCCTCCCCGCTGGATCACCTAACTAAAGCAGGTCCCGCGAAGGGGCCGCGCTAGCAGGAGTCTGCCCAGCAAGAGGATCCAGGCAATGAGGTATGCCCAGATCAGGAACAGCACCGCGCTGCCGAGCGCGCCATAGAGCCGCGCGGCGCCCAACAGAACAGGGACGGCGAGGGAGAATCCCAGGCTGGCGCCGATCCAGCCCAGTGAGTCCGGCGCCGGAGCGGGCTCCGACGAGCGGACCGAAGGCGCCGCAGGCGCAGGCGAAGGTTCTGGAGCGTGCGCGAAAGCAGGCGCCGCGACGAGAGCCAGGATGAGCGCGGTCGTCTTATCGCGACGCGTCGACATGGGCAAACGTCTCAAAACACGTAGGACACCGAGTAGATGATCCCGATATTGGAGATCCTGACCTCCGTCCGGGTGAGCTCGGTGCCGGCGAGGTCGGCGACCAGTCGCTGCTCCGAGGACCCGAACTGGTAGTTGAAGCCGAGCGAGCCGGAGATGTGCTTCGAGGCTCCGCCAACGCCGAGCGTCACGCTGTTCAGATTGATCCGGTCGAAGAATCCGTCGGCGCTGGCCACGGGCGAGGGGTCGCTCGCAAAGCCGGCGTGGAGCTTCCATTGCCCGTCCTTGCTCAGGTTGACGAAACCACCCAACGCCACGCTGACGATCGAGCGGGACGCGAAGGGGATGCCGGGGAAGGGTGTCGAAGTCTGCCGGGCCGGAGTCCCGTCTCCGGAATCGGTGATCCGGGCGACCGACTTGGTGCTCGAGAATCCGTCATACACCGAGTGGCCGGTCTGCGCCTTGAGGTCCAGCTCGATCTCGCCGACGTCGGAGACCCAGGCGGCGCCGACGGCGGCCTCGAGCGGCAGGACGTACTTGAAGGTGATGTTCGTGGAGTCGAAGAAGGAGAGCTGATCCGACACGGCCCCCCTCTGATCGACGACGTCGATGTTGAAGCTGCCGCCCGGTAAGATCCGGACACCCGGGGTCCGGAGGACTGCTCCGAGCCTGACGTGCTTGGCGAGGTCGACTTGCGCTCCGAGGCCCAGGCGCAGGTTGACCTGGCTTCCGGCGGCGCGGTACGAGTCGAGGAACGTCCGGACATACGTCTCGGTCTCCTGACGGAAGGTCAGTGACTGGACGCTGTGCAGGTTCAGGATATCGAGGAGGAAGCCTCCCCCGAAGCGCCAGTCCTTGCCGCCGTCGTGACCCATGGTGAGGGCGACCGTCGTCCGGTTGAACGAGGTATCGGCAGACAGCGTGATGCGCTGGCGCGAGTCGGGCGTGCTGACGACCCCGTCGGTGAACTGGGACCACGCGGCGGTGCGGACGATGGCGAAGCCGAAAGTCCACGCCTCCCAGTTGAAGGGCTTCTTCAGGACGAAGCCGACCGCGGCGGGAAGCTGGTCGATGGAGCCGCCATTACCTTCCAGCTTTTGGGGCGAGACAGTCAGAACGCGAAAGGTGCCGGTACTGGCGCTCACCGCCGACACGTTGGCGCCGGCGATGCCGGCCGGGTTGAACCACAGCGACGTCGGATCAGAGGCGCGCGCCGTATAAGCGTTTCCCTCCAGGCCGCCGACCTCGCCGATCGGGAGGCTG
>JBKPBH010000041.1:0-11590 GCA_046726795.1 Acidobacteriota bacterium
CAGTTATTGGATGCCGAGAGAGGATTGTGGTTTCCGCGATCGTCCGAGGCGCTGGCAAGGGGAAGGATCTCGCTCGGGGCCTTCTCCGCCAGCGGAGGGAGAGATGTGAAACTGGGAAGAGGGATCAGGAGCGAGAGAGCCGTTTGTGGACGTACTTGCAGGCGGCGCAGGTGTGAAACTCGGCGAGCACCCCGTCCATGTCCGTATCGGTGGCGGGATCGACGCTGCGATCCACCTTTTGGGCGTGGAAGTTCATTGGCCCGCCGCAGCGGGGGCAGAGCAGCCCGCCATCTGGGGAGGTCTTCGCCTGTTCGTGCTCGTCCATTGTCATGACTCCACGGGGACGTTTTCGCGTCCATAGCGCAGGACCCTGGCCATCCAGATCAGCTCTCTGAGGAACTTTTCGATCCGTCTCGGGTACGAGGGATCGAGAAGCGCCCCGTCCGGGCCGAACAGCTTCTGGACGCTCGAGAAGTTTCCGTCCCAGAAAATCGTCACGAGCCCGAGCTCGCGCATGACCGGCAGCATGTTCTGGATGACGCGCGTGCCGCCGAAGCCGCCGGCCGAGACGCCGCAGAGGCCGACCGCCTTGTGGATGTACTCCTTCAGGTTCGTGTCGAGCACGTGCTTGAGCAAACCGGGATAGCCGTGGTTGTACTCCGGCGCCACGATCACGAAGGCGTCCGCTCGCACACAGAGCTCGGAGAAGGACGGGTCCTTGACGTCCTCGCCGGCGCCGGTGACCGGGATGGGCAGATCCCGCACGTCCACGAGCTGGGTCTCGACGCCCGCGAATCTTGCCAGCTCCCCTGTCACGAATTTCGCCACGTGCTCGCTGTATCGTCCCTGGCGGGGCGTGCCCAGGATCACCGGAATGAAGAGAGGCTTCTCTGCGGGATTCGCTCGAGTCGAAGGGTTCATCCTCAGTTCTCCACCAGTTCCAGGGCGTGCCCGTCCGGATCCCGGACGATAAACCCTTTGCGGAAGCCGAGCTCGCGGCGCGGAAGCTCAACGGCGCCCGGAGACAGGAACTCCACCCTGCCCGCATAGAGCCTCCTCGCGGCGGCCGTCGCGTCGGCGGTCACGATGCGGGTCTGGCGGTGGAGGAGGTCGTTGGCGCGCGTCTCGGGGGCGGGGCGGCCGTCCCGCGGCGCCAGGTACTCCAGGAACTCGACCGAGGGTCCGGAAGGCGGGCGCAGGCTCGTGATCCGGAGGCGCGCGCCGAAGACGTTATTCAAGTGTTCCTGCTCGACGCCGTAGTTTTCGCTCTCCCCCGCCACCTGGAAGCCAAGCAGATCGCGGTAGAACTTCAGGCTCGTCTCCGTGTCGCCGACGACGATCGCCGTGTGATCGATCCCGAGGAAGAGGCGATCCGACGGCCTGTGCCACCTCGCGCCGCCCTTCCCTTCCGGGAACTCCAGGACTTCCAGCGGATGCCCGTCCGGGTCCCGGAAGTAGAAGGCCTTGATCCCGCCGGCGTTTTTGTTCCAGTCGGGCAGCCTCTGTGGCCCCGAGGAGGCATGCTCGACCCGGTTGTCCCGGAGCCGGCGGTACGCGGCGTCCATGTCCCTGACGATGATCGCGATGTGCTGGAACGAACGATCGTTGCTCTTGACGTCCGGAGGGATCGGCCTTCCCCGGGGAGCCAGGTACTCGGCGAGCTCGATTGCCTCCGAGCCCAGCCGCATCCGCACGACGCGCATGCGCAGGCCGAAGAGCCCTTGCAGGTGTTCGTAGTCGCTCCCTGCCACCTCCGCGTCCGAGACCTTCTCGAAGGTCAGTACCTTCGAATAGAAATCCACCGCGCGGTCCATGTCCGACACCGTCATCCCGACCGAGTCCAGAGCACGAACGAGCGGCTGCGCCGACGCGCCGGAGCCCGCCGCGACCGCGACGAAAGCCGCGATGAGAACCCTTCCGACGGTCCTTCTCCCAGTCTCCCAGTCCCCCCGTCTCCCAGTCCCTCCCCTCACGCCAACCTCTCCTTCAAGTGATCGGCCACGCGCAGCGCGTTTGCCATGATCGTGAGTGCGGGGTTGACTGCGCCGCTCGAGGGGAAGAAGCTCGCGTCCACGACGTAGAGGTTGTCCACGTCGTGGGCCCGGCAGTTGGCGTCGAGCGCCGAGGTCTTCGGGTCCCGCCCGAAGCGGATCGTGCCGTTCTGGTGGGCCACGCCCGCGAGCGGAATCCGCTGGCCGACGTAGAGGCTCCTCGGGAAGAGGCCGACGTGACAGTCGTGACCGTGCACGGGACATTTCGTCTGCCGCTTCATCAGGTCCTGGAGCTTCGCGGTCAGGCGCCTGTGTCCCTCCTCGTTGTTGGGCTTGTAGGTCAGAACGATGTTGCCGTCCGAATCGAGCGTCACCCGGTTCTCGGGGTCCGGAAGGTCCTCCGACGTCAGCCAGAAGTCCAGCGAGTGGCCCGCCATGAGCTCCAGCGTGAACCCCGGGGCGATCGCGGGCGCGCCGGCCTTCAGCGTGTCGCCGTCCAACTTCCCGACGAACGAGATGTGCCCCATCGGGTACTCCCACTCCTTCGAGCCGAAGTAGAAGTCGTTGACGGCGAGTGTCTTCTGGAAGACGGTCGGGTTGGGGCACTTGGAGATCGCCATCAGGACCGAGTTGACGTGCCCCATGTAATGGGGGCCGACGACCCCAGAGCTGTTGGCGAGGCCTTCGGGATGCTTCTCGCCGGCCGAACGCAGGAGGAGCGCGGCCGAATTGATGGCCCCGCAGGAAGAGACGACGACGTCGGCCGAATACTCTTCGTCCGAGCCGTTGCGGGAGACCAAGATCTTCGTGACCCGGCGGCCGGACGCGTCCGTGTGCAGCCGCGTGACCTTCGCGTTGGTCACCATGGAGACATTCTCGTAGCGCAGCGCCGGGTCCACGCAGACGACCTGGGCGTCCGACTTGGCGCCGACGAGGCACGGGTGGCCGTCGCAGGTCGAGCAGCGGATGCAGGGGCTCGTCCGGCGATTGCCCTCGTCGAGCATGATCCCCAGAGGAACGTGAAAAGGCTTGCAGCCCAGGCGCGCGAAGTCGTCCGAGAGCCTCTGGATGCGCGGCTCGTGGCTGACCGCCGGATAGGGGTACGGCGCGGAAGCGGGAGGCTCCGTCGGATCGGCGCCCCGTTCCCCGTGCACGTGGTAGAGCCGCTCGGCCCTGGTGTAGTACGGCTCCATCTCCTCGTAGGAGACAGGCCAGGCCGGCGAGACGCCGCCGTGGTGCCGGATCTCGCCGAAGTCTTCCTTGCGCAAGCGGAAGAGTGCCGCGCCATAGAACTTCGTGTTGCCGCCGACGAAGTAATTCGTGTGTGGGTGGAGCGGCTTGCCCTGACTGTCGCGCCACTCTTCCTTCGTGTTGTAGCGCGCCTCGAGATTGACGGCGCGCGTGGACCAGTTCTCCTTCTCGCGCGGGACGTAGTCGCCGCGTTCCAGGAGCAGGATCTTCTTCCCGGTCGGCGCCAGGGCCCAGGCGAGCGTCCCGCCGCCCGCCCCCGTTCCGATGATCGCCACGTCGTAGTGGTGGTTGGAAATCAAGTTACCCCCTCCCTCCGGCCGCCGCCTCGAGGGGGGCAGCCGCGCGCCGGGCGTAACCGCACCGGAAGATGCACGGGTATCCCTCGGCGAGATTGAGCTTCGCGCACAGGATCTCCCGCGCTTTCCCCAGACGCAATCTCGCCTCGACCGCGAGAAGCATCCCGAGCGGCGGCGCTGTGAAGTAGATCCAGAGCGACTGCCAGACGCGCGATCCCGATGCCGACCCGAAAGTCCTCGCCGGATTCATGCTCATTCCCGAGATCGGAGCCTCGAACGTGATGAAGGCCGCAACGAGACAGCCGGCGAAGACCCCCGTGAAGCGGGCGAGTCTCGGACGGCTCATCGCGCCGAGTACGACCGACATCAGGACGAAGGAGATGGCCGCCTCCGCTAGGAACGCGGGCGCCGCGCCCCATCGCCCCGGCAGCGTCGCGGCGTAGTTGACAGAAGGATGGGCGACGCGTCTCCCCAGAAGGAGGGCGGCCGCGGCGATGCCCGCCGCGCCACCCGCGAATTGCGAGAGGATGTAGCCCGCCGCGTCGGCCGGCTCGACGTTCTTCAGCCGCCAGAAGGAGAGCGTCACGGCCGGGTTGAAGTGGGCCCCGGAGCGCCTGCCGAGCGGGGAGAACACGATCGCCACGGCCGTCGTCCCCATCGCCAGGCCCATGAGGAACCGGCGCGGAAACGGATCCGGCAGGGCCCGCCGGAGGGGGGACGATGGGTGCTCGAGAAGAACCAGGAAGAGGCAGGCCGAGATCATGAAGAGGGCGAGCTCCGCCGCTTCCATCAGATACTCCGGCCAGTGGCGCTTCCATGCAGGATTCATGAGACTTCGGCGATTGGATGCCGGCCGCCGGCTTTGGTTTCCCCGCTCAGGCAGGGCCAGGCAAGCCATAGAATGGCGGCCCGAAGGAGGCTCCCGTGAGACGAAAGACCAGAAAGGCCCTGAAGATGACCGCCGATCACGCCGCCGCGGTGCTGCAGCTGCTCCTCGAGGAAGGCAAGATCGCCGCCGGAGACGTCACCCGGGCGCTTCAGCGCCGTGAGAAGACGATCCGCGCGCTTCGGCAAAGGCTGGCCGCCCTCGAGGAGGCCTCCGCACCTGCGGCGCGCCGCTTCGCGTCGGCCGGCCGCACGGCTGTCCGCCGCGCCGTGCCGCGCGCTCGTAAGGCCATTACCCGCGCCCAAAGAGTGGCGCGCCAGGCCCAGGGTCGCTACATGGCTGCGATACGCCGCCTCTCGGAAGACGCCCGCGCGAAAGTCCGCGAGATCCGCAAGCAATCCGGCGTCGACGCGGCGGTCCAGGCTGCTCGGAAGATGGCAAAATAAACCGCTCCCCTTCCGGCCGCATGTTCATCGGCCACTACGGCGTCTCTCTCGCGGCGAAACGGTATAGCCCGCGCCTGTCCCTCGCTCTCCTGTTTCATGGCGGTGCAGTTTCTGGATGTCCTCTTTTCCGTCTTCGTCCTGGCGGGCGTCGAGAAGATGCGGATCGTGCCCGGATGGACCGCCTACAATGCCCTACGACCTTTACTTCATGCCGTACTCGCACAGCCTGCTCGGCGCGGTCGCCTGGTCGGCGATCGTCGCAGCCGGGTTCCTGCTCGTGGCGAGTCGGGACTCGCCTCGCGGCCGCACGGCCGCGGCCGCGTTCCTCGGCGCGGCCGTCTTCTCGCATTTTCTGCTCGATGTCCTCGTTCATACTACGGACCTCCCGCCCGGACCGGGACCCGGGTCGCCGAAGATCGGCCTGGGGCTCTGGAACCATCGGCTCGCGGCGATCGGCGCGGAGCTCGCTGTCTTGATCGCCGGGGGGCGTGCTCTACCTGCGCGCCTCACGTCCTCGCAGCCACGGCGCCGCGGCGGCGACCGCCATCTTCGGTCTGACCCTCATCGCGATGACGGTCGCGACTCCTTTTCTGCCCGATCCCGGAAGTCCCCGCGCTTTCGCGGTCCAGGCCCTCGTGTCCTACATCCTTCTCGCGGTTCTCGCCGGCGCCATCGCGCGTCGCCGCGATATGGCCGGGACGCAGCCCGCTCGCTCATAGCCGTCAGGGGTCGAGGCGGAGGAGGGAGTCGAAGCCGCCGTAAGGATCGGGCTCCTTCGCTCCGTTGCCGGGGTCTTCCAGCCAGCGGTCGCCATCCACCCGGAGCTTGTAACGGTACCGGCCGGGGGCCGGCGCTTCGAGCGAGAGGCGCCAGACGCCCGGCGAGATCCGTTCGAAGGCGCCCCGGCTCGGGTCCCAGCCGTTGAAATCGGCGGCGAGCTCCACGCGCTCCGCGCGGTCGTCGTGGTAGGTGAAGACCAACCGGCCCTCCTCGCGTCGCGGGCCGGCAAACGCGCTCCCATCGGCGCCGTGGGCCTCGCGCCGCGCCGCCTCGACGGCCCGGCGGGCGCAGAGCATCCCGTGGCCCTGACGCAGGGCCGGCGCGCCGGCGACCCGGTCCGCTGTCGTGACGAGGATGTGCTTGACAGCGGCCGGTGTGAGGGAGGGATTGGCTTCGAGCATCTGAGCGACGACCGACGCCACGATCGGCGCGGCAAAGGAGGTCCCTTCCACATGCTGGTAGTGCGCCGCGACGACCTTCTCGGCGCGGAGAGCCTCTTCGACTCGGACACGCGTCTGCCCGGGCGTGGGGCCTTGCAGACGGTCGAAGTCGGGGTGATCTTCGACGAGCGCGCGCAGGGTCTTCGCCAGGAGCACGTCCGGCTGCGCAGCCAGGTGGGAGAGCGCTTCGGCGCGGCAGTAGGCCGGCGTCCCCGGCAGAATCGGCGCCGCGACTCCTCTGGCGGGCGCGATGATCTCGGGCTTGGCGAGGCCATCGGCGGTCGTTCCGAAGCTCGAGCAAGAGAGGGTGAGATTCTTTCCGTCAGGGTCGTTGTCGTCGTCGTAGCCGCCGACGGTGATGACCGATGGCGCCGTCGCGGGCGGCACGGGGCGGAACATCGGCGTGCAACCGGCGTTGCCCGAAGCGACGACGACCGTGAGACCCTGCCGGACCGCCTCCTCGGCAAGCCGGTTCACGCGGTTTTCCGGGAGCGGCAAGTCCTCGTCGCCGCCCAGCGAGATGCTGACGACGCGAATTCCGTAGCGTTCGCGGTGCGCGAGAACCCATTCCAGGCCCGCCGCGATGTGCTCTTCGCGGATCCTCCCCTTCTCTCCGACCTTGACGAGGACGACGCGTGATTCGTGCGCGAGCCCCCGGTAGAGGCCGCCGGACAGATGCCCGTTGCCGCAGGCCACGACAGAGGTCTGCGTGCCATGCCAGTCGGAAGCCTGCGGGAGGCGCTCTTGGTCGAAAAGCGATCCCGGCGCCGCCGCGTCGTGGAAGAAGCGAATGCGATTCTCTGGCCGCACCAGGTCCGGATGAGGGAGGAAACCCGAGTCGAGGAAGGCAATCGTGACGCCTCGCCCCGAAAGCGTCGTGTCCGCGTTCAAGCGCTGTGCCGCGGGCAGGACGCCGTAGCGGTTGGGCGCGTGGCCGTGCGTGCGGTGCTCGTCGGCCGGCGGCCGAGAGTTTTCAAGAGGCACCGGGGAACCAGGCTCCGGCCCTCGCGCTCTCTCGGCCGCGGTCGGCGAATCGTCGTTCATCAGCCTGCCAGGACGATGCGGTCCAGGCGCAGGGCCTCGCCGACCGACCAGGCTTGGAACGGGCAGCCGCGCGGCGCATGGGGAGGATCGCCGTCGGCGATCTCGGGTAGGTGACCCAGCCCGGCCTCCTGCGTGTGGCGAAGGAGGGGATCGAGAAACCTCTTTCTCGCTTCCCGCTTGGCTTCCGGCGTCCCCCCGCGGACGCGCACCCAGGCCTCCACGAACGGGCCGGCCAGCCACGGCCAGACCGTCCCCTGGTGGTAGGACCCGTCGCGCTCGGCGACGCCGCCGGCATAGCGGCCCGCATAGGCCGGGTCCTCGGGCGCCAGCGAGCGAAGCCCCAGCGGCGTCCAGAGCCGCGCCTCCACCGCGTCGACGACTCTCCGCGCCCGCTCACCGGACAGGAGTGCGAACGGAAGCCCTCCGACCGCGAAGATCTGGTTGGGACGGAAGCGCCGGTCGGAGGTCCCGGGGACGTGGTCGCAATCGATGACGTCGTAGAGAGACCCGCCTCGCTGGTTCCAGAAGCGGTCCGCGAAGGTAGCCGCGGCCTTCTCCGCGGGCTCGTTCCATCGTCCCGAGAACCGCGCTCCGATCGAGAGCGCGTTGAACCAGAGCGCCTGGACCTCGACGGGCTTGCCGATACGCGGCGTCACGACCCGATCGCCGACCTTTGCGTCCATCCAGGTCAGCTGGACTCCCGGGACCCCCGAGGCGAGCAGGCCGTCCGAATCCTCCCCGATTCCGTAGCGGGTGCCGCTCCTGTAACCCTCCAGAATCGCCTGGACGGCGCCGGCGAGCGCGTCGCGCTCCGCTAGCGGGACCCGCCGTCGAGCCCGCGAGCAGGCTTCGAGGTAGTCGTGGACGGCGACGGCGTACCAGAGAGAGGCGTCCACCGAGTTGTACTCGGGCTCCCCTCCCCTGTCGGGAAAGCGGTTGGGCAGCATCCCCTCCGCCACCGTCCCCGCCCATTCGAGCAGGATCTGACGCGCCTCTTCGAGCCGCCCCGTCGCCAGGCACAGGCCGCGCAGGGCAATGAAGGTGTCGCGTCCCCAGTCGGTGAACCACGGGTAGCCGGCGACGATCGTCTTGCCTTCGTCGCGGCGGACGATGTAGTCGTCGGCGGCGCGCTCGAGGCGGGAGGGGAACCCGAACCGGCGGCGCTTCTCGTCGATTCGAAGGCGCCGGGCGAGCAGGACCGCGTCGTCCTCGCCGGCGGGCGCCTCCGTCGAGAGGAGGATCACGGCCTCGCCCTTGACGAGATCGAACCGGAAGACGCCGGGCGACGCGAGGTCCTCGGTGGCGTCCAGTCCCCGAGCCTTTTCCTGAGAATACAGAAAGTTGCAGTACCAGATCGGATCGTGCGAGTACGATCCATTCGTCGCCACGTTGACGGCGGGCACGCCCTCGTAAGGGATCCACAGCCAGCCGTAGCCGCGCCGCTGCGGTTGGAAGCGGAAGGCCGGGTTCTCGTGGTGGAGGGCGTGGTAATCGCGACCGGAAAAGAGCAGGCGCACCGAGAGCGTCGCGTCCAGCCTCTTCTTGCTCAATCTCCAGACGAGCGCCGTCGCGCCGCTCCTCCGGGAGACGAAGATCTCCTGCATGACGCGCAGGTTCTCGGCGAGACGGAACGTCCAGCGCGGCCAGGGGTCGGCCTCGAACCTCTCAATCCGCGACGCGCCGTCTGGGTGAACGACCCCGGGAAGATAGGACTGCGATGAGATCGGGAAGCGGCCCTCCGGCGTCTCGATCCAGGCCTCCAGGCCGTTGACCAGAACGAAGCGTTCGGAAGGGGGTGCCGCCGCCGCGAGCAGCAGGGCGTGGTAGCGGCGCGTCCGCACCAGATCCGCGGTGCCCGAAGCGAAGCCGCCCTGCCCGTCCGCCTCGAGCCACTCCGAGCCCGGAACGGGCGCGCCGCCCGCGGCTCGCTCTGTTTCAGCCCGTCTCACGGCCTCACTGTATGTCTCTTCCAATAATGTCGACACCGAGGATTCGATGTCCCATCCGGCGGACCGGTTTCGCCCGTCGCTTCCGGCGTCACCGCAGCCAGAAGGCGAGCAAGGGCGCGGCGGCGATCCCGGAGAGGATGTGAACCACGTAGCCCGCCGAGGCCAGGAAACCAGGCACAGTCGGAGCCGAGGCCAGGACTTCGCGCACGAGCGCCTCAGGAATCTCGAGATCGGCCGGGTCCTCCTCGGAATACGCCGCCCGCTCGAGCGCGACCGTCGTCCGGTAGCTTCTCCAATAGGCAAGACAGTCCTCGCACCCGGCCAGATGGCGTTTGGTCTCCCGCCGCTCCGCTGGGGCGAGATCTCGGCTCTCCAGCTCGCCCAGACGGTCGATCGTCTCCCGGCACGTCAGCACGAGGCCGTCCGACGAAAGTGAGGCTCCAGGAGCCCGCGGAGGGCCTGGCGGGCGCGGTGAAGTCGTATCTTGACCGCGTTTTCCGTCACGCCGAGAGACCGCGCGGCCTCCTCCGTCGAGAGCTCCTCGATGTCGCGCAGCAGGAGCACCCCCCGGTAGCTGTCGGGAAGACGGTCGATGGCTTCACGCACGATTGCGCGCGTCTGGCTCTGAGCGAGAAGAGTTTCGGCCGAGCCTTCCCACTCCGGGGTCGGGTGGCGGACCTGGTGGCCGTCGTCCTGGAATCGAGGGAGAAAGTCCTCGATCGGCTCTTCCGGCCGGCGCCGGCGGCTCCGCAGCCTCATCAGGCAGACATTGATCACGATGCGGTGCAGCCAGGTGGACAGCCGCGAGCCTTGGTCGAAGCGGTCGAGCGCCCTGTAGGCCGACAGGAACCCTTCCTGTACGGCGTCCCGGGCTTCCTCTTCGTCGCGTAGGAAACGGCGGGCAACGGCGAGGAGCCGCCCGCCCTGCTCGCGGACCAGCCGCTCGAAGGCGAGCTCGTCGCCGCTCTGCAACAGCAGAACCAATTCCCGCTCCGACCCTCGTTCTTTCCGCCCCTCTGCTGTCACGCCAGCCTCCGACACCGCTCAGCTCGCGCCGCGGCGCGCCGAAAGAATGGCGGCCACCAGCTCCTCGGGAACCTCGGCTCCGACGGGGGCATCCAGGTCGCGGCACACCGCTTTGCCAAGAGAGATCGTCTCTTTGTACGTCGAGAGATAGTGGACGCAGGAGTCACAGACCGAGAGATGGCGCTCGAACTCTTCGACGCGGTCCGGAGGCAGCTCGCCGTCCAGATAGAGGTGGAGAAACTCGATCAGCTCCAGGCACGTTATGTACGGCCGCTTATACACTCTTCGGATCCCATCCCCGCGCAGACAATAGCCTCATATGCCCCTTGGATGCCGGCCGGGTCAGAGCGGTTTCAGGTGTCCCAAGAACGGTGTCGTGGAGGGATGATTGGGCGAGTAGGCCAGAGAGGGTGTGAAATGGGTGACGTGGTTTACCGATCTGAAGTCCGAATCGAGCGCGTAAAGGGACCGGTCCGCAAGGCTTATCTCCCCTCGGAGCCGGAGCCTGTCATCTTCGGCGTTCACGGTGCCGAGCGGGCCCACGGCTTCTATGGGGACCGCTGCCCCGTTTACCTGTCTCACAGGGCCGCCATCGCCATCACCACGGAGCTCGTCTTCGAGCCCTGCCCGGGTAGCGTTGCAGTGCAGGTTGTAGCAGCGCAGGCTGCTAGATAGAAGTCTCCGCCGGCGCTGTAACGCTGCGCGAATCCGCGGAGACCGCCGCTGGGCACTAGGCGTTTTGGCTTCATCCTCGCCGCGATCGTCGCCGGCGGGCTGCTGCTGCGCCTGCTGCTGATCCTCACCGTTCCGACGCGGCCAGTTTCGGACTTCTTGGAATACTTTGAGCGGGCGCAGAACCTCGTCCGGTCCGGCTCGTACGAAGTCACCGAGAACCTTCCCGACGCGAGCCATCCGCCGGTCTATCCGATCGTGCTCGCCACTGCGGTTGCCCTTGCTCAGGCGGGCGGGGCCCTCGCCGCCGCAAAGCTCGCCAATCTCGTTCTGGCGGCGCTGACGCTCTTGCTTCTCGCTGCGTTGACGCGCGAGCTCGCGGGTCGATCGGCGGCGATCGCGGTCGCCCTCATGTACGCGATTTACCCGCGTGCGCTTCTCATGCCGCTCCTCCTTGCCTCCGAGAACGTCTTCGGTCCCCTGCTGGTGCTCCTCGTCTGGGTTGCTGCGCGGCGTGCCCGGCGGACGCGCTCGCTCGCGCTCGCAGGCCTCGCGGGTCTCGTGATCGGCCTCGCGGCGCTGACCCGGAGCGTCGGTTACCTTCTGGGTCTCCTCTGGCTCATCGCTCTCCTCACGCGGCGCGTTCCCGTTCGGACGATCCTCATGGAGCTGGCTCTCCTTCTCGCCGTCCAGCATCTCGTGATGCTTCCGTGGGCGATCCGCAACAAACGCGCGATTGGCCGCTTCACGTTCTTGAACTCCGTCGGCGGTATCGGCCTCTTCATCGGGAACAACCCGCACGCGACCGG